>NZ_CP016757.1:2067500-2407500 GCF_001701045.1 Cloacibacillus porcorum
GGCGGCGGAAAAGATATTCCTTCACTCCGTCAAGCTCTTTGAGCAGATGCAGCTGACCGGCAGGAGATACACCCTCGGAATGCTTGTCGCCAAATGCTACCTCGGGGAGATCTACGAGCGAACCGGCGACCTGGAGCGGGCGGCGGCGCAGCTCTCCGAATGTACGCGGCAGTGCGAGGCGATGAATCTTTATTGGGGAAGAAGCTACTTTCACACCACCGCCGCAAACATCGCGCTTGACGCGGGAAATATGGAGGGGCTCTTCTCCCACATAGACCGGGCGGCGGCCCTCTTTGAAAGCTGCCGCGGCGGCCGCTGCGGATCGATACTGTACAGCACCAAGGCCATCGCAGACGCGGAGCGCGGCGATTTTGAGGGCGCTCGCAAGGCGCTTGAGAACTCGGAGCTGCTTCTGCGCCTTATCGCAAAGCGCGACTGGATCGCCGCCCATAACCTGGCTAAGGCCTGGACGGCGCGTCTGAGCGGCGGGGATTTTTCCGGCGACGCCATGACGGCGGCAAAGCAGTACGGGGAGAACGGTTTCCCGCTGCGCGCCGACTGGATAAGAAAAAAGTTCGGCCTCGGCGGGTAAGATAAAGGCAACATTTAAAAAGCGGGCCGTCCCAATCCAGGGACGGCCCGCTTTCGTTATCTTTAAAAATTTATTCCGCCCAGTAGTTCGGGGCTTCCTTCGTGATAACCACGTCGTGCGGATGGCTCTCCTTCATCGAGGCGGCCGTCACCTGTACAAACTGCGACTCCTCATGGAGCCGTTCGAGCGTCGCCGCGCCTACGTAGCCCATACCGGCGCGGATGCCGCCGACCATCTGGTAAATGACCCCCGAGATGGGCCCCTTGTGAGGAACCATGCCCTCTATGCCTTCGGGGACGAGCTTATCCTCCGTAGTGCCCTCCTGGAAGTAGCGGTCTTTGCTGCAGCCGCCCTTCATCGCGCCGAGCGACCCCATGCCGCGGTAGCTCTTGAAGGAGCGTCCCTTGTAGATGACGGCCTCTCCCGGGCTCTCCTCGGTTCCGGCGAAGAGCGAGCCGATCATAACGACGTCGCCGCCCGCCGCAAGCGCTTTGACGATATCGCCCGAGTAGCGGATACCGCCGTCGGCGACCACGGTCTTGCCGCGCCTGTGGGCGGCTTCGGAGACGTTCATCACCGCCGCGACCTGAGGCACGCCGATACCGGCGACGATCCTCGTCGTGCAGATCGAGCCGGGGCCGATACCCACCTTCACACCGTCGGCGCCCGCGTCAATAAGCGCCTCCGCCGCCGCCGCGGTGGCAATGTTGCCGCCGATGAGCGGCAGGTCGGGATAGAGGGCACGAAGGTCTCTGACCATGTCAATGACCATTTTTGAATGGCCATGCGCCGTATCGACGATGATAACGTCGACGCCGGCCTTCACCAGCGCCGCCGCCCGGTCCTTCGCGTCGCTGCCGACGCCGATTGCCGCGCCGGCGCGCAGGCGTCCGTGCGAGTCCTTCGTGGCATTGGGGAAGGCCTTCGCCTTGAGGATGTCTTTTATCGTGATGAGCCCTTTAAGCTTATTGTCCTTATCAACTATCGGGAGCTTCTCCACCTTCGAACCCATGAGGATGTTTTTCGCGTCGTCGAGCGTCGTTCCCATCGGCGCCGTTATCAGGTGTTCCTTCGTCATAACGTTGGAGATCGGCTGGTCGAGGTTCGTCACAAAGCGCAGATCGCGGTTGGTGATGATGCCTACCAGGCGGATCTGGTCGTCGACGACCGGCACGCCCGATATATGATAGTGTTCCATAAGGGCGACCGCCTCGCGCACAGAGTCGGAAGGGTGGCGGTAGAATGGGTCGACGATGACGCCCGATTCTGAGCGCTTTACCTTATCGACCTCGATCGCCTGCTTCTCTATCGGGAGGTTGCGGTGCATGATACCGATGCCGCCCTCGCGCGCCAGCGCGATCGCGAGGCGTGCCTCGGTGACGGTGTCCATCGCGGCGCTGCATATCGGGATGTTAAGGTCGATCTGAGGCGTCAGCTTCGTCGAGACGTCGACCTTGGCCGGCACCACTTCGCTGTAGCCCGGTACCAGAAGCACGTCGTCAAATGTAAAGCCCTGATATTCAACAAACTTGTTTTTTTTGTTATCACCCATGTTTTCAAAAGGCCTCCGTTGTTTAATTATTATTTATCTATTTTTACCGCGGCCCCGGTGGGAATCAGCCGTGAGATGGTCGCCACCCCGTGGCATATCATACACTCGCCCCTGCCCGCGCTGCCGCAGCTTTCTGCCGATTTTATCTTCATGTTGAAGAGCCGTCTCTCTTCTCCGCCGCCAAGTTCACCGTTCATCTTATCGATGAAGCGCGGCACTAGATGCCCCATGCGCGGCCTCTGGGCGTTGAGCGTCACGTCCACCCAGTCGACGCGCCAGCCCTTAGACGAGAGCAGCGAGAGTACGCTGTGCAGCAGCGTAACGCTGTCCGCGCCGCGCCACCGTTCATCTGAGGCGGGAAAGAGCGTGCCGATATCCGGCTCGCCCGCCGCGCCCAGCAGCGCGTCCATCACCGTATGCGTCACAAGGTCGGCGTCCGAATGGCCCAACAGGCCAAATTTTTCTCCCTCAAGACGGATGCCCGCGATTATCAGCGGACGCCCCTCAACAAGTTGGTGGATATCATAACCGTGTCCAGTTCTTTTTTCAATAGCCCTTTCGGTCAAAGCGCAAGCCATCTCCCAATCAAACGGCGTCGTCACCTTAAAATTCCTCTCTTCGCCCGCCACATAGGCAAGCCTCTCCCCCGCCGCGAGCCAGACTGAGGCCTCGTCGGTCCCCTCAAGGCCGCCCTCTTCGATCACCCGGATGAGCCGCTCACGCTCAAAGGCCTGCGGCGTCTGGGTGCGGAAATAGAGGCTGCGGTCGGCGCAGGATATTTTTTCATCCTCTATCCTCTTCAGGGAATCGACGGAGGGCAGCAGCGGTATCGCCCCGCCGCCCTCAGCGGCGGCGGCCATCAGCCTGCGGCACAGGGCAGGGGTTATAAAAGGGCGGGCCCCATCGTGAACAAGCACGTGTGACCCGCTGCATTTCATGAGCCCTTTGACCACGGATTCGGAGCGCGTCGCCCCACCGCATGTCACAGTGAGCTCTATATCTTCCGTCTCCCTGCGTATCTCCGCCTCATACTCGCGCGGCACCACAAGGACGATATCCTCTATCTCTCCGCGGCGGCGCAGCTCTTCGGCAGCCGCCCATGACCATCTCCACAGCGGCTTCCCCAACAGTTCGCGAAACTGTTTCGGCTCGCCGCCGAGCCTTCTTCCGGAGCCCCCGGCCGCTATCAGGAATGACCAGCGCGGAGCGTCCATCGGCTAAGGGTGGATACGGCCAAAGACCATCCTGCCGGCCGAGGTCTGCAGCATGGAGGTTACCGTGACCTTCACGCGCTCGCCGACGTGGCGGTAGCCGTCTTCCACGACAAGCATCGTGCCGTCGTCAAGATAGCCGATGCCCTGATGGTTTTCCTTGCCGAGGCGGATGATATCTATCTCGACCTTCTCGCCGGGAAGCAGCATCGGTTTCAGGGAATTAGCAAGATCGTTGACGTTTAGCACGTCGACGCCCTCTATCTGAGCCACCTGGTTAAGGTTGTAGTCCGTGGTTATGACTTTGCCGTTCAGCTGACGCGCGAGTACGACAAGCGCCTCGTCGACCTTGTCGCGTCCGAGGTCACGCAGCGACATCTCCGGTATCTCGATCGTCAGCCCCTTTACCTTTTGAAGTTCGGTGACGACGGAGAGCCCGCGGCGTCCGCGCGTACGGCGCAGCGAATCGGTGGAATCGGCGACCCCCTGCAGCTCCGCGAGTATAAAGCGCGGCAGCACTATCGTCCCCTCCAGGAATCCTGTCTGGGCGACATCGAGAATACGCCCGTCGATTATCGCGCTGGTGTCGAGCACCTTCGGATAGGAGACGACCGCCTGCGGTCCGACGATATCCTCGATCACCCCGTCGACGCCCTTTTTCTTAGAACGCGTAAGCTTCGACTTGAGATCGATGTTCGTCAGCATATTCCAGAAATCGTCTCCGCGTTTGGCGAAGAAGCGCAGCCCCCAATAGCCAAGGGCCACGTTGAGAAGCACGGCGATATAGACGCCGACACCTCCGGGGATCTTCGCGAGGGGTATCGCGATCAGGTTTGCCAGAAGCAGCCCCAGTATCAGCCCTATCATGCTTACGATCAGATCCGACACACTTACATTCTGTATTTTGGATTCGAAAAACTGTCCGAATTTTATTAATGCCCACCAGAACAAAGGTGCAAGAATAAAGCCGCAAGCTGCTGACAACAGTACGATAAAAACGCTGGTCCCTATCGGGTGGATAAGGGACATCGAGGGCCACCAGTTTTCCTTGAGTATCAGCAGAGAAAACTGATAGCCGGCCGCGCCGCATATGAAAACCATTACCGCGGTGACCAGTCTTTTCATCACTTTTGAAAGTTCCATGTCATGACGCATTTCTTTTTCCTCCTCTCTAAAAATTTCCTCAGTCCGTTATTGCGCGAAACATACTCACACTGTCTTTGCGAAATCAGCTCATCTCCTTTCTGGACTCCATAGCCATATGCAGCGTTACACGGTCCGCGAAACCGATGCTGCCGCCCACGGGAAGCCCGTAGGAGAGGCGGGATATCTTCACCGGCAGCCCCTCAAGCGCCTCCTGTATCGCGTAGGCCGTGAGGTCTCCCTCTATACGCGGGGCGGTGGCGAGGATTATCTCCTCTATTCCGCCCTCCTCGACACGCTGCCGCATGCGTTCAATACTCTCCTCCGGTATCTCCTCGTCGTCAAGCGGCGAAAGCCTGCCGCCGAGAACATGATATATACCGTTGAAGATTCCCGCCTGCTCCATCGCGACGCAGTCTTCTTCGCTTTCCACTATGCAGAGCAGCTTCCTGTTCCGTATCGGGTCGGTACAGATGGGACAGGGGTCAACATCAGTGATCGCGCCGCAGACGCTGCAGCGGCGGATGTTTTCCGTCAGCGCGATGACCGCGTTACCAAAATCTTTTATCTGCCCAGGCTCCTGCCTGAGCAGATGAAAGACCATCCGGCGCGCCGTCTTTTCACCGACGCCCGGCAGTTTGCTCCACTGTTTTATCAGTTTCTGAACGGGACCTGGGAGAGACAATTACGGCCTCTACATAAGTCCGGGTAAGCCGCCCATACCGCCGGTCACAGAGTTCATCTTGTCGTTCGAGAGCTCCTTCGATTTCGAGATCGCCTCTTTGACGGCGCCAAGCACGAGATCCTCGAGCATCTCCACGTCGTCGGGATTCACAACCTCTTTATCTATCGTAATGGAAAGGATGTCGCCGTGGCCGTTGGCCGTCGCCTTCACGGCGCCGCCGCCTGCCGCGCCCTCAAGAACCGCGTTCTGCAGCTCCTCCTGCGCCAGCGCCATCTGCGCCTGCATTCTCTGAGCCTGTTTGATTATCTTATCCATCTTCATTTACAGATCAATCCTTTCAATTTCTACTATAAAATAGCACACTTTATCGCTAAATTCTCGGATAAACTACTTATCGACCTTAATATCGTCATTTTTATAGCTGTCGATATGCAGATATGTCAGAACAAGATACCAGACGAAGAGCGGCAGCTTTGTAAGCCTGCGCCAGCGCCACGGCTCCTGTATCACGCGGTAGAGCCACTCCATGCCGACCTTCTGCCATATCTTCGGCGCACGCGTCAGCCTGCCGGAGATGACGTCCATGCTGCCGCCTATTCCCATACCGACGACAGCGCCGGTCTTTCCGAGGTACTCCTCAAGCCAGTATTCCTGCTTCGGCACGCCGAGTCCCACAAAAAGTATATCCGTCTCCGCTCTGCGTATCGCGGCGCATATCTCATCCGTATCTTCGGGCTTGAAGAAGCCGTCGCAGGTACCGGAGACCGTAAGGCCGGGGAACTTCTCCGCCAGCCTCTCAGCCGCCGTTTCGGCGACTCCGGGCGCGCCTCCGAGCATCCAGACGCGCCAGCCCTCGTAGGCGGCGCGGCGGCAAAGATGTTCGGTGAATTCTACACCGGGGATGCGTTCCTGTATAGGGGTCCCGATAAGCTTAAGCGCGCCGATTAGCCCCGCGCCGTCCGGCAGGACAAGCCCCGCGCCGCGCACTATGCGCCGGTAGTTTTCGTCTGTGCGGCTGCGCAGCGCCGCGAGCGCGTCGGGGGTAACGATGATATGCGGCGTACGTTCGGTCTTTATCCAGTGCTGAACCTTAGTAAGAGCGTAGTTGAGCGAGATGTTGTCGACGGTGACTCCCCAGAGTCCCGGCTTCCGGCACTCGCCGTTCATCTTCGCCCGCTTGTATTTAAATGTGTATACCACCCAGATCACCCCGGATACGCCGCCGACGGCGGCCAGAAGATAGAGAAAGTCAGGCATCCCAAGCTGGATCGCGGAGACGAGACAGCCAAGGACGGCGCAGACCGTGACGACGAGATATATCGCGACCGGGTGCGTATGGCCGCGCGTGATGAGCTTTCGGTAAA
Source organism: Cloacibacillus porcorum (assembly GCF_001701045.1). Taxonomy (GTDB): domain Bacteria; phylum Synergistota; class Synergistia; order Synergistales; family Synergistaceae; genus Cloacibacillus; species Cloacibacillus porcorum. The sequence continues at coordinate 2,074,048 of NZ_CP016757.1, forward strand.
GAATGAGGTTGCCGGTAGGCCGCGGAGAGAGGGCGGCGCTGATAACCCCCATAGAAGTCTCCGTTATCGGAAGGGCGAAAAAGCCCAGCGGCAGCAGCGCAAGGGTATAAAAGGTTATCCCCTTGCTGACGCCGAGGATCGAGAGCCCCGCGAAGAGCGTACCCCAAAGCCCAGTAAGCGGCTCGGTGAGCCGGCGATAGGCGTAGATGTGGCGGCTCCAGAATACAAGCAGCAGCACAAGCCCGATCATACAGATCTGCGAGGCGTCGTGAAGGCTCTGCGAAGAGGAGAGGATGACCACAGAGATCATCGTCCAGCTTACGGTGAGCAGCAGGCCGCAGAGCCCCGGTATCTCGTCGATCTCCTGGAAGAAGATGGGAAATATCCCCACCCAGAGGGTGCTGATGGCGACCGAGGCGAAGTACGAGAGGTAATAGTATTCTCCGTTAGCAAATTCAATAAAGGCGATGCGCGGTCCGAAGAGAGAAAAGACGAGGCCTACGAGAAAATAGAGGAAGCGCAGATTTTTGCCCTTCGTCGCCCGCTGGCAGAATCCGATGCAGGCCGAGGCGACGCCGGCGGCGACGGTAATGCGCAGCGGGCCGTCAGGCATCCAGATGCCGCAGAGAGCCCACGCACCTACCAGCGTTATATCTTTCAGATAGTAGTATTGGTCGCTTTCAAGGTATTTTTTAAAAAACTTCTGTATCGAGATACAGATCAATGCGACCATCGCGACCATGATCACCGTTGTCCCATATGAGCTGTTAAACATAATAAAGCCCTGCTCCCGTCACATAAAAAATAAAGCCGTCATAACCATAATAAAAAGCCAATAAAAACCATATACACAACTCTCAGCCGTACTGATTATGGCTGAGGAATAATTTACCGCATTCACCGCACAGGGAAGGACAATTACATCAGTCGTCCCCATAACCGGCGTGCTTCCGTATATCGTATCATAAAACAGAGAAGCCGCAAGATAAAATTTCTCCCGCGGCCTCTTTTGCTGATCATTTTATTTTAGCGCTACCGTGAGACCCTCTCCAGGCCTCCGACATAGGGACGCAGCGCCTCCGGTACCGTTATCGAACCGTCGGCGTTCTGATAGTTCTCCATGAGCGCGATAAGCGTGCGGCCGATCGCGAGGCCGGAGCCGTTCAGCGTGTGGATGAAGCGCGCCTTGCCGCCGTCGGCGGGCTTGTACTTTATTCCCATACGGCGCGCCTGGAAGTCCTCGCAGTTGCTGCAGGAGCTGATCTCGCGATAGGTATTCTGCGAGGGCAGCCAGACCTCGATGTCATAGGTCTTGGCGGCGCCGAAGCCCGTATCGCCGGTGCAGAGGACGATCACGCGGTAGGGAATGCCGAGAAGCTGCAGCACCTTTTCCGCGCAGTTCGTCATGTGCTCCAGCTCGTCGTAGCTCTTCTCAGGCGTCGAGAGCTTCACCATCTCGACCTTGTCGAACTGGTGCTGGCGCAGCATTCCGCGCATATCACGGCCGTAGCTGCCCGCCTCGCGGCGGAAGCAGGGCGTGAAGGCGCAGAAGTATTTCGGCAGGTCGGACTCTTTGAAGGTCTCGCCCGAGTGCAGGTTCGTCAGCGGGACCTCGGCGGTCGGGATGAGCCAGAGGTCGTCGTTAAGACAGCGGTAAAGGTCGTCGGCAAACTTCGGAAGCTGCCCCGTGCCGGTCATCGTCTTTGAGTTGACGAGCGCGGGCGGCGCGACCTCGGTAAAACCGTGCTGCGTCGTGTGCAGGTCGAGCATGAAGTTCATCAGTCCGCGTTCGAGACGCGCGCCGGCGCCTTTGAGCACCGTAAAGCGGCTCTCGGCGATCTTCACGCCGCGGTCGAAGTCCATGACCCCCAGCGCCTCGCCGAGATCCCAGTGGGGCTTCGGCTCGAAGTCAAATTCGCGCGGAGTGCCCCAGCGGCGCATCTCTATATTGTCGTTCTCGTCTTTGCCCTTGGGCACGCTCGCGTGCGGGCGGTTCGGGATACGCAGCGCAAGTTCGTCCAGCTCGCTCTCTATCTTGTTCGCCTTGTCGTCAAACTTCTTTATCTCTTCGCCTAGCTCACGAATCTCATTCTGCAGAGCCTCGGTATCCTCGCCGGCCTTTTTCCTGATACCGACCTCTTTGGAGCCGGCGTTGCGGCGCTCCTTGAGCTTCTCTACCTCGAGAAGTACCCTGCGGCGCTCCTCGTCAAGCTCCTTGTAACGGTCGAGCGGAAAGGCGTTATTGCGCGAAGCGAGCATCTCCGCCAGTTCGTCATAATGTTCGCGAACCCATTTCGTATCAAGCATTAATCCCGCGCCTCCCCGGTACCGCGTATCTCGCTCATCAGCTTCGCCGTCTCAAGCGCGGCCAGCGCCGCCTCTGCTCCCTTGTTGCCCGCCTTGCTGCCGGAGCGCATAAGAGCCTGCTCGAGGTTGTCGCAGGTGAGGATGCCGAAGGCCACCGGCACGCGGTGCTCAAGCCCTACATGGGCGAGCCCCTTCGCCGCCTCGCCCGCCACATATTCGTGGTGGGTGGTGTCGCCGCGGATAACTGCGCCGAGCGTGATGATCGCGTCATATTTGCCGAGAAGCGCGATCTCCTTCGCCACTACCGGCTGCTCCCAGGCGCCGGGGGTCCAATAGAGGTCTATATCCTGATAGCTTACCCCGTGGCGCGTGAGCGCGTCCTTGGCTCCCTCGATCAGCTTCGAGGTGATAAGTTCGTTGAAACGTGAGCCGATTATCGCAAACCGCAGACCGCTGCCAATCATATCTCCCTGAATGATGCGCATTAAAAATTCCTCCCGTAAAAAATATTTTTATTAAAATTTATTAAATTCTCCGCCCGCCGGTGGGCGGCGGATCACTTGTGCATGGCGCAGTCCTTGCAGCCGTACTCCCGTTCGTTGTTGAGCATGTGTCCCATCTTGCAGATCTTCGTGTTCATATAGCGTTCATTGTAGGGGTTCGGCGCGATCTCTATCGGCACGCGCTCCGTGATCTCAAGGCCGTAGCCCGCGAGTCCCGTTATCTTGACGGGGTTGTTCGTCATCAGACGCAGCTTTTTAAGCCCCAGATCGGCCAGTATCTGCGCGCCTACGCCATAGTCGCGCTGGTCGGGCGCGAAGCCGAGGGCGAGATTCGCCTCGACGGTGTCGAGTCCCTTGTCCTGAAGGTCGTATGCCTTGAGCTTCGCGAGCAGGCCGATGCCGCGCCCCTCCTGACGCAGATAGAGCAGCACGCCGCGCCCCTCCTTCTCGATCATCGACATCGCGGTATGCAGCTGCGGGCCGCAGTCGCAGCGCAGCGAGCCGAGCAAGTCCCCCGTGAAGCACTCCGAGTGGACCCGCGTGAGCACCGGCTCGTCGCCGGAGAGGTCCCCCTTAACGAGCGCCAGATGGACGGCGCCGGGGTTATCCCCGTAGGGGCTCGTATATACGTGGCAGGTGAAGTCTCCCCACTGCGTCGGCATATGGACGGCGACCTCTTTTTTTACGAACTTCTCACGGATGACGCGGTAACGGATGAGCTCTTCTACCGTGATTATCTTCAAGCCCTCTTTTTTCGCGAACTCCACAAGCTGCGGCAGACGCGCCATGCTGCCGTCGTCGTTAATTATCTCGCAGATGACGCCCGCGGGGTGAAGCCCCGCGAGACGCGTGAGATCCACCGCCGCCTCCGTGTGCCCGGCGCGCTGCAAAACGCCTCCGGGACGCGCGATGAGCGGGAATATGTGGCCCGGGCGGCGAAAATCCCCCGCCAGCGACTCCGGCTGCGCGAGAGCGCGCGCTGTAAAGGCGCGCTCCTCCGCCGAAATTCCGGTCGTCGTGCCGCGCAGGTGGTCGACGGTGACGGTGAAGGCAGTGCCGTGAGCGTCCGTGTTGTGCTCGACCATCGGCGTGAGTTCGAGCCGCTGTGCCTGCTGGCACGACAGCGGCACACAGACGAGCCCGCGCGCTTTGTTTATCATGTAATTTATATCTTCCGTCCGGCAGTGGTCCGCCGCCATCACGAGGTCTCCCTCGTTCTCGCGGTTCTCGTCGTCGACGACGATCACCATCTTACCAGCCTGAATGTCGGCGATCGCTTCTTCTATCGTGTTGAACATCTTTTCCCCTCCATTATCGGAGACAACTCCGTCAGTTCCAGCCATACTCAGTAAGTTTATCCCAAGTTAACGAATTTTTCACCTTTTCGCCGCCGTTTTTTTCACAGAATGCGGCCTCCATGAATTTTTTTATATACTTGCCGATCATATCGGTTTCGATGTTGACGACGTCGCCAGCCTTCAGATCTTTGAGCGTCGTCTCCGCGAGGGTCGTCGGAATCACGCCGACGGAGAAGAAATCCCTCTCGGCGTCGATCACAGTGAGGCTTACGCCGTCTATCGTGACGGAGCCCTTCTCCACGATCCCCCCAAGTATCTCCTCCGGCGCGGAGAAGTATATCTTTTTTGTCTTATCCAGCGACTCTATCTTGGAGACGCTCGCCATGCCGTCCACATGGCCCGCGACGAGATGACCGTCCAGCCGCGAGTCCAGCCGCATCGCGCGCTCAAGATTGACGGGAGAGCCGGTCTTCAGGCGCCCCAGCTTGGTGCGGGCCTGCGTCTCCGGCATCATCTGCACCTTAAACGAATTGGCGTCGAAGAAGGTCACGGTGTTGCAGGCGCCCGAGAGCGATACCGAATCGCCGAGCCGCAGCTCGGAGGCGATCGCGGGAGCCTGGACCGTCAGCTCCACCACTTCGCCCGACGGCATTATCGAAACGACCGTACCGATCGTCTCTATAAGTCCGGTGAACATTCAAAAACACCCCTTATCAGCAGATCTTCTCCGCAATTTGTATATTTTATATCCCTCAGCCGCGGGACCTCCGCCATTGAGGAAAACTCCAGCCCGTCAGTATATGAGAGGCCGCGGCCCATGAGCTTTGGCGCGAGGAACAACGCCAGTTCGTCGCAGAGCCCCTCTTTTATGAAGGCGGATGTGACACCCGCCCCCGCCTCGACCATCAGATAGTTCACATCCATCGCGCAGAGCCTCTTCAGCGCTTCACCGAGGAAGGGCGCGCCATTCGGTATGCTCTCCACGACGGCTCCCGCCGCGGAGAGCGCGGGAATCCTCTCCTCCGGCGCGGCCTCCGTCGTGAAGATCACCGCGCCGCCCGCCAGTATCTTTGACTCCGGCGGCGTGCGCAGCTCACGGTCAAGGATCACGCGCAGCGGCGTCTCGCCCGGCGCGTCGCGCACCGTAAGCAGCGGGTCGTCGGCGATGACCGTGCCCACGCCAGTAAGCACGGCGTCGTTCTCCGCCCGCATCCGGTGCACGCAGACGCGGGCCTCCGTCCCCGTGACCCACCGGCTCTCGCCGTTTGACAGCGCCACCCGGCCGTCAAGCGAGGCGGCGCACTTCACCGTCACCCACGGACGGGCCTGCGACATCCGTCTGATAAAGCCTCTGTTCATCCATTTGCACTCTTTCTCAAGTACGCCGCTCTTCACCTCGATGCCGGCGGCCCTGAGCTTCTCCAGCCCCCGGCCAGCGACCCGCGGATTCGGGTCGGTCATCCCAGCGACAACGCGCTTCGGCCTGTGCTCCACGAGCATATCGGCGCAGGGCGGCGTCTTGCCGTAGTGCGAACAGGGTTCGAGCGTCACATAGACCTCCGCCTCCGCGATGTCGCCGCCCGCGTCGCGTACCGCCTCCACCTCGGCGTGCGGGCCGCCGCATATATCGTGCCAGCCGCGCCCGATTATCTCGCCGCCGCGCACAATGACGCAGCCGACGCGCGGGTTGGGGCTGCACCGGCGTCCGTTGCGCGCCAGCTCCAGCGCGCAGTTCATATAATATTCGTCAATTTTGCTCTTTGGCAGCGGCATCCACAGTCTCCTCCCCCGGCATGTTATTTATATTTTCATCGCCGTCTTCATTCAGCTTTGCCAGTATCCTCTTCGCCAGCGCCGGTCCGATTCCCGGCGCGGCGGCCAGCTCCTCGGCGGGGAGATCTCTTATCGCCCTCACGCTGCCAAACTTCGTGATGAGCATCGCGGCCTTCGCTTTGCCAATGCCGGAAACCTCTTCTATTTTGCTCCGCTTGAAGCTCTGGGCGCGCCGCGTCCGGTGCGAGGTTATCGCGAAACGATGCGACTCGTCGCGCACATGCTGGAGCAGACGCAGCACCGGGTCGGTGTGATCCAGTCGTATCGGCTCCTTACGGTTCGGAAGATAGACCTCCTCAAACTCCTTCGCAAGCGAAATTATCGGGATGTTGTGGATGCCAAGGCCGTCGAGGGCCTGCATCGCGAAGTCGAGCTGCACTGGGCCGCCGTCGATCAGAATCAGCTGCGGCAGCGGCTCCTGCCCCTCAAGGCAGCGGCTGTAGCGGCGCGTCAGCGTCTCCCGCATCGAACGGAAGTCGTCAATCCCCTCCACCGTTTTAATATTAAACTTTCTGTACAGCGAGGGGTTCGGATATCCCTGCTCAAAGACCACGGCGACACCGACGGTGTACTCCCCCGCGCTGTGCGAAATATCAAAGCCGTCGATACGCCAGGGGAGGATCGGCAGCTCAAAGGCCTTTTGCATCGCGTTCAGCACCTCGAAGAAATTGTCCTGCCCCGATGGGATGTCCGGAATCGTATGCTGCTGGCGGCTGACGCGCCATATCGCGCGGATCGTATCGCGCAGGTGCGCCGCCTCCTCAAAACGCATCTCGCGCGCCGCCCTGTCCATACGGCGGCGCAGCCTCTCGATAAGCTCCGCCCCCTGCCCCTGTAAAAGCAGCACGACGTCGGCGACGCGGTCGCGGTACTCGTGCTCCGAACAGAGGCCGCAGCAGGGCGCGAGACAGCGGCCCAGAGAGTACTTCATACAGGGCCTGCCGTTCACCGGACGCGCTAATTCGCTCTTGCACGAGCGCAGAGGCAGATAACGCTCCACGAGCCGCAGCAGGGCGCGCACCTCCTGCACGCGGACATAGGGGCCGATATAGACCGCCCCGTCGTCGAGCTTGATACGCGTGACCACGATACGCGGGTACTTCTCCGCGGTGATCTTTATGTAGGCGTAGCGCTCGTTCATCTTGAGGTCCACGTTAAAAAATGGCTGATAGAGCTTTATCAGCCTGTTTTCCAGTATCAGCGCCTCGATCTCGCTCTCGGTGCGCATCGTCGAAATGTCGCGTATCGTCGCGACGAGCTTGCGCAGCCGCGGCGAGGCGAAGTTGCTGTGGCGAAAGTAAGATGAGACCCTCTTCTTAAGGGATTTTGCCTTGCCGATATATATGATCTCCCCGTGGCCGTCGCGCATGAGGTAGACGCCGGGCTTGTCGGGAAAGCCCTTTACAAATTTTATCAATTCTTCTTTATTCAAAAAAATTTATCCTTTCTGTGATTGCAGTACGCCACCACATGGTATAGGATATCACAATAATGTGTAAGAAGTAACGCGGAGGTGCTTAAAGGTGGCATTGGCAGTATATAACGATCTAACGAGAACAAAGGAAAAATTTGTCCCGCTCGAAGAGGGCAGGGTCCGTTTCTACGTCTGCGGACCGACGGTCTACAATTTCTTCCATATAGGGAACGCGAGACCCTTCGTGATGTTCGACGTCTTCAGGCGTTATCTCGAAAGCCTCGGCTATGAGGTAAAGTACGTTCAGAACTTCACCGACATCGACGATAAGATGATAAAGCGCGCCAACGAGGACGGCATCACGGTCGCCGAACTCGCGGAACGCTTCATCGCCGAATACTACAAGGACGCCGACGCCCTCGGCATCCGCCGCGCGACGGTCAACCCACGCGCCACGCACGAGATCGCGGCGATCATAGAGATCATTGAGACGCTTATTGAAAAGGGGCATGCCTACGAGGTAGACGGCGACGTCTACTTCAACGTTGCGAGCTTCAATGAGTACGGCAAACTCTCCAAGCAGAGCATCGACGAGCTGCTCTCCGGGGCGCGCATCGACGTCGACGAACGCAAACAGCAGCCGCTCGACTTCGCGCTCTGGAAGGCCGCGAAGCCAGGAGAACCGGCTTGGGAGAGTCCCTGGGGCCCAGGCCGCCCCGGCTGGCATATCGAATGCAGCGCGATGTCGACCAAATACCTCGGCAAGACGATAGACATCCACGGCGGCGGCAGCGACCTCATCTTCCCCCACCATGAAAACGAGATCGCGCAGTCCGAGTGCGCCAACGAAGCCCAGTTCGTCAGGTACTGGCTCCACAACGCCTATTTGCTCATCGACAAGGAGAAGATGTCAAAGTCGCTCGGCAACTTCCTCACCGTGCGCGACGTGCGTCAGAAGGTCAACCCGCTGGTGCTGCGATTCTTCCTCATGAGCGTCCACTACCGTTCGCCGCTCAACTTCTCACATGAGGGGCTTGAACAGGCGAAGGCGGCGCTCGAGAGGCTCCACAACTGCTACGCGGACATGCTCTTCGCGCTCGACAACAGGGCCGCCGGCGAGGCCGACGAGACCCTGCGCACGGCGGTAAAGGCCGCGGAAGAGGGATTTGCCGCCGCGATGGACGACGATTTCAACACCGCGGGGGCCGTCGGCTGCATCTTTGAAATGGTGCGAGCGATCAACGTACACCTGACCGAGCATCAGGAGATAGACAAAGAGGCGCTGACCGAGGCGAAGGCCTTCTTCGAGAGAACCGACGACATCCTCGGCTACCTCCCCGAAAAAAAACAGGAGGAGGACGGCGACGCCGAGATCGACGCGCTCGTGGCGGAGCGCACCGAGGCGCGCAAAGCGAAAAACTTCAAGCGCTCCGACGAGATCCGCGACCTGCTTGCGGCCAAAGGGATCGTGATCGAAGACACCCCGCAGGGGCCGCGCTGGAAAAAGACCCTCTAGGCCGGAAGGAAAACGCCAACGGCAGGGAGACATCAGCAATAAATAAAAGATGAGAGGGACGCGGTGAAACAGTGTCCCTCTCATCTTTATCTCAATATTACGATTACCCTATTTCTCCGATACTCCGATCCCCGCGACGAGGCCGTGCTCCTTCATCGCCGGATTCCCCGTAAGGAAGAGGGCTTTGCCGTCCACGGGAGAGGCCACGGTCTCCAGGTAGTTACCGAAGTAATCCTCAAGCACGCCGATGGTATCTCCCTTTTTAACATAATCGCCGACCTTGACGTTCATGTAGAAAATACCCTTCTGCCCGGTGTAGACCCACGCCATGTTTTCGAATATCTCAGGCGGCGTGACCGGGGAAACTTCGCCCTTCAGCGTCCCGAACTTCCGCAGGACGTTTTTCAGGCCGAAAAGGTGCTTCTGCACAGAAGGTTCGTCAAGTACGCCCATCGCCCCCACCTCAACTATCGCCGAGGGTATGTGCAGCCTCTCCGAGACGTTAGCGTATGTGGTGCCGTCGTCGGGCCACAGTCCGCCCTTCTCGGTGACGACCACATTGGGCAGGCCATAATAGTGGGTGATATCATACGAAAGATCGTTAAGCTCTTTGGAATCGCCCCTGTGGTATATCGAGAACGGGTCGAGGTCCTCCACCATATCGCCGCCGTGCAGGTCCATATGATAATCGGCGCCGGCGATCAGCTCCATCGCCCTGTAGGTCAGCACCTCGCTGTAGCTGCCGTCGGCCCTGCCGGGAAAGACCCGGTTGGGGTTCATCTTGTCATAAGGGGTGACGAACATGCTCCTCTCCTCAAAGGCCGCGGTGCTCGTTATGGTCACGATCTTAACGCTGCCGTTGACATCTTCCGGCGTCAGCTCCTTGAAAAGCCTTATCGCAGAGACTATCCCCGGATATTCGCAGCCGTGCACGCCGGCCGTGATGACCGCAGCCGGGCCGGGGTTATTGCCGGTCACGGTGGCTACCGGGAAAAAGAGCTCCTTCCCGCACGGCGTCTCAAAACGTATGATCTCAGTCTTTTTTTCTCCCATTTTGGGTCCCCTCTTTCGACAAATGATCTCTATTTAAAGCTGCTCAGCTGCTGCTCCGTCGGAGCCGGCGTCACATAGCTGACGACGATAAGCAGCGCCGTGGAAACCAGGATCGTCATAAACGAGGTGTCGATGCCGAATGGCATGCCCATGGCCTCCCATGTTACGGTCGTCACGCCCGCGGAAAGCACGCAGACCAGTCCGGCGATCGGCGTGGCCCGCTTCCAATAGAAGGCCGCGATGAGGGCCGGCGCCAGTCCGCCCTCCATCGTATAGGCGTAGATGACCATCGCCAGTATCGACGGGAAGTACTGTATCTGTATCAGCGCGAGGATTCCCAAGCAGAGCACTACAAGGCGCGTATATAAAAGGATACGTTTCTCTTCCGCCTTTGGATTGATATAGCGCAGGTAGATGTCGTTGATGATATTAGAGGAGGCGGAGAGCAGCATCGAGTCTCCCGTGGAGACGATCACCGCCACGGCGGCGCAGAGCATAACCACGCCGATTACCGGGGGCAGCGTGTGGGCCGCCAGCGCGATGATTACCGTGCCGCCGTCCTCCAGGTTGGGCAGGACCACGGCGCCGATCGTCGCGGTAAAGGCCAGTATCGCCACGAGGAATATCAGTGCGGGAACGCTGGCAGAGACGGCGATACGGCATGTCTTCTCATCCCTGCAGGAGAAGATACGCTGCCATATCGGCTGCATAACGAATACTAGACAGAAGGTCGGAAAGAGCACCTTCATCGCGTCGCGGAACGAGCTGCCAAGAAGGCTGAGTCTCTCGGGAGGCAGCGAGGCGGCCACGGCGGACATCCCGCCGGCGGCCTCGATCACAAACGGCGCGCCGATGAGAAGCGCCAGGATGATCGTCACTCCCTGGATAAGGTCGGTATAAGCCACGGAGAGCATTCCCGCAAACATGGTATAACCGATGATAAAGGCCGCCGTGATGATCATCCCCGTGCCGCTCTCAACACCGGCGACGAGTTTGAGGACATAGGCGCCCGCGCGTATCTGATAACCGACGATCGCCGTCTCCGCCGCGATGATGATCAGCGCGGCCACGAGGCGGGTCGGTTCGTTGAAGCGGACGCCGAGTATCTCGGGCGTGGTCAGCCCCTCAAAACGGCGGATACGGCCGGCGATAAAGGCCAGCGCCACAATTGCCAGGATACCGCCGATGTCCATCCACATCGCGGAGAGGCCGACTTTGTAGGCCAGCCCCGCCGCGCCGATGAGCGAACCGGCGCCCATAAAGGTGGCGACGATCGTACCGGTGCTGACATACCACGGGAGCGCCCTATCGGCGACCAAAAAGCTTTTCGAGTCCTTGACCCTTCTGGCGAGCCAGGCTCCGACGGCGAGAAGCGCAAAAAGATAGATAAGAATAGCTGCCAAATACATAGCAAGAAAACCTCCAAAGGATAATTGTTATTCAGCGGTCTTGGTGCACATTACACAAACATCGTCCGCGGCAAGGTTCTTCGGGAATTCAAGGCGGACCTTCTCGTAGGGGGCAAGAAGCGCGAAGTCGAGGGGCATAAGCAGCTTGGTGCAGAGCTTTATCCGCTCCTCCTTGGAGCATCCCAGCTCTTCAAAGGCTTCGATATGAGGGCAGCGGCGGATAACCTTTATCGACTCCTCCGGCGTAAGCTTGGTTATCTCCTGGTCAAAGGCGAGCATCCCAGCTTTGGAGGTCTGATTCAGCACCGCATCCTCCGCGTCCTCAACCTTGCCAAGATTCGGCGCCTTGTACTCGCCAAGCCTGCGCGAGGCCTCCGCCATCACGGCGTCGGCGTCTATCTCGGGGTGCATATCCTGCAGCGTTTTCCAGGTAAAATAAAAAAGCAAAGCTCTGTCCTTTATCGCTCCGGCGACCGCGCTCGCCAGATATTCCGGCGACACGGGGGCGTCCAGCGCAATTTTTTCCATATATTCGTTGATCCTAGTGGTACACATAAGACAAATCGCGTCCTCTCTCATATTTTCTGCTACATTACTGGCGGGTCGTTACAGGTCATGATGCGCGCCTCACTATCGGACATATTCTGCCAATGGTGCTGAAAAAGGCCGTTATAATAGATAAAATCGCCCCTTTTCACATCAAAGGCCTCATCTCCGTAAAAGAAACGCACCCTGCCATCTAGCACGTAAAAAAACTCGTCGCCAGGATGGGATTTTGAGGCCCCGGTATCCATACCTGCCGGGATCGTAACGATCATCGGCTGCATCCTGGCCTCCCTGTTGAGCGTCAGGTACCTTACAGTGACATTATCATCCCCCCTTCTGCACCACCTGACGATAAACCCCTCGCCGTCCAGCACCGGACTCAGCTTCTGCTCCGACTCCGTCAGAGTGATAGACGAAAGAGGTATCCGAAAGACATTAGCCAGCTTCCGCAGACTGTCGATACTCGCGCTGGATTTTTCATTCTCCAGCTTTGAGAGCTGCGCCACCGACAGCCCGCACCTCTCAGAAAGCTCTTTGAGGGTCCAGCCGTTCTCTTTTCTGTGGCATTTTATCGTCTCTCCAAAGTGCATAAGACCGCTCCTTTTATTTTCCCAACATGAAAATTTTCATATTAGGAAATAAACACAATATAGCATTATTTTTTCTTGTGTCAAGTTAAAAAGATCCAACGTACCGCGAAGATATTGCTCCTAATTTTATTAGCTTTCCGCCCACCAACAGACACATATAAGAGGGCCATATGGCCGTCATATTTTCTTAAATAATATAAAATCGGAAATAAAGCGCGTACTACTAAATGGCATTACCCACTGCCATTTTAAGCAAGAAACAGAAAAACCACCCTTTTAAAAACCGCCGGTCATTGGTAGAAGCATGCCCCAGAAAGACAAACACAAAGTAATGCTGACATGATAGTGTGTGAAAGACTTTCTTACTTGTAAAGTCAAAAAAATAACGCAGAACTATTTATTTATCGGAGGAGTGGCGGATGGGAAATCAATACGCATACATACGAGTCTCATCAAAGGAACAAAACGAGGAGAGACAGCGGGCGGCGATGCTGGAATACGGCGTGCCCGCGAAAAACATCATCTTGGACAAGCAGTCGGGCAAGGATTTTGAGCGGCAGGGCTACAAAAGGCTGATGAAAAAACTGAAACGGGGAGACATCCTGATAATCAAAAGCATCGACAGGCTGGGCCGCAATTATCATGAAATATTGGAACAGTGGCGAATACTGACGAAAGAAAAAGAGGCCGCGATCGTCGTCCTGGACATGCCGCTTCTGGATACGCGGCAGAACCGCGACCTCACCGGCGTCCTGATCGCCGACATCGTACTGCAGCTGCTCAGCTACGTGGCGGAGACAGAGCGTAAATTTATCCGGCAGCGGCAGGCCGAAGGGATCGCCGCGGCAAGAGCACGTGGAGCCAACCTCGGACGCCGCCCAAAGGACCGCCCGCCGGAGTTCGCGGCGGTCAAGGCCGCCTGGGAAAACGGAGAAATCTCCGCCAGGTCCGCCGCACGGCGTCTAAAGATCAACCATATGACATTTAAACGCTGGGCTTCCAACTGCTAAAAAATAGAAACGTGGCGAAAAAGGCGTACCTTTTTCGCCACACTCAAATATTCAATATTATCCCCTTAAAAAAGCCAAAATCCCTCATCCTGCGTCTCAATATTAATACAACGAATCCATATAAAAGTCAATAACTATCCGGATAAAAAGGTACACTTTTTTAGCCGCAACTAAATAGTTTCAAATAATTCAATTTTTTATCTCTCTGCAATATCTAAATAAGACAAAGTCTGTGATATGCCAATTTTAATAAAGGCAGCAGCCGCATCCGTACAGGAACCTAAAAGGGAAGTTTTGCAGTGTTGGGAGAGGAAACGACGTCATGATCGACCTGTTTGAGCATAACCGGACAGCCTATGAAAACGCCGTCTCCGTGTTAAAGGAGAACGGCAAGGCCGCCGTTGTCCACCCCACCGGCACGGGAAAATCTTTTATCGGCTTCAAACTGGCCGAGGAGAACCCGCAGGCTGCCGTCTGCTGGCTCTCGCCCAGTGAGTACATCTTTAAGACGCAGATAGAAAACCTCAGGGCCGCGGGCGCCGCCCAACCGCAAAACATTTGTTTTTTCACCTATGCCAAGCTCATGATGATGGACGCCGCAGAAATCGAAGATATCCGTCCCGACTATATCGTGCTCGACGAATTCCACCGCTGCGGCGCGCAGATGTGGGGCGACGGAGTCCAGCGGCTGCTTGCGGCGTATCCGGAGGCGCCGGTGCTTGGCCTGTCGGCGACAAACATTCGTTACCTCGACAATCAGCGCGACATGGCCGACGAACTCTTTGACGGCAACATCGCCTCGGAAATGACGCTCGGCGAGGCGGTGGTGCGCGGCATCCTCGCTCCGCCGACATATGTCGTTTCCATATATTCCTGCCAGAAAGATATAGAGAGATATCAGTCCCGCATAAGCAGCGCCAAAAACAGGGCCGTGCGTGACGCGGCACAGAAGCGCCTCGACGCGCTGCGCCGTTCGCTTGAGAAGGCGGAGGGGCTTGACACCGTATTTCAGAAACATATCACCGAAAGGCATGGCAAGTATATTATCTTCTGCTCCAGCGTCGAACATCTCAACGAGGTGGCTTGTCACATAGACGAGTGGTTCGGTAAAATCGACGGCAACTTGCGTCTCTACCGCGCCTACGCAGACGATCCGGAGGCGGCCCGCGCCTTTGCCGGCTTCAAGGCCGACGACAGCGAGCGGCTAAAGCTCCTGCTCTGCATCGACATGCTCAACGAGGGCGTCCATATCGAGAACATCTCGGGCGTGATACTATTCCGCCCCACCGTCTCGCCCATCATCTACAAACAGCAGATCGGGCGCGCCCTATCGGCGGGCAGCCGCAGGAGCACCGTCATCATCGACGTGGTAAACAACATTGAAAACCTCTACAGCATCTCCGCCCTGCAGGAAGAGATGAAATTCGCCGCCGACTACTACCGCGCCACGGGAGAGGCTTCACTGGTCGTCAACGACTCCTTCACCATCATCGACGAAGTGCGCGACAGCAGACGGCTCTTCAACGAGCTCGAAGAGGCGCTCTCCGCCTCCTGGGAGGCGATGTACAGCTACGCAAAGGCCTATTACGGCGAGCACGGCAGCCTGGAAGTTCCCAAACGCTATCGGACGCCGGAGGGGTACTCTCTCGGCTCATGGCTGAACACCCAGAGGCTCGTCCGCGCCGGCAAGATCCCCGGACTGCTCGGCGAAGAGAGAATCACAAAACTTGAAAACATCGGCATGCGCTGGAAAAACCGCTACGAATATTCGTGGGAGAGATATTACCGCGCGCTGTGCGAATATAGATCAAAGAACGGCAATATCGACATCCGCGCCAACTATATCACTCCTGAAGGGCTTGAGCTCGGCAAATGGATCTGCAACCTCCGCCAGTCAAAAAACAGCGGCAGGAGCGGATATTACCTGACCGACGAACGTATCGCGGCCCTCAACAAACTCGGCATGATCTGGGACAAGCTCGACTACCAGTGGGAGCTGAACTACCTCGCCTGCGCGGAATACTACCTGAAAAACCATGATCTCAACATTCCCGCCGGCTACATCTCCCCCAACGGTCTGCGTATCGGCGCCTGGCTGCGCCGGATGCGCAAGATCCGCAGCGGACGGCTGAACGGCTCCGCGCCATTAACACGGGAACAGATAGAGCGCCTAGACGCCATCAGGATGGACTGGCTCGACACCTACACGCGGCAGTGGGAATACGGCTACGAACAGGCGAAGGAATATCACCGTGAATTCGGCTCGCTCGACGTCCCCGCCGGATACGTGAACAAAAAAGGCTTTCCCCTCGGCAGATGGCTGAGAAACCACATAGAGGGCAAATCAAAGACGGGCCGAAGCTCCATCAAGGTGACGCCGGAACGCAGGGCAAAACTGGACGCCCTCGGTTTTCAGTGGACGGCGGAAGACCCATGGCAAAAGAAAATCGCCGCCTGCCGGGAATACCTCGCGGAACACGGCGACCTCGCCGTCCCGCAGCAATACGTGACAACAGAGGGAATCTGGCTCGGCAAATGGCTCTACGAGTGCCGCCGCACATACCGAGGAGAGCTGAAGGGCAAGAGCCTGACGGAGACGCAGATAAAAGAGCTTGAAGAGCTCGGCGTCGACTGGCGCACCCCTGCCGAACGCGCCTGGTCGGAAAAATACGAGGCCGCCGCGCGCCTGTTAAAAACAAAGGACGTTTCAGAGGGCGACAAAACGTCAGAAAGCGCCAGAATCGGCCAATGGATCGCCCGCCAAAGAACGCTGCACAAACAGGGCAAGCTCAAACAGAAACAGATAGAGATGCTGAACGCGCTGAATGTGGCGAAAACGATGATATCAAAGGAAGTATCAATAAATGCAAAGATTTGATAAAAAAATCTGGCTATCCAGTCCATACATCCACAAAGAAGAACGTAAGTTTGTAAACGAAGCGTTCGACACAAACTGGATGTCCACGATTGGAGAAAACATAGATAAATTAGAGGGGGCCATGTGCAGCTATCTTGGTTGTAAAGCCAGCGTAGCCCTAGCTTCAGGCACGGCGGCCCTGCATCTGGCCGTTAAACTTGCAAACGTACAACACGGGGATATCGTCCTCTGTTCAGATATGACCTTTGCCGCCACCGTCAACCCAGTATCATATGAAAGAGGTATTCAGGTTTTTATTGACTGCGAAAAAGATACTTGGAATATGAACCCTACTGCGCTTGAAATTGCTTTAAAAAAGTATGGAAAAAAAGTAAAGGCCGTCATCGTTGCAGACCTTTACGGCACGCCTGCCAAACTGGACGAAATTTCGGCGCTGTGCGAAAAATACAACGCGGTAATGATTGAGGACGCAGCCGAAAGCTTATCTGCCACCTATAAGGAACGGCAGTCAGGCACATTTGGTAAATATAACGTTGTCTCCTTTAACGGCAACAAAATCATTACCGGTACAAGCGGCGGGATGCTTTTATCCGACGACGAGGCGGCAATCAGCAAAGCAAAATTTTTATCTACCCAAGCAAGAGAACCATTCCCTTGGTATCAGCACTGTGAACTCGGATATAACTATCGAATGAGCAACCTTATAGCCGGCGTTGCGAGAGGTCAGCTTCTCCACCTTGACCAACACAAGGCCATGAAAAAGAAAATATGGCAAAGGTACCAAAATGGTTTGAAAGACCTGCCGGTACAGATGAATCCCTTTGTGGAACATTCTGAACCAAACTACTGGCTGAGCTGCCTGACAATCAACAAGGATTCTTTCGGTGATGGTATCGGAAAAGCAACTCCAGAAAAAATCCGGCTCACGCTCGACAAATACAACGTTGAAAGCCGTCCAATATGGAAACCGATGCACCTACAGCCTCTTTATGCTGATAGAGATTTTATCACCGTTGGCAACGATAACGTCGGCGAGGATATCTTCACTAGGGGGCTTTGTCTGCCAAGCGATTTGAATATGACAGAGGAACAGCAAACTGTCGTTATCGAAATTATAAAGAATTGTTTTTAAGACAAATGGAACGTCACGCTGGTTTTTATGAAAGGTATATAAAGCGGATGTTTGATATCTTATGCTCACTATTTGTAATTATAATATTCTGTTGGCTTTATGTAATTATTGCTGCCATGGTGCGAATCAAGCTTGGTTCACCCGTGTTATTCCAGCAACCAAGGCCCGGCAAAGATGAAAAAATATTTAAGATGTATAAATTTCGCACCATGACAGACAAAAAGGATGCCTACGGAAATCTGTTGCCGGACGAAGCCAGACTCACAGAATTTGGTAAAACGCTAAGAAATACCAGTATGGACGAGCTGCCGGAGGCATTCAACATATTAAAGGGCGAGATGAGTTTCATCGGACCGCGCCCTCTATTAGTGCGTGACATGGTATTTATGACCGATAAACAAAGACAACGTCATAACGTACGTCCCGGACTTTCCGGACTTGCACAGGTAAACGGACGTAACGCCATCGATTGGGAAAGAAAACTGGATTACGACCTGGAATACATTAAGGACATCACATTCCTCGGCGATATGAAAATTATTCTCAAAACATTGTCAAAGGCCATTATAAAGCAGGAAGGCATAACGGAAGAAGGAATGGCGACAGCGGAAGATTATGGTGATTATTTGCTGAACAAAAGATTGGTCGATAAAGAAGAATATGAAATTAAGCAAGCGAAGGCTAGAAAACTACTTGCATTGGTTGATTTATAGAAAGAATAGGTATTTTAGTACAATTTTAATTCAACGTATTAATAGTAAAGAGGGAGCCATATGAAAATACTGCTAATAAACCATTACGCAGGCTCAATATATCACGGAATGGAATTTCGTCCCTACTACCTCTCGAAGGAATGGGTAAAGATGGGACATGAGGTTGTGATCGTGGCAGCTTCGTTCTCTCACCTTAGGCAGAAAAATGTTGATATGACCACAGACGTGAGAGAAGAAAATATTGACGGAGTCAGATATTTGTGGCTGAAAACACCGGAATACAACGGAAACGGCTTGGGACGCATCCGTAATATGCTTGCGTTTATCCGCAAACTCTACGTTCACTTACCAAAGATTACAGCAGATTTCATTCCAGATGCGGTTATCGCATCCTCGACATATCCGCTCGATTCATATCCAGCGAAATGGATCGCTAAAAAACACGGCGCAAAATTTGTCTTTGAACTCCACGACCTCTGGCCGATGTCGCCGCAGGTACTTGGGAACATGTCCAAATGGCACCCTTTCATCATAACAATGCAGATGGCGGAAGATTACTGGTGCAGAAACGCCGACGTCGTAATTTCTCTTTTGCCGGATGCCTACAAACATCTGGTCACGCGCGGCATGAAAATGGATAAATATACCGTAGTCCCTAATGGCGTAAGTATTGATGAATGGCAGGATGAGACCGAAAAAGAAGAGCTTCCTGAATTACACAGAGATGCGTTGTTTAAGCTAAAGAAATCTGGCAAAACAATCGTGGGATATGTTGGAGGTCATGGCGTCAGTAATGGCCTGGACATGTTGATTGATGCCGCTGCTAGAACTTCTGATTTTTCAAAAATTCAACTTGTTTTAGTCGGAAAAGGCCCAGAAAAAGCCAGGCTGGAAGAAACGACCAAACGACTGAATCTGTCAAATATCACTTTTTTGCCCCCTGTTTTAAAAAAAGCGGTTCCTGCTTTGCTGAAGCAAATGGATATATTGGTGTGTACGGTTAAAGAAACTCCCCTATATCAGTATGGAATGTCATTAAATAAAATCTTCGATTATATGATGGCAGGAAAACCCGTTTTATGGAGCGCCAACGTCAGTAATGATTTAGTTGCAGATTCGCATTGTGGTTTCACAGTCCCCTGCGGTGATATTACTTCTTTTTGCAACAAATTATATGAAATGTCAAATATGCAAAAAGAGCTCTTGGATGCCATGGGCATTCGAGGAAAGGAATACATATTGAAGCAATATACATATCCAAAACTGGCAAGAAAATTTATTGATGCACTATAAAAAGTATATAGAGAGGAAATTATAAATATGCGTTTAATAAATAAAATACAAAATAAGACTGCCCAAATCGGAGTAATCGGTCTCGGCTACGTTGGTCTTCCACTGGCTGTAGAAAAGGCCAAAGCCGGTTTCAAAGTCCTTGGGTTCGACATTCAATCCTCAAAGGTCGAGATGGTCAATAGAGGTGAAAACTACATCGGTGACATAATCCCGCAGGACCTAAAAGATCTTGTCGTAAACGGGCACCTTTCCGCCACGACCGACTTTGACCGTCTCATGGAGTGTGACGTCGTCGCCATCTGCGTCCCCACACCACTCGACAAATTCAAGCAGCCAGACCTTTCGTACATTATCAACTCCGCCAAAGAAATAGCGAAACGTATACACAAAGATATGCTTATCGTTCTTGAATCTACCACTTACCCGGGTACGACGGAAGAAGTAGTAAAACCTATACTTGAAGAAAGTGGCTTTAAAGTTGGCAAAGACTTCCACCTGGCCTTCAGCCCTGAGCGGGTCGATCCCGGCAACGCGCGCTTTAAGACCCATAACACCCCGAAAGTTGTCGGCGGCTGTACGCCGGAGTGCACTGAAATCGCCAAAACCCTTTACAGTATTGTACTCGGGGCAGAAGTATTCACAGTCTCCTCTCCTAAAGAGGCCGAGGCGACAAAGATACTAGAAAACACCTTCCGCATCGTCAACTGCGCTCTCGCGAACGAGATGGCGATCGTCTACAACAAAATGGGCATTAACATCTGGGAGGTCATCGCTGCCGCCGCGACAAAGCCCTTCGGCTTCACCCCCTTCTACCCCGGACCAGGCGTCGGCGGACACTGCATCCCGCTCGACCCATTCTATCTCACATACAAGGCACGGGAATATGACTACCACACACGTCTTATAGAACTTTCAGGAGAAATAAACGACAACATGCCGGAATACGTCGTCGAACGGCTAATGGAGATACTAAACGAACAGGAAAAGCCGCTCAAAAACAGCAAGATAATGCTTTTAGGTATTGCATACAAGGGAGATATCGACGACCTGCGCGAATCACCAGCCCTCAAAGTATGGGAAGAGCTGGAAAAGAAGGGCGCGAAGGTAATATACCACGACCCCTACTGCCATAGCGCAAAATGGAAGGACAACATCGTCAACGCCACAGAACTGACGCCGGATAATGTGTCCTCCTGCAACGCCGTCGTCGTCACCACCTGGCACAAACACAATGTGGATTATCAAATGGTGCTGGACAACGCGAAGATACTTTTCGACACCAAAAATGCGGTGGTAAGTGTACTTGGTGAAAGCGTCTTATCCGCTGCAAACTATATCAGGCTTTAGCAGAATCATTAGGAGCTAATAAATATGAAATTAAAAAATTTTGTTTCTGAGTTTCTTAATGTGACAATTAAAAATGATATTGAGTACACAGGTATGGTTGATTCCGTCAGGCCAAATACAATAAGTTTTTTAGATAATCCTAAATTTGCCAAAGATATAAACAGAAATCCTAATATTTCTGTAGTACTAGTTAGAGAAAAGGATGCGGCATTGCTTCAGGGTAATGTTGAAACAGTGATAGTAGAAAATCCTAAAGCGGCTTTATTTAGTTTGCATAATGAATATTGCAAAAAATACTTGACATATAAGGTGAATAAAATTGCAAAATCTGCTTCTATTCACGCAAGTGCCTATATTGCTCCTGAAGGGGTTAACATCGGAGAAAATGTTATTATCGCCCCAAACGCCACTATTCTTTGTGGCGTAGAAATTGGCGACAATACAACGATTGGTCCCAACTGTGTCATTGGAGAAGATGGCTTCCATGTATTTGAAGATTTAAATGCGACAAAAAGAATAGTGATACACGATGGTTTTGTAAAAATAGGAAAAAAGGTTGACATACAAGCATCTGTTACAGTTGATAAAGGTTTTATGGGACGTGATACAGTTATAGGCGATGAGTGCAAAATAGATAATGCAGTACATATAGCACACAGAGTACATGTGGGCAGAAAAACGTTAATAGCGTCAGGCGCATGTATTGCCGGTTCTGCTGACATTGGTGAAAATGTGTGGATAGGTCCCCATTCCGTCATTTCAAACAGAGTGTCCATTTGCGATAACGCGAAAATTCTAATCGGCTCCATTGTCATAAGAAATATTAAGAAAGCCATCAGTGTTTCTGGCAATTTCGCTGTAGAACATGCGAAACACATAAAATCACAATGCAGTTAATATGGTTAAGGAGTTAACATTATGCTAATATCCTACTATCTTCCTTCAAACAATCTAACCAACGACACGTTGGAAACTCTCTACGCCGCTCCCTCCTGGACGGCGTCAAAGATATACCGTAAGACTGGCATCAAGTCACGTCCTATCGCTGGAACGGAGCTCGTCTCCGACATGGCGGTAAAGGCGGCGCAAAATCTTTTTGACGAATACAACATATCCCCGCAGGATATAGACTTCGTTCTGCTTTGCACCCAGAGCCCCGATTATTTCCTGCCGACGACAGCCTGTCTTGTACAGGAACGTCTTGGTATCCCCACAACATCCGGGGCCTTCGATTACAATCTCGGCTGCTCCGGCTACATCTATGGACTGGCGACCGCCAAGGGACTGCTCTGCGCCGGCATCGCAAAAAATATCCTGCTCATCACCGCCGAGACATACACCAAACATATCAATCCGCTGGACAGGAGCACGAGAACAGTATTCGGAGACGCGGCAGCGGCCACATATCTCACCATAGAGGATATTGACCTGATTGGGAACTTTGTACTCGGCACCGACGGTAAAGGCGCACAAAACCTCATCGTCCCGGCAGGAGGCATGGCACGGACACGAGATGACCAGACCGCTGTCGAGCATGAAGATGCCAGTGGAAACATCCGCAGCGATAACGACCTCTACATGAACGGGCCGGAAATATATGCATTCACCTTGCGGGCGGTTCCGGGACTAGTCTCGGAGATATTAACTAAAAACAGCCTGACAATGGAGGACATTGACTACGTGATACTCCACCAGGCCAACAGACTTGTTCTCACCTCATTGAGAGACAAGCTTGAAATTGCTGAAGAAAAATTTTGCATCGATGTTGAAGAACTTGGCAACACCGTCAGCTCCACCGTCCCCATCGCGATAAAGAGGGCACTCAAAAGAGAACCGGAGAAACTTCACCCGGGCGCAAAAATCCTCATCGCGGGATTCGGCGTCGGCTACTCCTGGGGAGGAACGGTCGTCACACTTTGACAGACAAAAATACAGCTAATAACCACAACGATACACATAAGATAAGAACACGAAGAAAGGAAGATTACACAATGACGATAGAAGAAAAAATCACACTGATAGCCGAAACACTGGATACAGATCAGGACAATATCAAACCTGATGCGGAACTCAAATCCATCGAAGAATGGGATTCCATGGGAGTGATATCGACGATAGCCATGCTCGACAGAAAATTCGGCAAAATCCTCAGCGCCGAACAGATAGAAGAGCTAAAGACAGTCCAGGACATCCTCAACCTGATGATTTAACAATGAATAACGGCGTATTTGGACTTGAAGGACAAAAAATACTTATAACCGGCGCCTCCTCAGGCATCGGCAGAGCGACGGCACAGTTAGCCGCCGCACAGGGAGCCATATGCATAATCAACGGGCGTGACGGGACCAGACTGAACGAAACACTTTCAACTCTTGAGGGAGAAGGCCATATCGCGATAGCTTCTGAACTGACGCCTGAAAACTGCTCTGCGCTGGTCAAAGAAGCAGTCGCTAAAGCTGGAGCATTGAACGGCTTTGTCCATTGCGCCGGAATCGAAAAAACTTTGCCATTTCGTATGACAGAGCTTTCGGATTTGCACGAAATAATGTCCATTAACCTCGATTCCTATTGGGAGATAACGAAAGAGATACTAAAAAAGAAAAACCACGAACCGCAAAAACTATCTGTAGTCGCGATATCCTCTGTCGCCGGACAATACGGTGCGGCGGGCAAGACGGCATACGCGGCATCCAAAGGGGCTTTGATATCGCTAACAAAATCTCTGGCGGCAGAATATGCCGGCCAGGGAATAAGGTTCAACTGCGTGTGTCCCGGATATGTAAACACGCCCATGCTGGGCAACGTAAAGAGGCTCTACAGGACAGAACAGGATTTTGCAAACGCCATCGTGAAAAAGCACCTTCTCGGACTAGGCGAACCGGACGACGTAGCTTCGGCGGTCGTCTATCTGCTCTCCGTTGCGGCTAAATGGCTGACTGGCAGCGTTATGAATGTTGATGGCGGGTATAACTTATAAGGAGTGGATGAAATGCACAAGATAGCACTGGCAGGCTGCGGCAGAATAAGTAAAAACCATATAGAGGCAATTACAAAACTAAAAGAAGAGGGACTGGCGGAACTTGTCGCCTGCTGCGACATTATCCCCGAACGCGCAATAGAGGCGGCGATGAAAGCCGGAGGCAGCTGCAAATCATATACAGACTATTCGCAGATGCTCAAAGAAACGGACACCGACCTTATCAGTATTTGCACTCCCTCCGGCCTTCATCCATACCAGGCCATCGAGGCGGCGGGAGCTGGGAAAAACATCCTCTCAGAAAAGCCGCAGGGCTGCTCGCTTGAGGCCTGCGACAGAGCGATAGAAGCGGCGGACAAGGCCGGCGTCAAATACATGGTGGTCAAGCAAAACCGCTTCAACCCCAGCATTCAGCTATTGCGCAGGGCATATGAAAAAGGCAGATTCGGCAAAATATACATGATCCTCGCAAACGTCCTTTGGACCCGTCCACAGGACTACTACGACATGGCCAAATGGCGCGGCACCTATGAGCTTGACGGCGGCTGCCTATCGAATCAGGCAAGCCACTACGTTGACCTTGTGCAGTGGTTCGGCGGCGAGGTACAAAACGTAACGTCCCAATATTCGACCCAGAAGATAAAAATGGAGGCCGAAGACACAATATCGGTAGCCCTGAAATTCAAAAGCGGCGCCATAGGCAGCATCAACGCCACAGTACTCACCTATCCTAAAAACCTTGAAGGCAGTCTGACGATCCTGGGAGAAAAAGGCACGGTAAGAGTAGGAGGCTTTGCTCTCAACAAAATAGAACACTGGACATTTGCCGATGAGGACCCCATGGACGAAGAGGTAACCAACACCAGCGAAGCCCCGCAGTCCGTCTATGGTCATGGACATCTGCCGTATTACAGACATGTACTGGATGTGCTTGACGGAAAGACAGAGCCGATGTGCACGGGGAAAGAGGCCAGAAAAACTGTGGAAATAATCATGACGAGTTATGGGAAGTAAAATGTCGATAAAGGTTTGTCACATAACAAGCGTACATCAAAGATACGATACACGAATATTCCATAAAGAATGCACATCTCTGGCCAACGCAGGGTATGATGTGACATTGCTTGTAGCAGACGGTAAAAAAGATGAGGTCCGCAATGGAGTAAAGATTGTATCCACCGATTACGTGCCTACGTCACGCTATAGAAGAATACTGTTGTCAGGACATATAATGTTCAAAGCGGCACGACAGATAGACGCTGAAATATATCATTTGCATGACCCGGAACTTCTGCCGCTTGGGAAAAAACTGAAGCGCTGCGGTAAAAAAGTGATATTTGACAGTCATGAAAACTACCCAGCACAAATCGCATGTAAACCATATTTGCCAAAGACACTGAGATGGTGCGTATCAAAAATCTATAGACATTATGAGACTGGCGCGCTTAAGAAATATGACGCCGTAGTTGCCCCCTGTACTTTTTTCGGAGGTACTAATATTTTTGAGGGACGCTGCAAAAGGACAAAAATTATATCTAACGCCCCATTACTTAATGAATTTTACGATAAATATGACCATGCGTTAGAGAAAAATGGCAACGCGATTTGTCATGTCGGTGGGTTGACCTATGAAAGAGGAATCACACATTTAATAAAAGCCGCGTATAAGGCAGGTGTAAAATTGATTCTCGCGGGAAAATTTTCGCCTGAAGGATATCATGAGCAGCTAAAGAAAATGCCAGAGTATCAGTGTGTAGATTATCGGGGATTCCTCCCTAGGGAAGAGTTGTTGCGTGTCTATAAAGAATCCTCTGCTGGGATTGCAACAATATTAAACATTGGGCAATACAACACAGGCGATAACTTTGCAACGAAAGTCTATGAATATATGTCTATGGGACTTCCGGTCATTTTAAGCAAATATAAATATGCGAAGGATGTACTTTCTGAACTTAAATTTGGTTTAGTTGTCAATCCTTCTGACATTGAAGAAATAGCAAATGCCATATGTTTTCTAAGAAATAATCCCAATATCACAGCAGAAATGGGTGCTAATGGAAGAAAAGCTGTTATTACAGAATTTAACTGGGAAGTCGAAGTTAAAAAATTATTAGAACTTTATATAAACATTTTAACTATTGACAATTAATGGAGGCTTTTTCATGTGTGGAATATTTGGATGGATACCAGATAAAAGATATAGAGATTCAAACCCTCAACCATTCATCGATAAAATATACAAAACTATGGCACATCGCGGCCCTGACGATAGAGGTCATGCCATATTTGGAGAGGCTTTATTCAAAGTATTAATTGCACAGGTACGCCTCTCGATAATAGATCTTTCACCAACTGGTCATCAGCCTATGTTCAGCGAAGATGGCAGATATGCCATCACATATAACGGCGAAGTTTACAACTATCTTGAGCTTAGAAAAGAACTTGAGAAAGAAGGTGTCATATTTAACACACCAAACGATACAGAAGTTGTAATGAAGGCGATAATCCAATGGGGTAAGGACGCACTGCTACGTTTTACGGGTATGTTTGCGTTTGCCTTATATGATAAAGAGAAAGAAACATTGATATGTGCACGTGATTTTTTCGGTATCAAACCTTTTTACTGGTACACCGGAGATATGGGCTTTTGCTTCGCTTCTGAATTACCATCGCTCCTTGAATTTCCAGATGTTCCAAGAAAACTTGATCCTACCAGTGCATATAACTATCTTGCCTATGGAATCACTAACGTTGGGGACCGTACTATGTTGAAGGATATATATCAGCTTCCGCCAGCTCATTACGTTGAGATAGACATCAATAAACCACAGGATATAAAACCAGTGAGATATTGGAAACCCAATATCTTTAAGCGTTCGGATATATCTTTCGATGACGCTGCGAAAGAACTCAGGGCAATGTTTCTAGATTCGGTTCGTTTACATTTACGTTCTGATGTACCACTTGGTGTAGCATTATCTGGTGGTATAGATTCATCCTCAGTAACGTGCGCTATAAGATACTTAGAACCACACACAGAGTTACATACGTTTAGTTTTATAGTAAAAGGAACACCTGTATCAGAGGAAAAATGGGCTAGCATCGTTGCGGAACATACACACGCAATCAGGCACATAATAGAAGTTGCACCATACGAACTGATTAATGATTTAGATGATATGATTAGAGCGCAAGGAGAACCTTTTGGCTCTACATCAATATACGCGGGATACAAAGTCTTTCAATTAGCAAAAAGCTGTGGGATTACTGTCACTCTTGACGGACAAGGAGCAGATGAAATGCTCGCTGGCTATTTTGGATACCCTGGGCAAAGATTGTCGACTTTGATCTGTTCCGGCCATTTTATAAAAGCCTATAAGTTTTTTATAGCTACTTCGAAATGGCCTGGAAGATCAAAGTTTAATACGTTGGCATTTACCATTCAGGAACTCATACCCCGCCGTATGATACCATTTGCGCGAAAAATTATTGGTAAAAATCCTGAACCAAAATGGCTTGACATCAAGAAGATAAAAGAAAACGGCGGCAATATTATCGGTCGGGGGAAAAAACTTGAAAACCAAATGTATCCGTCACCGAACAAGGTAATAAGTTTTTTAGCCTATTCCTTAACATGGGATGGTATCCCTAATCTTCTCCGCCATGGAGATAGAAATGCGATGGCTCATTCTATTGAAAGCAGAGTCCCCTTTCTTACCAAAGAAATGGCGGAGTTCTGCCTCTCCTTACCGGAAGAATATCTTATTGACATGAACGGCAGAACAAAAAGCGTATTCAGGGAAGCAATGCGTGGAATTGTACCTGATGCGATACTAGACCGTAGAGACAAAATTGGCTTTGCGACACCGGAGGAAGATTGGCTGAATAATATTTCGGATTGGGTGGACAAGCTTTTATGCAATACGACGGATATTCCATTCCTAAACATGAAGGCGCTTCAAGAAGAATGGCGCGCTGTCAAAGAAAAACACAGTGGATACGATTGGCGTGTCTGGCGATGGATCAATTATATTCGCTGGATAGAAATGTTTAATATTTCTATGGGCAAATAAGTACATAAAACATCTCAGAGTCAAGATTTCCGCAAATAAAATCTATAAACCATTGAATATTTACATGAAATTTAATACAGCACACATTTGATCCACTACATAAAACGCGTAAAGTGGAAAAAGTAGCAGGTAAATATACGAGGCATCGCACAAAATATGACAATAAAACAACAAATATCGCAGTATTTGAAAAACAATAACTTTATCAGACATGTAACAATATTATCTGGCGCCTCGGTAATTGCGCAACTGATAAATATTATCATCATGCCCGTTGTATCACGGCTATACTCACCAGCTGACTTTGGTGTATTAGCGCTTTATTCTTCTATTGTGGGATTGCTTGCTACAGTATCAGGCTTTAGATACTATCTTGTGATTCCGCTTGCCCGCAGAGATCGTTACATACATGCAATAGCCTGGCTAAGCTTTCTATCCCAATGTTTTTGTGTACTGGCATTTACAATCATAATCATAGAATGGAAAGAGTACTTGGCAGAGACTCCCTATGGAGTATTATTATCCTACTGGTACATGGTCCCTATAGGTGTATTGTGTGTTGGAGTCTATTCCTTGTTGGTTCAGTGGGCAATAAGAGAGAGGGAGTTCACGCTTATCGCAAAAACAAAAATAGTGCAGACTGTTTCAAGGTGCTTCGTTTTCTTATTGTGTGGAATTATAAACACATCCCCAATTGGTCTGCTTCTTGGCAATATCGCTGGGCAGAGCGGTGGAAGTACATCACTTTTACATTCTATAAAAAGAAAAAATCTAAAGATTAAATTTAGTTTCACGCATATAAAACGTGCGGCATTGTCATATCGTAAGATGTTTCTCTTTGATACACCGTCCAGCTTAATAAATATGTCCGGTGCGTATCTATTGCCTATAGTCATGACATATTACTGGATTCCTAATATCGTAGGCTCTTTCTCCATGGCACAACAGGTTTTAGCTTTGCCATCTGCCATCGTTGGCACTGCGATAGGACAGGTCTTTATTCAGCGTTGCAGTCAGGCTAAGTATGAGGGGAATATTGAGAATATTTACACAAAAACATTAATAATACTTTTCATTGTCGGTGTTTATCCTATAATGCTACTAAGTATGCTGGCGCCGATTATTTTTCCTGTTGTACTAGGGCAAAAGTGGATTGTGGCCGGTAATTTTGCTCTGTTGATGTCTCCGTGGGTGGCGTTAGATTTTGTATACACGCCCTTAAGTATGATTTATATCATTATGATGCTTCAGCGCCCAGCATTTATTTTTTTATTTCTTTACACAATTGTGCGAATTGCTTCTATATATATTATGCGCGATAATCCTGATTACGCAATGATGTTGCTATCTGGGATCAGCACACTATTTATAATTATTGGAATAATATTACCTGGGTATTTCATTCATATAAAAATATCGTCTTTGATCAGTATTGTCGCTTGCTTATCTGTAAAGGTATTAATAGCGTTGGCTCCTGTATATTTTTGCTTATATGTTTTAAAGACACATCTATATGTCACCATTATAGCCCTGCTATTATCAATGGCGTTATATATGACATTAGGGTTCAATACATTAAAAAATATTAAAAGTTGAGGAACATATAATGTTAACGAAAACACAACACTCATCAAATAAAATATTTATTTTATACACATTAATATTTATTTTTGCGTTCTTCTTTATTATTGAATGGCATTGGCAAATTTTACTGTTAGGAATTGATGTTCCTAACCCCTATATTTTTGTTGCGTTTCTTTCCATTCCTATTATTGTTATAAACATATTAGATATGCGAAAAAAAGATCCTAACTTTTGGTTTATATACTTTCTGATCATATATTTTTTATTAGTTGCGTTAATAAACATTTCGGAATTGAAGACTACAGGCGACTACAAAATTGCAACTGAAATGGGTGTTTGGTGTATTAACATTGCATTATTTATTGTGGCATGTAATGAGAAAGTATGGATATTTATACGCAGATATCCCAGAGTTGTTACGTTTTTATTTTTCCTTTACGCATTGACACCACTATTAATTCTCTTTAGCCAAGGTTATGCGGCAGAAGCACATTTAAATCTCAGAGAAGCCGCATCGCTCAAAGAAATAACAGGAAATTCAGATTATATTGTCTCTTATCAAAGTTTTGGAGACAAAATATCTATCTTATCTTTTATAGTACTTTCATTACATATAAATAGGTTTCTAAAAATAATAGTTCTGGTTACTACGCTAATTTCGCTTTATGTTGTATTCAGCGCAGCAAGTATGGTAGGCTATATTTTTTCTTGTACGGCTTTTTTGTTCTTATTACTTTACTACAATAGGTGCTACATAAAATGTGGCGTATTCGGGTTAGTATGTGTTTGCATGTTGTTTTTTACATTTGCATATATTGTGAACAACCGAGCATTACAGGCTTCAGATAATCGTATGGTTAGTTCGATAGCGCGTGGACAAAAATATGGATCTGTCTCAAGTAGAAAAATAATTGAAGTGGAAAATCAAAAATCGCGAAGCGTACGACTAATGTTTGGAGATTACAAATTTGATAATAAACTTGGCAGACCTGGAACATATACACACAGCGCTTTCGGTATGGTTGACTATTACGGAATAATAATTTTCAGCATATCAGTAGGAATCTGGATGTATCTCTTTGCTAGACTATTATTCCTGGGGAAAAAAGATATTCCTGTCGTAAATGCAGCATTGATGTCTGTGCTTTTTTATACCCCGTTATTTATAATTGCAAGGTTTCCTGTAGGATATCTAACATTTTGGGTGCTAGGCTCTGCAATATCAGCGGTAAAAATCAATAAAAACTTAAGGCAGTTTAAGGCTACAAATAAAACCGCGACGTCTACCACCGTTCTGTGAGAAGGAACACAAGACAATTCGTTTAATTCTACGTGGTAATTACAAAATATACAGCACATAGGAGATGTCTCAATGGAATTCTACGATTAAAAAATGATGTCAACACCAATATCCAAACAGTCCTCACAAATACTGAAAATTAGAAAGGAAGCTATGCAATTGCACTGGGGCAAAATACTGCGTACCTATGTAAACGATACAAAAACCATCTACATTGTGTTTATGGCGCTTGGTGTAAAACCATGACGCTGTTTTTGTGCCCTTCTTTTACCTTCAATACCGCCCTATCTATTTGGGCAATGTACCAACCACGCTAAAATATCGCCAATTGCCCAAAAGTATTTTCTGTAAGAAAGGAATCAGAGCAATGCTATTTAACTCTTTTGAATTTATATTTTTATTTCTGCCTTTAGTATTTTGTATTTGGGTTTTCTTGCGTAAAAACTATCTTCCGAAGCTGGCGATTTTTTCTTTATTGGTCTCTTCACTGTTGTTCTATGCATACTGGAATCCTCCTTTTGTTTTTTTACTGCTTGCTTCAATAACGATAAACTTTTTCATACAAAGGGGTATCTTTACATTACAAAAGACATCTTGTTCTCGAACGGCAAAAACAGTTTTATTCTGCGGAATTACTTTTAATATCCTCTTGATTGGTTACTTTAAATATAAGAACTTTTTCCTGTACAATATGGATTTTATATTTGGGCGTGTAAATACGTACCAATCTATATTTTTACCGCTGGGAATATCTTTCTTTACTTTTCAGCAAATTGCCTGTCTGATTGACAGCTATAAGAGGAAATTAGGGGAAATCAAATTTTGCGAGTACGCGCTTTTTGTCTCCTTTTTTCCACAATTGATTGCAGGCCCAATTGTAAAATATGAAGAGTTAATTCCACAAATCCAAAAAGCCGCCAAAGATAATTCGATTAACTTAGATACGATCTGTTTGGGGTTATCTTTATTTGCGTTTGGACTATTTAAAAAAATTACGATAGCAGATTACTTTTCACCTATTTCAATAATGCTCTTCGATTCAACCTCCCTTCCTACTTTTTACGACGCCATACTGGGCACTTTGGCATATACAATACAGATTTACTTTGATTTTTCCGGATACTCCGATATGGCGTTGGGACTTGGATTTTTATTTGGCGTGGCGCTGCCACAGAACTTTAACTCACCATACCAGAGCCTGTCGATTATTGATTTTTGGCGAAGGTGGCACATCACCCTATCCAACTTCCTAAAAGATTACATTTATATTCCTTTGGGAGGTAACAGGGGGGGGCATACTAAAAAATATATAAATTTATTGTTAACAATGTTAATAGGCGGATTATGGCACGGCGCTGGCTGGAACTTTATAATATGGGGTGGCTTACATGGATTCTATCTAGTAGTTAATAATCTGTACCGCAGTAAAGACAGATTCATCAAATTACCTAATATAATTTGTTGGCTGTTAACTTTCTCTGCCGTTAGCTTCGCTTGGATTTTTTTTAGAGCGCCGTCATTATCCAAAGCCAGAGAAATAATTTACGCGCTATTATCATACGCACAAATATTTTCACCAAGCCTTCACGCGATAAATTTAGCACACGACGGGCTGATCAAATTTGTATCATCATTGATCGCTTCTATCTTTATATCTATATTCATGCCAAATGCTCATAAAACATTACTGCATATATCATCTCGTAAGTACAGCGTAGCTGTTATAAGCGGTATCTGTTTTGCCGCAAGCCTGTGGATGATGACATATACCGAAAAAGTACGTGAGTTTTTATATTTTCAATTTTAAAGGATGATCACAATATGAAACGACTCAATTTTATTATATGGTGCCTAATATTTTTCCTGCCGACCTCCATTGTCATTCTTTATCCGGCAGCTTATGTCTTTTTTATCGACCCTCTTTGGCAATGGAATCACCCTTTTCACATCAGGGCATGGCATCCGCCATTCAATGAAAGGATTCAAAAGACAAACTATTTAGCGTCTAGAAAGCCAAAGATAGACACTCTAATCGTCGGTAGTAGCCGAAGCTCATTTATTGACCCCGCAGAGCTCGGCAGCCAGTATGCCTTTAACTATTCAGTCAGCTCTGGTACAGCATCTGAATTTGCCGATCACATAAAATATACGCGCAAAAGGTCCAATATCCCACTAAGGCTTGTCCTTATTGAGTCTTCATTCTTTCATGCCTTAAAATTCAAGCGCACATTTAACGCGCCTCATTTTTACGTTGACAACGCCGAAGACTTTTCAAAGAAGATCAACAATATATTCAGTAAAGACGCCTTTCAGCTAGCTAAAAAAATCAAAACAACCCCGTCATATGTATATGAATATTATTTGATAAACAAAGCACAAGTTCAATCCCATAAATATGGAGGACAAAGAGAAGGATTCACATCTCACCAAAAAGAGCAAGAGATAACGTATCAAGTTTCAAGCTATCGAGAGAACGCCTACAACAAAGAATTTGATCCGCTATTTCCTCGTTATATCTCTGAGATACATGATGCAGTCGGTAGTGCGAATTATATAGTATATGCAACCCCGGTTTCAAAATATCTATTAAAGCTAATGGTTGAAATGAAACAATTAGACAACTACGAACACTGGATACGCAACTTAGTCAATGAATTTGGCACTATTTATAATTTTATGTATCCTAACAAGATAACGATGAATGATGACTCTTTTTATGACGCACACCATACCACTAGTGACACAGCCTCGTTTCTTATCCGTATAATGACTAACAGAACAGGTGCACGCGATTTAGAATATGTAGCTGTGATAGATAAAACTAATATTGACTACTTGTTGCCTATCATTCGGAAGCGTTTTGAAGAACTGTAAGTATTAAGACAGTTGGCGGTGTATAAAACTTAAAAAACGCCTTACGTACTTGGTTGTGCACCGCGTTGATGCAGCGCAGCGTGCCGCTCTTCGCGCGCATGACCAGCGATGAAGTCTCGATTCCTTCGCCAGAGTAACATACGCCTTTGAGCCAGTCGCTTACGGTGGCGCCTGTCACGTTTTCGCTTTTTACGAGATATGTTTTGTACAGCTAAAATACTAGCTATAATTGACATAAATAACTTTTATAGCTAAAATATTAGCTATGAATATATCATTTTTTCAGCATCATACTCCGCCTGAAATCGCCCTTGCTCTTGCCGCTAATGTGCGTGCGCGCAGGAAGGAGAGGAAGCTCACGCAGAGCAGGCTGGCAAAGTTGTCGGGGGTAAGTTTGGGCTCCATCAAAAGATTTGAAAGCAGCGGGGAGATTTCTCTGAAATCTCTGCTGAATATTGCGGTGGTGCTTGGCTGTGAAGAGGATTTTCTTTCTCTTTTTACGAAAAAGCATTATGCCTCTATAGAGGATGTCATAAATGAAAAAAATTAAGGCGTTGTCTGTCGGCTATAACGGCCGTCCGGTCGGGAGGCTTGCGCTGACTCCAGATGGCTTTTCCGCCTTTGAGTATAGCAGCAACTGGCTGGCAGCCGGTTTTTCGATCAGCCCTTTCAGCCTACCGTTAAAAGATGGTGTTTTTGTACAAAAGAGGCGCGAGCCATTCGAGGGCGGCTTTGGCATTTTCGCCGACAGTTTGCCGGATGGCTGGGGACGTTTGCTCTTAGACCGTATACTGCTGAAAAATCATCTCGATCCATACGGTATAGATATTTTGCAGCGTCTTGCCATAACGTTAAACATCCTGTTTTGTCTGTATATTGTACATTACCGACTATGAGGAGTTTTACACATTTTTTTACGCACTACCCAAAAGAAAGCACAAATAGAGATGGAAACCAATATAGTTATCATACCAACGCCGCTATATTGCCTTGACCAGTTGCTTAATTCAATGCAAACACAGCTATCGTTACGAAATATACAGTTCAAGCCGCTTTTTACATGTGTGAACTGTCCGCAGGCCCTTTCTTCAATCGATAAGGGCCTGTGGACAAAAGCTGAACCAAACTAAGGTTTAGGATATGCGGGCGGCTGTAATAAGGCCGCTTCCGCAGAGGATGTGTTTATATACCGTCACATATCCCCATGCGCGGCGACAAAGTCCGCATATAGCTGCGCAGGGCTTTCGTACCAATACTTTGTGTCCTCTTTTTCAAGCATCGCATATGTAACTGAATTATAAAACTCTGCAACAGCGCGGTTCAGCGGCATATTTTTATCTTTGTTCAAACGTCTTGCGATCGCCGCGACTTTGTAGGGGATAAATATATGGACGTTCTCCTGTGTTATTTTAGGAATTCTTTTCATCTGATACGACCTCCTTTTCTCCCAGAAAACGCAGCTGTTTCACCGCCCTGTCAGTATGAAAGGATATCTGATCGGCCAGGGCATATGTCCGCAGACGGCGTATCACTGTATCAAAGTCTATAAATCCACCTTCAAACGCATTGATGCACGCGTAGACTCTGTCATTAGCCACAGCGCCCTGTACGATGTCGTAAGGGTGCGCGAAGCCGACGTCTTTTCTGTTATGCATGACAAAAGTCAACCAAGCGCGGCTTGGGCCTCTGAATTTCCGTATTTGCATGATCTTGGATTTAAAGATGCTTTCATCCAATTCATAGGAGGATATGTATCCCCGTGGAACGCCGTCACGTCTGCTTTTGATTTTCGACCATTTCGCCGCTTGCGCAAAACTGGTGGTGGTATAAAAACCACCGCCAAAATCAAGCTGCTGTCTGCTCAATGATAAATCGGGTTCAGGTACTGGAATTAATCCGCCATGGTAGAGTATCATCTTACAGCTCCGCGTTTTTGAGATATAGTTCTATTTCATCTATGACATATTCAAGCGACTGTGTATGGAGCACGTCATAGCCGTCAATCAGATAGTCCAGCACGCCCTCTTTTTCAAACATGTTTGCGGCGTCGGCTCCTTTCATCGCATGTCTGACTTTATATGCTTCAATGCAGGATGAAACAAATTCCGCTTTTTTCTCAAGATTGTCCACGCCGCCCGCCTCCTCATAATGTGTATTAATCTCATAAAAATTATATCCTATTTTCAATAGATTCTCCTGCTGTTTTACACATATCCGTCATGGCTGTATATTTCGCCGCAAGAACGTTAAGTGGGTCAGAGTTGGATTTTCTGTCTTTAGACAAATTTGGATAAATAATCGCAGATTCGGCGTCCGGAAAATTGTCAACTACGCAACGCTGCGCTGCATCAACGTGGTACACAACGTCCAGAAACTGGACGAGATCAGCGGCACCAAATACGGCGCGGCCTCGTCGACCTGTTCGTTTCTGTAAACCAAACATCGGATTACACGTCATAAAAATATATGCGGCCAGAACGCGGTATAAATGCGTTCTGGCCGCATTATTATGCAATTAGACACTACCTAGTATTTGGTGCTTTTTTGAGAGGTTTTGCAAAAAGAAGTGACATTTTCATAGACGCTTCAGACGGCGAACCGCCCCTTGACGGTAGGGGCGGCTATGCTACAATACTCCTAGGTAGTCAGGCTACTTGCGGATTTTGAGCCAGACCTCAAACATCCGCAGAAGTAAGTCTAACCAGGAGACGAGATTCAGAGCTAGGCGGCTAAGGTCTCGTCTCTTTCTTTTTGCCTCAGAGGATTGCTTCCTGTCTTTCGACATTCCGTTCACCCCCTCTAAAAGGGAAAGACCTTCACGCATCAGGCCCCTGTTTTGCCTGAGAAGTCCGTCAATTGTGATTATAACATGTTTTTGATAACAATAAGGATTTCAAGGTTGGAAGAGATGCAGGGTGTGCCGATAATTCTGAAGTCCCGGGAAATTATAAATAGTCGACACTGAAAAACGGTTCTTTTGGTTGTAGGAAATCATTGATGTCCAGTAATCCGCAGAATATCCTCTTTACTACGGATTTTTTATACAAAGCAAAATATAAACAAAAGCTCTCATGTGGTTTAGGAGATTTTTCAGGTAGTACCCACAACTTGCCATTAGAGCGTTGATTTCGTCTACGATTCGACCTTTTAAGTAATTCCTTGCCATTCCGTAGTCGCTTTTCAAATGGTCTATTGGGAGGTTATGGAGACCTTTAAGATAATGAAGCCCTGTCACATGCTAAGTCGGCAGACCCTGACGGGTTTTATCGGTGATGTATACTTCGCCTAGTTTACTTTCAAAGACCTTCCAGCTTGAGGTTCCGAGGTGATTTTTGGTTTCATTATTCTGGTTTTCTTATGGATTCAATCGTTTTTCTAGGTTTATTTTACTTTATTATCTTTGTGTGTGATTGATATTACTGGCTTATTTGAGTTTTTCAGTGACAACTGCTGTAGTGACATTTTTCGTTTTTTCTTGACCTCCGCGCTCCACGATTTTTCAGGCGGGGATGCCAGCGTCTCGTTGTCAGTCCTCATAGTGGCCTTTGCAGGATATGATATAGATTGTCCCGTCTTGCTCGTAATAGACGATTCGGTTTGCTTCGTCGACGCGCCGGCTCCATAGGCCGCCAAGTGCCCTTTCAGCGGCTCGGGCTTCCCCATACCGTCAATAGGCCTCGCTGGATGTCTTTTATCAGCGCGTTTATTTTTTGAGCGTTTTCTTGTCTTGAGTCTGCCAGTACAGGTAGTCGTTCCAAGCCCTGTCTTCCCACAAGATCCGTATTAGTCCATCTCGATCAGATCATGCTCAGTGAAACGCGCTTTTCCTTCTTTTATGTCGCGCATAACGTTTTCTAAATAGCGGATGTTGCTTGCGGAGTAAAAGGGGTCCGCGGACAGCTCAAAGGGGATGCGTTTTTCCCTCGCCACTGTTTTTAAAAAGATGTTTATTGCCGCGGACATGCTCAAGCCGATGTCGTTAAGGGTTTTTTCCGCGTTGTGCTTTACGTCGTCGTCAACTCGCAGGCTAATTTGTGCCATTTTTCCCACTCCTTTTTGCTATAGTTATAGCATATACATAGCATAATATAATCATTATACTATGTATTTACTATTAAGGTTTTATGTCAGCGGAGATGACCGGAAAGGTGACGAAACTGGACGCAGAACAAAGAAGGATAAAACAAGAGAACCTCTGCAGAGGTACGTCTGTTAATAAAAACGCGCGGTCATAGTCATAATCGCAGGTTAATGCCTTTGAGCCAGTCGCCGTCGGTGACGCCGGTCGCTGCGAAGAATACGTTTTCTCTTTTCACGATGTCGTTGGAGGGCGAGCCTGTCTAAAATTTCAATTTTCTTCGTAGTAATATGAATAATCTATACCTTTCATAAAGATCTCACGGTCGTTCGTTTTATCTGTAAGCGCGGCTTTAAGCAGCTTCTTAATGTCTATGTCGTTAACAACGCTTCGCGTCATCGCGTCAAGATATTTTTTCTTATCAACTTTGCTCCAATCTATGCACAGGCTGAGGCGCTTTTTCAAAAGCATATCCAACCATATACGTGCCGACCGGCCGTTGCCCTCCATAAATGGATGCGCCGCGTTCATTTCGATATATTTGCTTATGATCTGATCAATGTCTTCGTCCGGCATCTTTTCAATATTCAGCAGGGTTTGGTCCAGATACCGCGCCACTGCAAATTGGAAGCCTCCCTTTGCGATATCCTTCGAGCGGATCTGCCCGGCAAAATCATATAAGCCGCCAAACAGATATGCATGTATCTGCTTAAGGCCTTTCACAGTACCAACTTCTATATTGCTCATAAATGAACTGTTCCACAGGGCATAGGCCTTGTTTTTGCTTTTGCCGTCAACCGTTTCATCACTGTAGGTAAACCATTCTATAAATCTATTCGCATTTTTTGAAGGAAACTCTTTTGCAAGGGCAATAATCTGCTCATAGTTCATTACGTTGGACATTCGTCTTTTTCCGTCAGGAGCAAGCAGTTTCATCTGGGTAGTGACACTACCCAGTTCATTTCCCTGTTTCCTTAATTTTGCTTTCAAGTATTTCCAATAATTCCTTATCTTCTCGTAATCGTCTTCATCTCTAAGTACCGCTACAATATCAAGAACTGAAAACAACCATCTGCTGCTATCTTCATCCCAAACTGCACGTACCTCACGATCATTGAAAAAACGTATTGATACTTTAGTTTCCATTCCATCACCTCTTTGACGGTTATGCCCTTCTCTTTGTACTTGTCAGGTCAATTCTAGTCTTGGCTTGGCGCATAGCGCGTCGCTACGATAAAGACTTCCCCTTTTTATTTCAGTACAGAACACACAAAGATGTCGTCGACACTGAAAAACCTCTATTTTAGTCAGAAGGTATCATCAAGGTTCAGTAATCCCGCAGAATATCCTCTTTTCTGCGGATTTTTTATACAAAGCAAAATATAAACAAAAGCTCTCATGTGGTTTAGGAGCCTTTTCAGGTTGTATCCACAAGCGTTGATTTCATCTCTTAAGCATTCTTTGTAAATAAGTCCTTGCCATTCCGTAGTCGATTTTCAAATAACCAATTATTGGCTATATGACATTTCGTCTCTTCCTCTTTTTCTTACACGACGCAGTCAATATCTGAACCTTTTCATTGTACGTTATTATTTCAGACTGTACGATACGTCTTTTTCTCAATTAGCTCACCAGCCATAATAGCTGCGTTCTTTATTTTTCAATGCTTTTTTTCATTAGAATCGGCATGTTTTCTTTTTCCAAATACTTCGTCTTCTCTGTCCGATAGAGGGTCGATCCAATCCGCTTTTTTGAGCCCCCACTCTATCCACTCCTGCGGAAATTTTACATTATCTTTTGAGGAAGCTATAAAGTTTAGGAATTCTCTTATCGTCTGAGCTGCCTTCCAGTCATTGGCAATATTAACGAGGGCATTAAATTTCTCGGCTTCATCGTTATATATTACTCTTAATTCCTCATCCTTTATCGCTTTTTGCTTTCTGCGTTCTTCCTCTGCGATAATGTCATTGTGAACAGTTGTTTTATAATGGCTGAAATAGATGAATTCAATAATGATTTCATCGATAATATCCTCAAGCTTGATATTGCGATGGTCGCTAAATATCTTAGCTCCGATGGAAAAGCGTAGCTTGCCGTTAAATATATGGTCATATTTTCTAATTCGAGGCTTACTTCTATATGAGTATTTTAGTTTTTCCTTATCATAGGTCTCAAGCTCTTTGACCTTTTTTGCCGTAAGTTCATGATCTATCTGATCTTGTTTTTCAGTAACTAAGAAGTCTACGATCTCATTATCAACTGAAACCAGACATCCTATCTTAGGCGTTCCACCAACCTTCACCAGGGCATTATAGATAATATCCAACAGACTGATGACCCTGTTCAAAGAATCCTCGCCAATGTATTCAGCTAAGTTTCTTGTTTCTGGATTAGATATATAATGATCAAGACGATAATGGGATTGTGCCTCATAACTCTGTAGTGAAATCTTGCTTTTCTCTCCTATTTTGTTCAACTTAAACCATTTTATAGCCAATTTTTTCTCCTGCTGCGCTATCTTATTGGAGGGTTCATCAGTATATTTAATCTTTTGAGCCTGTGCCAATGCGTTGCTGCATATTTTTTCCACAGCCAGCCGTCTTTCTAAGTTTATAAAACTAAGTTTATTTTCTTTATCAAACACATAATTATCGGATTCCGCTTTCAAGGCATCCTCACTTTCTGCCTTTGTACCTATTTCATCCACAGCTTCATTTGCCAAAGGATGAGTTTCCTCTGCCATACCAATCTCTATATAGTCTTTATCAAAGTTATCCGGCAACGGAGTTCTTTCTGGATTGCGGCCCAAACGTAATTTTGTCCAATATCCTCCAGAAGGGGTGGGAATATTGAGACTATTACAGATTTTCTTTAACTGTGCCGTAGACAGTTGATATTTTAACGCCGTTTTGCTCAAAGTATCGGTCCATATATCATTATAAAGCTCTTTTCGCGTCAACCGAATCATAATTCTCCTCCTAAGTAATAGCCCGACATCTGGTTTATTCCTCTGAAAAGGTTGAATTACGCCCTGGCAAGAACATTTTCCAACTAAATCAATTATATATTATTTTAAAAATTTTCGCGCTTTTAAAATAACTATTTTCTCTCTCTTTATATTTTGAATCCTGACTTCCCAAATACAACCCTTCTCAATCATAGAAACTTACATTGATATTGAACATTTGTAGATTTTTCAAACATACATTGCATAGTCTTGTCAGTAAGTCGTAAACAACAGATAAAACCACGAATCAACAAGATTGGCGTAGACACCCTGAGTTATATGTTTTTATTATGCTCGATGAGGGTAGTTGGGATTTAAAATCATAATGCACTTAGAGTAACATACAATAGCGTTAGCCATAATCTTTCCATAATATACTGCTGGAATGGCGGCAATTTTTATTGCAAACCTCTGCTACAATCAATATCACTATAGCTAGTATTTTAGCTAATTTTGACATAATTAATATTTTTAGCTATAATATTAGCTATGGACATATCGTTTTTTCAGCATCATACTCCGCCTGAAATCGCCCTTGCTCTTGCCGCTAATGTGCGTGCGCGCAGGAAGGAGAGGAAGCTCACGCAGAGCGGGCTGGCAAAGTTGTCGGGGGTAAGTTTGGGCTCCATCAAAAGATTTGAAAGCAGCGGGGAGATTTCTCTGAAATCTCTGCTGAATATTGCCGTGGTGCTTGGCTGTGAAGAGGATTTTCTTTCTCTTTTTACGAAAAAGCATTATGCCTCTATAGAGGATGTCATAAATGAAAAAAGTTAGGGCGTTGTCTGTCGGCTATAACGGCCGTCCAGTTGGGGGGCTTGCGTTGACTCCAGATGGCTTTTCCGCCTTTGAGTATAACAGCGACTGGCTGGCAGGCGGTTTTTCGATCAGCCCTTTCAGCCTACCGTTAAAAGATGGTGTTTTTGTACAAAAGAGGCGCGAGCCATTCGAGGGCGGCTTTGGCATTTTCGCCGACAGTTTGCCGGATGGCTGGGGACGTTTGCTCTTAGATCGTATACTGCTGAAAAATCATCTCGATCCATACGGTATAGATATTTTGCAGCGTCTTGCCATAGTCGGGCGGAGCGGGATGGGGGCGCTAGTCTACGAACCGGAGATAAGTTTGGAATGTGCCGTAGAAAATGACGACCTTGATCTGTTGGCAAGGTCCTGTCAGGAGGTTCTCACCTGCGAGTCGCCGCATAATCTGGACTTGCTTTTCAAGCTGGGAGGCTCGTCAGGAGGCGCAAGGCCCAAAATTTTAACGACGGTTGACGGAGAGGAATGGATCATCAAATTTCCAGCTTCCATGGATAGAGAAGATATAGGAGAAGAAGAATACCGCTATTCTCTTTGCGCGCGGGAATGCGGCATCGAAATGCCGGAGACCAGGCTTTTTCCCTCCAAGGTCTGCGGCGGGTATTTTGGCGTAAAGCGTTTTGACCGCGTTGTCTCCGGAGGAGAGAAGCGGCGCGTGCATATGGCTTCGGTAAGCGCTCTGCTGGAAACCAGCCACCGCGTTCCAAATCTGGATTATAATATGCTGATGAAACTCACCCTGGAACTAACAAGGGATTTTAATGAGGTAGAGCGGATGTTCCGCTTGATGTGCTTTAACGTATTCGCCCATAACAGGGACGATCATTCAAAGAACTTTACGTTTATCTTTGATGAGACATGTAACAGTTGGCGGCTTTCGCCGGCTTATGACCTTACGTATAGTAATTCTATCGGAGGGGAACATGCCACGACCGTTGACGGCGAGGGGAAGAACCCCCGTATGGAGGATGTTTTATCCGTAGCTAAGAAGATCGGGCTAAATCTTAGAAAAGCACGCGCGGCGGCCGATGAAATCAAGGATAAAACCGAGATGTTGTTAAAGGACAGGGGTTGAGCGTAATTGCATAATAATGCGGCCGGAGCGCGTTTATACCGCGTTCCGGCCGCATATATGTTATGGCACGTAGTCCGATGTTACGTTTACAGGAACGAGCAGGCTGACGACGGAGCGCCGTATTTGATGCCGCTGATCTCGTCCAGCTTCTGGACGTTGTGCACCGCGTTGATGTAGCGCAGCGTGCCGCTCTTCGCGCGCATGACCAGCGAGGAGGTCTCGATTCCTTCACCGGAGTAGCGTACGCCTTTGAGCCAGTCTCCGTCGGTGACACCGGTCGCTGCGAAGAATACGTTTTCGCTTTTCACGAGGTCGTTGAGGGTAAGGACTTTATTGACGTCCATGCCCTTTTCTTTGCACTTCTCGCGCTCTTCGTCGTTGCGCGGCCAGAGTTTGCACTGCATGTTGCCGCCGACGCACTTGAAGGCGCAGGCGGTGATGACAGCCTCCGGCGAGCCGCCGACTCCCATGAGGAGGTCGATACCGGAGTTGGGCTTGCAGGTCGAAAGGGCGCCCGCGACGTCGCCGTCAGGGATGAGGCGGATACGCGCGTGGAGCGAGCGGATCTCTTTGATGAGTTCTTCGTGGCGCGGTCTGTCGAGGACGACGACGGTGACGTCTTCCACCGATTTTCTCAGCGCGCGCGCGACGGCCCTGATGTTGTCGGTCGGCGTGGCGTCGATGTTGATCGCGTGCGCCGCGTAGGGGCCGGTGGCAATTTTGTTCATGTAGAATATGTGCTGCGGATCGTAGAGGGTATCCCTCTCCGCGAAGGCCACGACGCTGACGGCGTTCGGCAGTCCGTTGGCGGTAAGGCGCGTGCCGTCGATCGGGTCTACAGCTATATCAACCTGAGGTTCGCTTCCGCAGCCCAGCTTTTCGCCGTTGAAAAGCATCGGCGCTTCGTCTTTCTCGCCTTCACCAATAACAACTACTCCGTCCATGTTGACGGTATTGAGAATAAACCGCATAGCGTTGACTGCAGCCCCGTCAACGCCGTTCTTATCCCCGCGTCCCATCCAGCGGCCTGCGGCCATAGCGGCGGCTTCCGTCGCTCTGACCATCTCAAGCGCTAGGTTTCTGTCTGGTGCAGACATATAAAACCCCTCCGTATTGTTATTTTGAGGCCTCAGCCACGCTTAGCTCAGGAAAGCGGCTGAATACCTCGTCTATGTGCTTTAGATAATACCCTAAATCAAACAAAGATTCCAGCTCGGAATCAGTCATTTTCGTTATTCTCGGGTCGGATTTGAGCAGTTCGAGCAGTGGGACCTTCTCGTTCCAGCAGCGCATGGCGTTGCTCTGCGCGATCGCGTAGGCCTCTTCACGGCTGACGCCCTCTCTTTCAACGAGGGTGATCAGCACGCGCCCCGAGAAAAGAAGACCCTTCGTGATGTCGATGTCTTCCATCATCTTGTCGGCGTTCACCACAAGGCCGCTCATTACTTTGATCATGATCTTCGTCATGTAATGGGCGAGGTGGAAGGCGTCAGGCCACATGACGCGCTCTACGGAGGAGTGGCTGATGTCGCGCTCGTGCCAGAGGGCTATATCTTCAAGCGCCGGCACGGCAAATCCGCGCAGCAGGCGCGACATGCCGCAGACTCTCTCGCATAGGATAGGGTTCTTTTTGTGCGGCATCGCGGAGGACCCCTTTTGTCCCTTTTTGAAGGGTTCGAGCGCCTCAAGCACCTCTGTGCGCTGGAGGTGGCGAACTTCGAGCGCGAGACGCTCAAGTGTGCCGCCGAAGATGGCGAGGTCTGTGACGATACGCGCGTGGCGGTCTCTTTGGATGACCTGCGTCGAAACGGGATCTATCCCGAGGCCGAGCAGCTCGCAGACACGCGCCTCTATCGCTGGCGGGCAGTTAGCGTATGTGCCGACGGCACCCGACAGTTTGCCGACCATCATCTCTTTTTTTGTCTGCGACAGGCGTTCGATGTCGCGCCCCAGCTCGGCGTAGTGGTTGAGCAGTTTAAGGCCAAAGGTGGTCGGCTCGGCGTGGATACCGTGTGTACGTCCGGGGCAAGGCGTAAATCTGTA
The DNA here is from genome assembly GCF_001701045.1 of Cloacibacillus porcorum. GTDB lineage: Bacteria > Synergistota > Synergistia > Synergistales > Synergistaceae > Cloacibacillus > Cloacibacillus porcorum. Next base: position 2,118,717 of record NZ_CP016757.1, read on the forward strand.
CTCAACGGCCTTTTCGCCAAGTATTTTATGGAGTTTTTTGAGCTCGCCGAGAACCACGTCCATGCTCTCGCCAAGCAGGAGGGAGGAGGCGGTATCGATGACGTCGCTGCTTGTCAGTCCGAGGTGAACGAAGCGGCCCGATTCGCCGATCGTCTCGGCGACGCTCGACACGAAGGCGATGACGTCGTGCTGAGTCACCTCTTCTATCTCGCGGATGCGCTCAACGTTAAAGCCGGCTTTTTCTTTGATGTTCTTGAAATCCCCGTCTGGCACTACCCCAGCCTCGTTCCAGGCCTGAGTCGCCGCAAGCTCAACGTCAAGCCAGCGGCCAAAGCGGTTCTCATCGGTCCATATCTTTTTTATCTCCGGTGTTTCGTAACGCGGTATCATAAAGATTGCCTCCCTTTATAAATTGCTTTTTATGTAAATTCGCGGCAGAGGCATCAAACGGCCTGCCTCTGCGATAAAATTGCCATAGTTTTAGTAATGTTCATTATCAAGTACATGGGGCGGCACGGTGCGGACCTCTCTTTTCCAGTCCTCTCGTACCAGCTCCAGCCAGCGGTCGTAAGCGCCGCTTTTGAAATCCGGGAAGGTGTAGAAAAAACTTTCCCAGCGCCCCTTACGCCGGCAGAGGGTCACCTCGCAGAAGATGCCGTCGCGCAGGTAGACGCGGTGGGCCTGCCCCTTCGTCGAAGCCAGCAAAAGCCTCGCCCCGTCGATCGTGCCAGGGTCGAGGTTCACGCGGCGGCTCTCGCCGGTCTCTTTCTCGATCCGACAGCTCGCGGTCTTCCAGTCCGGCAGCGCGGACATCGGCCAAAGCCCCGGATAGGAGAAGAATATCCTGTCCAGTTCGGGCGCGATATCCTCGTAGTAGTTGGTCCATACGAAGGGTATCCTTTCGCTGACGCGCTCCGGCCTGCCCCAGATTTTTTCCAGCAGCCCGCGCGCATGCTCATATACCGCCGTATCTCCCCGCGGAACGAGAAGGGCGACGATCTTTTTTACCAGCGGGTCGCGCGGGTGCCTTCCGTTATTCGTGCTCTCCGGCATCGAGCAGCGTCTCCACAAAGGTGCGCGGGTCAAAGAGCTGAAGGTCGTCTATCCCCTCGCCGAGCCCCACGTAGCGTATCGGCATTTTCAGCCTGTCGGCAATCGCGATGACGATGCCGCCTTTGGATGTATTGTCAAATTTCGTAAGCACAACGCCCGTGATCGGCATCGCCTTGCTGAATGTCTCGGCCTGCATAAAGCCGTTCTGACCCGTTACGGCGTCCAGTACGATAAGCACCTCGGATGGGCCTTCCGGTATTTCACGCTTGATGACGCGCGTGACCTTCGACAGCTCCTCCATAAGATTCGACTTCGTGTGCAGGCGTCCGGCGGTATCGGCGATGATCACGTCGTCGCCCGCAGCCTTAGCCGCCATTATCGAATCGTAGACGACGGCGGCGGGGTCGCTGTCCTGCGCCTGTGCGACGACGCGCACGCCCGCGCGTTCTCCCCAGGCTTTGAGCTGTTCGATCGCGGCGGCGCGGAAGGTGTCTGCGGCGGCCATTATCACATGCCGCCCCTGCGCCTTGAGCTGCGAAGCGAGTTTTCCGGAGGTGGTCGTCTTGCCGCTGCCGTTGACGCCGATCATGATCACCACGGAGGGCTTGCGAGAGAGGTCCAGCGGTTTTCCCATGCCGGGCACTGCCTCAAGGCGGGAGATCAGGAGCTCCGCGAAGGCGGCCTTCAATTCACGTTTGTTCGTTATCCGGCGGTCGACCATCACTTGCTTGAGGTCGGCTATCAGTGTCTCGATTGTGTCTATGCCGACGTCGCCGAGGATCAGGTTCTCTTCCAGTTCATCCCAGAAATCGTCGGTCACCGGATCGTCGGAAAAAAGGTTCGATACGCTCTGCGTCCATCTGTTGCCGGTGTTTTTAAGCTTCTCGGCAAAGCTCTTAAATATTCCCATCCTTACACCTCCGCCTTTGCGGCAGCCGCGTTGTCGCCGCCCTTTTTCGCGTTTGGACGGCGGCGGCGCTGGAAATGGCGCTTCGGCCGTTCTTCACCGCCCGGAGCCGCCTTCTCTTCCTTCGGCGGCCTGTTATCCGAGGCATTTTTCACCTTTTGTGGAGTTTCTTCACGAAGCCCATCCTGCCCCTCGCCGGCAGTCTGGTTTTCGTGTTTCGGGTGATGCTTTTTTCTCTTTTTATTTCCGCGCGGCCTCTGTTCCGCGTTTGTCTCGCCATCCTCTGAGCGCCGTTTACCGGCGTTTTCCTCCCGCTTCTGCTCAGCGGCAGCCCTTTCGTGGTGGCCGGCGCACTGCATACACTTCGGGAAGATATCCTGGATCTTAAGATCAGGCTCCTCGATCTCCTCTTCCGGCACCACCCATTCGCCGCCGGAGGTGACCACATCTTTGAACTCGGCGAATTTATCCTTCGGGATTTTGACCTCTCCCTTGCCGACGATGAAACAGCGCAGGCTCTTTGTCGGCAGGTCGATACCGGCGACGATCACATTGCCGTTCGGCGTTTTTATCTTCGTGCCGGGGTTCGGGAATCCCTCCCATGCCTCGTGATAGGCCTCGTGCTCGTAGCACATACAGCACATGAGCCTGCCGCAGATCCCCGATATTTTGGCGGGATTCAGCGCGAGGTTCTGCTCTTTCACCATTTTTATACAGATGGGGGCAAATTGATTCAGCCAGTAGCTGCAGCAGCAGGGCTGGCCGCAGGGGCCGACGCCGCGGATGATCTTCGCCTCATCGCGCACTCCTACCTGACGCAGCTCGATACGCGTCTTGAACTCGCGCGCGAGATCACGCACATAGGCGCGAAAATCGACACGCTGCTCGGATGAGAAGTAAAAGAAAAGTTTGCGCTTCGCGCGTAAGAACTCCACGTCTATCAGCTTCATCTCTAGGTTATGGGGCGTCAGCAGCTCCTTAGCCTCTTTGAGTATCCGGTCCTCCTCGGCGCGGTAACTCTCGGCCGTCTCGATATCATCGTCGGAGGCAAAGGCCATAAAGGTAAGGTCCGTCACCACCGGCTCTGAGTTCTTAGCCATGCCGTCGCCGTGTTCCGAGGCGTTGCGCAGCAGGCGGTAGGCCGCCTCCTGTTCGGCGTTGATCTCCCCCACCGCGACGGCAAGCTCTTCGCCGCGCACCGATTCCACGATGAGCGTGGAACCCTTTTTTATCTCTCCGTCATACTCGACAAGCCCCAAATAACGGGGCTTACCATAAATTGCCAAGTATTTGTTCATTGGGAACTTCCTCCTTGAATAGAGCAAAAACCAAATCCTGTATCACCGGCACGGAGAGTCTTCTCTGCTCCATGAGGCGTATCAGCGAATCCAGCTCCGATGCCTTTATATAATCGTTCTTATCCACAAAATTGCGCACCCAGCCCTGCATCTCCAAATAGAGTATCTCGGGGCTCGGCTTGCGGCCCGAATCCATCCACTTCGCCCATTCCATCATATCTGCGGGCATCGGGTGGGATTTTAAAATTTCTTCGGGCAGATCTATATGTATCGACCAGATACGGCTCTTGATCGTCGGAATAAGGCTGTCCTCCTCCGACATAAAGAGAATGTTGCCATGTTCGGGAGGCTCTTCGGTGATCTTCAGGAGGCTGTTCGAGGCCTCGACCGAAAGCTTGCCCGCCATCCAGACGACGGCGAGACGGCGCTGCGAAGAGAGCGGATGCAGTGCAAGCTCACCCTGCAGCCTGCGGCACTCGTCAATAGAGGGCGGAGCCGCCAACGTACCGGCATTTATCATATCGGGGTGCTTTCCGTCCTTCCAGAGGCTGTCATCCTTAAGCACCAGCCGTCCATACATTTCGGCGAAGGTCTCCTGCATGACATGAGGGATGGTAACCCCCACAGACTGAGGCGTCCGTCCGGAGGCCGCCGCGTTCGCCAGCTCACGCCAGCCCTGCGAGGACTCTATGAGGGCGACAGTCTCCTGGTTCACAGAGGGAGTCCCCTTTCAGCGAGGACGTCCTTCACCTGCGCAAAAATCTCCGCGGGGTTTCTGTCGCCGCATTCTATCACGGCCCAGCGCCGCGGCTCCATCTCCGCCAGCGAGCGATACCCTCTGTCAATCTTTTCCATGAAGGCAAGACCCTCACGTTCGAAAGAATCAGGTTTCCCGCGTTTTCCAACGCGGGAGAGCGCAAGCGCTGGCTTGATCTTAAAAAACAACGTAACGTCCGGCTCCGGCAGCGCCGCGAGCTTCGCCATATCACGCAGCGGCTCAAAGGGCATTCCCCTGCCCCACACCTGATAGGCGAGGGTGGAATCATGGTAACGTTCGCAAACAACATGGCGTCCCTCTGATATGGCGGGGCCGATCACCCTCGCGGCGTGCTCGGTGCGGTCGAGCATAAACAAAAATAGCTCGCTCCACGGATGGCGCAGGTCGCCGCTAAGCACGATATCGCGCAGCGTACCCCCGCCCTCCCAGCCGCCTGGCTCGCGCGTGAGGACGGCGCCGCCCTCTTTATTCAAAAGCTCGAAGAGCAGTCTTGCCTGCGTGGATTTGCCGCATCCATCGATGCCCTCGAAGGTAATAAACATCACATCCACCGCCTTTACAATAGATAATCATAACATAATTCATGATAAAATTATCAGAGACTACTACTAATTTTACGCCAATCGGAGGCATGACGAATGTATGAACTTATCCAGACCGGAGAAAAAAGCTGGTATATAAAAAATCCCGCGAACGTCGGCGTCTACGATCTCGGCGGCGGCGAGGTCTGCCTCATCGACGCCGGCAACGACAAAGAAGCCGGACGCAAGATACTCAAAAAGGTGACGGAGGCGGGATGGCGTGTCTCCTGTATCATCAACACCCATTCAAACGCCGACCACGTCGGCGGCAATCAGTTCATTCAAAGCCGCACCGGCTGCCGCGTGCTCTCCAGCGATATAGAAAACGCCATCGCGAGGCACCCGGAGCTTGAGAGCTCCCTTCTCTACGGCGGCTATCCCTACGCCGAGCTGCGCAATAAATTCCTGCTGGCCAAACCGACGGAGAGCACCGAGGAGATAGAATCGGCGCTGCCGCCGGGGCTTGAGATAATAAAGCTCCCGGGACACTACTTAGACATGATCGGGATCATGGCCGACGACGGGACCTGCTTCCTCGCCGACGCGATTTTCAGCGCCGATATCATTACAAAGTACCACATCATATTCATCTACGACGTGGCAAAAGTGCACTGCTAAACTAATCCTGTACATATAGGGGGTAAAAGTGAGACAAGATATAATTGTCTTTTATACATGACAATAATATCTTGTGGCACAAGAGCCATGTTTATATGCACAGGAGGCCTGTAATGCGATACACGAAAGAAGAGCGTCTTGAAATCGGACGAAAAGTTTATGAGGGGATAATGACACGTTACGAGGCTGCCGAAGCCTACGGCATCAGCGACGACACGGCTAGGGACTATATGCGGATGTATCGTGATTCCAACAGTCTGCCGCCCAAGTCTTCCGGAAACGGTTCGGACAGTTATGTTTACAAGCCTTCCGAAAGACAGCCTGACCTATCAGATTATGAGTCCATGACAAAAAAAGAACTCATTGTTGAGTTGATTAAAGCGAAAGTAGCGGAAGCAAGATTAAAAAAAGGCTACGAGGTGAAAGGAGATGGTCCGGTAAAGGAATATATCCTTTTAGACAGCTCGAATACCAAGTAATTCTGGAACTATCCGAGTATTTTCCTGTAGTCATCCTGTGCCGTGTGACGGGGATTCCCAGAAGCAGCTTCTATAACTGGAAACGCAGCCTGTTTGAACCGTCCAAAAGAGCGAGGGATTTTGCTAGAAGCGTAATGCTCTTTATGGAATATCATAAAAGATATCCGTCGCACGGATACAGATGGCTTAACGCGAAGATACGCCTTGACACCGGAATAGTCCATTCAGATCCGTACGCCTATAAATGTTGCAGGGCTGCCGGTATAAAGAGCAAGGCAAAACACTACCGTTATAAAAAACCAGGCAATCCGTACAGATTATTCCCCAACCTGCTTCTTGCAGGCCTGCCGGTATACTCACCGATGCAGTACATAGCGAGCGATATGACGGCATTCTGCTTCAAAGGTACGTACTATGAGCTGACACTGTATATGGACCTATGGAACAACGAAATAGTAAGCCATGCGTTGTCTTCAAGGCGCGGAGACAGAATGACATACATAGACGGGCTGGAAGGACTGATAATGAATAAAGATAAAAAAACGGAATGGCAGACGATACTGCACACAGACCAGGGCGCGGTATACGCCTCCAAGAAATACAACGACATCTTGGAACTGAACCATATAGCCCACTCCATGTCCAGAAGCGGAACTCCTACGGACAATGCGGCGATGGAAGCGATAAACGGCTGGCTGAAAGCGGAGCTGTTTACAGACTTTCATGTAACAGGCAAAGAAAACATAGAGCGGGAGATAGAGGAATACATAAAATTCTTCAATGAAGAGCGTCCGGCCTATGCTTTGGGATACATGACGCCGAAACAGTATAAGGAGGCGTATAGCGGAAACGGCAGTTTTAGGAGTAGGACGTAACGAGATACCCCCCTACTATACAGAGTTAAGCAAGTCAACTGTCCAGGTTTTGTTGACTAGTGCAAACCGTCTTGAAGAATTGGCCGGCAAAACCGGGCGCACTAAAACATGGTATGCCCGCAAGGCCATAGAAACATATCTTGACGACCTTGAAGACGCGGCCATTGCAGCATCCGCCTACGAAGAATATCTCCTTGACGGCGGAACTTCGTCACCTCTGGAAGATGTTAGGCGTCGCCTTGGGCTGGAGAATTGAGCTCTCACGGCGGGCTGAAAAAGAGCTCGCCGCAATTAACAAGCCAGACGCCCTGCGCATCGCCAGATATCTTGCGGAAGTAGAAAAGCTTCAAGACCCAAGACTCCGCGGCAGAGCGCTCTCTGCTAACCTTTCCGGTTTCTGGCGCTATCGCGTCGGCGACTGGCGTGTGCTGTGCCGTATTGAGGATGAGCGCCTTGTTATACTCGTAGTTCAGATGGGGCACAGATGCACCATTTATGGTTAATCGGTTTGCAGCCAATGTCAAATATGATATGGTAAAACTGTTTTAGCTGTAAGCGTCAAACCCCCCGTACCTATAAATAAAGCCCAAAAGCACGTAAACTCCCTTCATCAATCAGCACCGAAGGGAGCCGTTTTATGATCGAGAGCGGTAATAAAGATATATATATTGTCTGTGGCGCAACGGATATGCGTAAGGGTGTCGACGGTCTGGCTGCCATCGTAAATCTCAGGCTTGCCTGTGATTTCAGCGGTACGTCTATGTTTATCTTTTGTAATAAGAACCGTAACAGGGTGAAGATAATCGAGTGGGACGGCGACGGTTTCTGGCTGTATCAGAAGAGGCTTGAACGCGGTACTTTCCCGTGGCCTGCGGAGGGGAGTGTGAAGAGGATGGTTATCACTAAGGATGAATTTTCCTGTCTGTTTTCAGGCACTAAGCTGCGCCGCAGGCTCTGTATGGACGAGGTTTTTCCCGAGGTGACGGCGTAAGGTAATAGTCGAAAATAGCAAGATGTTAGTATTACTGTAATTAAGGCGTATTTTCCTGTATCATAATCTTATGGAAGAGCTTATACGTGAACTGGAAGCGTTGAAGAATAAATATGCGGAGCTTGAGGAAAAGAATTCCGGTCTTGAGCTTGAACGACAGAAGCTTGAGAAGAAGGTCGCTTATTATGAAGAGTGCCTGAGGCTGAGCCGTCACAGGCAGTATGCGAGTTCAAGCGAGAAGAGCGAATCGGATTCCCGCCAGCTTCTTCTTTTTGACGAGGCGGAAAATGAGTCGGGCGTCAAAAAGCCGGAGCCCACGGTTTGTGAGATAACATATACAAGAAGAAGCCGTAAAGGCGGATCAAAGTCAGAGGATGATTTTGATGGTCTCCCCACGGAGAGAGTGGAATACAATCTTTCGGAAGAAGAGCGGTCCTGTCCGGAATGCGGCGGTAAAATGCATCTTATAGGATATGATGAAAGACGCGAGATAGTGATCATCCCGGCCAGCGTAAAGATCGTGGTCCATGCCCAGGGAATATATGGCTGCCGCCGATGCGAGAGAGAAAACACGCATGTTCCGATAAAAAAGGCGGATGTTCCTGCTCCAGTGATAAAGGGAAGTACCGCCTCCGCGTCGTCTATAGCACACATCATGACGCAGAAATACATGCAGGGAGTGCCGTTATACCGCCAGGAGCTCTCGTTCATGAAAGAGGGAATAAAACTTAGCAGGCAGACGATGGCGAACTGGCTTCTGCGTGCGGGGAAAGAGTGGCTGTACCCGCTATACAATGAAATGCGCCGTAAACTTCTGGAAGAAGAGATACTCCATGCGGATGAAACAGAGATACAGGTACTGCGTGAACCCGGAAGGGCTTCACGTACCAAATCCTACATGTGGCTGTACCGTACCGGAAAATACTCCGCTTACCCCGTCGTCTTATTTCAATACCAGGAGACCCGTTCAAGCTCACACCCCATAAAATTCCTCAACGGCTTCAGAGGCTGTCTGCACACAGACGGCTATGCGGGATATGGCAGACTCGGTGCAGAAATTCGCCGCTGTGGCTGCTGGGCCCATGTGAGAAGAAAATTTCACGAAGGGATACAGGCAGTCCCACAAGAAGAACAACCAACCTGCGCCTCACAGAAAGGACTTGAATACTGCGACAGACTCTTCGCTCTTGAACGTGACTATGCAAAACTGACGCCGGAAGAGCGCCGTGTCAAAAGACTTGAACAAAGCAAGGCGGTAACGGACGCCTTCTTCGCGTGGGCCTCGAATACCCCTGCCCTCCCCAAATCGGCCCTCGGAAGGGCTCTGCACTATGCCCTTGAACAAAGACCGTTACTTGAGACCTTCTACCTTGACGGCAGATTGGAAATCTCCAACAACATGGCGGAACGAAGCATAAAACCATTCGTCATAGGCAGAAAAAACTGGCTCTTTTCCTGCTCCCCCAAAGGAGCGGAAACCAGCGCGGTAATCTACTCAATAATAGAGACGGCAAAAGAGAACCACCTCAAACCATACGAATACCTCAAATACATCCTTGAAAGCATGCCCAACACGGCACCGGAGCGATACCATACCATCCTGCCCTGGAGCAAAGAGCTTCCATGTCACTGCAAATTGAAAGAGCAGAATGATTCAACGGCTGGCGACAACGACGAATCCTGTGAACATGCCTCTGATGCTGGAGTCAACGACTCTGCTGAATGATAATACAATAGATCTGATTATTGGCGTAGGTACGGTATATTTGACGCTTACGTTTAGCTAATATCCTTTCGCAGATAGTCGTCTCTATATTGTTGTATTGGCAGAAAAAACGGCGTCCTTTGGCAATTTATATTAATAGTGGAGACCATGTTTTACTCCCCTTATTCGCGGTACTGGTACGATGACCGTACCGCAGTTTTTCAAACATGCTCATGGTACGGTCTATGGTACGGTATTTTTCTGGATTGTGTCAATATCATCTGGATTATATCGGACTATCGAAAGACAAAATCTCTTGATATCACTGATTTTTTAGTATGATTTGGATTTGTTTGGAACTGTCTGTTTTGTTAAATGGCGGAGGCGTGTGGGAATCGAACCCACCTGGACGGGCGTTACCCACCCACACCGGATTTGAAGTCCGGGCCCAGCACCAGCTGAAACGCACCTCCGAATCAACGCGGTAAAGTCTAGCAGAAAGTCGGCCTCGCCGCAATCATTATTTGCACAAAAGATGTATGTTCCGCCGTTTTTTTACACATGTTATACTTAAAAAAATGATTTTCAGGAGGAAAAAAGATGGCGGCCAGTATTCTGAATAATGTCATCGGGCCGGTGATGCCCGGTTCTTCTAGCTCGCATACCGCAGGACCATATCATATCGCGAAGCTCTTCCGCGGCTTTGCGGGCGCTTTACCCAAAAGGGCCGTCTTTACGTTCGCCCCCGGGAGTTCCATCGCCGAGTGTTACCGGGATCAGGGCTCGGACTTGGCGCTCGTTATGGGCATTCTCGGGCTGCCGCTGACGGACGTTCGCTTCAAAGATGCGCTGTCTATCTTTCCATCCTTCGGCATTGAGATAGAATTTGTGATAGAGAACTTTGTGGGAGCACGCCACCCAAACAGCATAAAGATAGAGGCGGATATGGGCGGCGGCTCCCTCAGCGCCGTCGCCGACTCCACAGGCGGAGGAGCCTTTATCCTCCACTCTCTGAACGGCTGTCACGTGGATATAGCCGGCGACGCCTATTATTTATTCGCCGAATCGGAGCAGCCTCTGCCTGACGGTCTGTTCGGCGAATGCGGCAAAGTCACTAAACAAGGCAACTGCCTGCTGCTCGCCTCTCCCTACGAGATACCTTGTGAGCTTGTCGACAGACTGCGCGCCGCTCCGGGGGTAATCGCCGTCAGGAGCGCGGAACCGGTCTTTTATCCCATTCGCGGCGAAGCGCTCTACAAAGACGGACGTGGGATGATCGAATACGCGCGGGCACATTCGCTTTCACTCGGCGAGGCCGCGCTTGAGTACGAATCGGCGCTGCTTGATATGCCAAAAGAGGAGCTTAATCAGGAGATGGAGCGGCGTCTTGCGGTGATGGAGCGGGCCGTTGAGCTGGGACTCTCTAAGGATTCACCGCCGATGTCGCTGCTTTCGCCGACCGCGGGGAAGATAATGGCGGCGGAGGCTGCGGGAAGGCTCGCGCTTGGCGGCATCCATACACGGGCGGCTGCACGCGCGATGGCGGCGATGCAGGTAAACAGCGGACAGGGTATCGTCTGCGCCGCGCCGACCGGCGGCTCGGCTGGCGTCCTGCCTGGCGTCGTCGTAACTATGCTCAAGGATCTGAATATTGCGCGCGCCGATGTGGTGCGCGCGATGTGGGCCGCTGGTGCGGCGGGCTGGGTGCTCGGCGAACATGGCACCTTCGCCGCGGAGGTCTGCGGCTGTCAGGTGGAGATTGGCGCGGCGGGCGCGATGGGCGCGGCGGCGGTCGTGGAAATGGCGGGAGGTTCGGCGGCACAGTGCTGCGACGCGGCGGCGGTGATGTTCCAGAACGCGATGGGGCTGGTCTGCGACCTCGTACAGGCGACAGTGGAGATACCCTGCCACACGAGAAACGCCTCTTTCGCCTCACAGGCCTATATCTGTGCGGATCTGGTGCTCGGGGGTTACCGCAATCCGGTGGGCATCGACGGCACGGTAGAGGCCGTATGCGCCACCGGCAGGATGATGCCCTGCGAGCTGCGCTGTACTTCGCTCGGCGGCATGGCGGTGACAGAAGAGGCTTTGGCGATGAAGAAGAGAAGATGAGTATCAGGGCAAACACATCGATAGCTGGCATACGCTGGCCTCTAAGCCTGTGCACAGCGGCTTGTCCTGTTTTATACCCCGCACAAAACAAAAATAAGATTCCAAGCCGCTAGATGCCGGGTCAAGCCCGGCATGACAAGACAAACATAAACCGTAATTTATTTAGCTTCTGACTTTACTGACGCGTCTACCCTGAGATGAATATTGGGATATTTGACGTTTCTGATACTTAATAACTCCGCACACAAAAAGCGGCGCGATGAAGGCCTTACTTGCCTGCCTCTCGCGTCGCTTTTTCTTACAAAATTTTATCTTTAAAATACGTAATCCAGTATCAGCTCGCGCCGTTCGGCCTTTTCGGAGACGCTCCAGCAGTCCGTAAGGTATTTCATCGCCTCGGCGAGTTTGGTATCGTCGTTGTAGAGCAGCTCTATCACCGTATCGCCGACGGAGACGGCGTCGCCTACCTTTTTCATGAGATGTACCGACACGGCATGGTCTATCTTGTCGTCAAGCTTCATACGGCCGCCGCCGAGCGCGCGCAGCGCCTCGCCTACGGAGAGCGCGTCCAGTTTCGCGAGGTATCCTCTCTTGGAACTCTTGATCAGGAAGCTCTTCCGCGCCCGCGGCAGTATTTCAAGCGGGTGCCGGACGACTTCGGGGGCGCCGCCCTGCGCAGTGATTATCTCGGCGAATTTTTTCAGCGCCGAACCGTCGTCGAGTGCGCGTTCGGCAATTTTCACCCCCTCCTGCGCGTCTTTTACGACGGAGGCGACGGCGAGCATCAGTCCACAGAGCGTCACGCAGAGTTTCCTCGTATCGGCGGGGCCGCGTCCGCTCAGGACCTCCACCGCCTCAAAGACCTCAGATGCGTTGCCCACCCATTCGCCAAGCGGCTGTTCCATGTCGGTTATCGCGACGACGGCGCCTTTGCCAAGTTTTTTCGACACCTTGACAAGGTTTTCCGCAAGCGCCGCGGCGGCCTCACGGTCTTTCATAAAGGCTCCGCTGCCGCATTTCACGTCAAAGACGTAGCCGAAGGCGCCGCCCGCAAGTTTTTTGCTGACGATGCTCGCGGTGATGAGCTCCGTGGAGGGGACGGTCCCCGTCACGTCGCGCAGCTTGTAGAAGCGTCCCTCCGCGGGGGCCAGCTGCTTTGAGTGGCCGGAGATGGCGCAGCCTATGCGGCGCACCTGCGCGAGGAATTCATCCGGCTCAAGGTGCATCCGCATCCCCGGAATGGATTCCAGCTTATCGACCGTACCGCCCGTAAAACCAAGGCCGGGGCCGGAGAGTTTGGAGACGGAGGCGCCGCAGGCCGCGGCGAGCGGCAGAAGGACCAAAGTAGTCTTATCCCCGACGCCGCCGGTGCTGTGTTTGTCGACGATATGAAGGTCGGCCGGAAATGAATAGCTCTCCCCAGACTTCGCGAGGGCCTCGGTAAAGTACATCGTCTCGTCGCTGTCCAGCCCGTTAAGGAAGGCCGCCATCAGCCAGGCGGACAGCTGGTAGTCCGGCGCTTCGCCGGCCATCAGCTTGGCGATCAGCTCGTTGAATTCGTCTCTGCCGTGGCGGCCTTTGTCACGCTTTTTCTCGATAAACTCGATCATATTGAACATCATAGACGCACCTCCTCGATGAATGCCTCTATCAGCCGCGCCACAGACTCACCTGCCTTGGACATCGTCTCCAGGACCTCCTGGTGGGTCAGCTTTTCGGAGGTAATCCCCGCGGCGTAGTTAGCGGCGCAGGAGATGCCAAGCACGCGGATGCCCATGTGGTTCGCGGCGATCACCTCGGGCACGGTGGACATTCCCACGATGTCGGTGCCGAAGGTCCGCGCCATGCGTATCTCGGCCGGCGTTTCAAAGGAGGGACCGCTGAAGGCGATATAGACTCCGCGCCGCAGCGCGATCCCCTCCTTCGCGGCGGCGTGCTCCAATACGCGCAGGAATTCTTTGTCATAGGCCGCCGTCATGTCGGGGAAACGCGTGCCCCAGTCGTCGTTGTTCACGCCGATGAGCGGATTGGTCCCCATGTAGTTGATATGGTCCTCGATGGCGACGATGGAACCTGGTACGATATCGGTGTTTACCGCGCCGGAGGCGTTAGTTACGACGAGAGCCTTTATCCCCAGCTGTCCGAGGACGCGCACAGGGAAGGTGACCTCCGCCATCGTATAACCCTCGTAGTAATGGACGCGTCCCTGCATTGCCGCTACGGGCTTACCGCGCAGATATCCGAGCAGGAGTTTGCCCTCGTGTCCGGGAGCCGTGGAACGCGGCCAGTAGGGTATCTCTTCGTAGGGGATGATCTCCGGACGCTCCAGCTGTTCGGCTATGCGTCCAAGTCCCGAGCCCAACACGATCGCCGTCTGCGGCCGTATGGCGCTTCTTCTCTCAATATACCGCAGCGCTTCGTCTACCTTGTCCCAGTGATACATATGTCACTCCTCCTCACATCAGGCTGATTATAATAATTTAATATTCCCGGCGGCGCTCAAGCTCTTGGATGGAAACGGTCATAGTAATCTCTCAGCTCCGTATCCATGTGCGTATATTTTTCCGTCGTCATGATCGAGCTGTGCCCCAGTATCTCCTGCAGCGTGCGCTGATCCATGCCGTTGCGCAGCAGGTGCGTCGCGAAGGTGTGGCGCAGCACGTGCGGATGAAGCCGAGCGGCGGGGATATTCGCCATCAGCCCGCGCTTCCGCATGATCACCCACAGCGTCTCGCGGTGCAGCTGCCTCCCGTTTCTTGAGAGGAAGAGCCACTCCGCCCCGTGTTTGTCGAGCTTCGGGCGGTACTCGGCGATATATTCCTCGATGACGCGGCGGACCGCCCCAATATAGGGAATCGTCCGCTCTTTGTCGCCCTTGCCGCGCGCGTATAGTATGCCGTTCGCGGCGTCAAGGTCGCGCAGCCTCACATGGCAGAGCTCGGAGGCCCTCATGCCCGCTCCGTAGGCGAGCTCGATAAAGGCCCGGTCGCGTTTGCCGACCGGCGTGCCGTCTTCGCAGGCGTTGATTATCCGCTGCACCTCGCCCTCGGTCATCACCTGCGGCAGGACCTTCGTCCTCGCCGGCAGCGGTGCGAGGCGCGGCAGGTTGTCGCTTACACCGTCGTACTGCAAAAAACGCGCGAAGGAGCGGAGCATCGCCCCCAGGCGCTGTACGGAGGACTTTTTTCGTCCCTCTCCCTGCTGTGCAAGCAGAAAACGCGAGATGGCGTCGGCCTGCATGTCAAGCGGGTCGTGTCCGCTGGCCTCACAGTGCGCGAGCCATATCTGCATATCGGAGTTGTAGGCGCGCTGCGTATTCTCGCTGCAGCCGCGCTCAAGCCGGAGGTAGTCGGTGAAGCGCTCGAGCGTCCTGCCAAGTTCACCTCCGGCGGGGCGTTTCATTTTTGCGGCCTCCTGGCCATGTACCAGTAGAAAGCCATCAGCGTCTTGCCGTCTTTTATCTTCTTTTCGGCGATCATCTTTTCCAGCTCTTCCGGGGCAAAGGCAAATACCTTGATATATTCGTCTTCGTCCTCGGGGAGTTTGGAGGAGACCAGTTCGTCTGCGTAGTAAACGATAATCTTTTCGGTACAGAAGCCGGGAGAGCTGTAAAATTCCGCGATCTCCTCTATATGGCCCGGCCGGTAACCAATCTCTTCCTGCAGCTCGCGCACCGCGGTCTCGCGCGGGTCCTCCCCCTCTTCTACAAGCCCCGCGGGGATCTCGTAGATATCCTCGTCTATCGCGTGGCGGTATTGCCGGACAAGAATTATCTCTCCCCGCTCGTTGACGGGGAGGATCGCCACCGCCGACTTATGGAGCACAACCTCGCGCACCTTTTCGGAGCCGGAGGGAAATTTCACGGTATCCACGCGGAGGTCGATGATACGTCCCTTATATTTGCAGTCCGAACGCACGATATTACGCAGCTGACTTTTTGAATCGCTCAAGACAAACACCTCTTATCCTATCTCTTCACCGTTTTCTATGCGGGCCCCGCGCGCCCAATCCTCGGCGCGCTGCGGCCTTTTGCCCTCCGGCTGCACCTCGACGAGTTTAAGCGCCCCCTCGCGGCAGACGACGACGGGCGCGCCATCGACGATCTCACAGCGGCAGACCGCGCAGTCCGCCGAGGGCAGAGGCTCTGCCGCGTGTACGCGGAGCCGCTTGCCGTGAACCATGCAATAGACTCCCGGGGAGCATCCGATGCCCCTGATCTTATTGATTATCTCTTCGGCGCTTTCCGCGCGCCAGTCAATCTTTCCTTCGGACTTATCTATCTTTGGAGCCGTCGTCACATTTTCTTCTTTTTGGGGCGTAAAGCGCCACTCTGCGGGCGCTACGCCGCAAAGATAATGAAGCAGCGTCTCGGAGCCAAGCACAGCGGCCTTTTCCATCAGCGCCGCGGCGTCGTCCTCCGGTTCTATCACAAGCTCCGGCTGCGCCAATACGGGGCCGGAGTCCATGCCGGCGTCAAGCCGGAAGATGGAGACCGCCGTCTTTGTACGTCCATCCATCAGCGCGCGCTGGATAGGGGCCGAGCCGCGGTATTCCGGCAGCTTCGAGGGGTGGATGTTGAGGCAGCCTAAGGAGGCCATAGAGAGCACCGGCTCTTTTATCATCTGGCCGAAGTCTATCACCAGTATCACATCGGGGCTGTTTTGCCGCAGCCATTCGAGGCGCTCCGCGTCGGCGGACAGCCTAGCCGTCGTATATACTGGCAGATCCAGCGACTGCGCAAGCTCCCATACCGGCGTATTCTGCAGTTTAAGGCCACGCCCCGCCGTCCGCGGAGCGTTCGTCAGCACCCACATGGGGCGGAGACGGCGCGATATTATCTCCAGGCAGCGCGCGGCGAAGCGGCCTGAGCCCATGAAGCCAACCGTCAGCTGGTCCATTATTTTTCCGCCGCCCGTTTCGCGATTTTTTTCTTGAGGAACTGACGCTTGAGGGGTGATACCCGGTCGATAAGCAGCCGCCCGTTGAGGTGGTCGATCTCATGAGAAAAGACGCAGGCGCAGAAGCCGTCAAGCTCCCGCCTCTGGGAGACGCCGTTCTCGTCCTGATAGACGACGGTCAGCTTTTCCGGTGAGGCGACCTTTTCGTAGATGCCCGGAAAGCTGAGACAGCCCTCTTCGTTAATAACGGAACCCTCCGCCTCAACGACCTCGGGATTCACCAGCACAAATTTATCGCCGTGGTAGTCTATGACGACGATCCTCTTCGCGACTCCCACCTGGGGCGCGGCAAGGCCGATGCCGTCGTTCGCGTACATGGTGTCAAACATGTCGCCGACGAGAGTTTTAAGCTCTTCGTCAAACTCCGTCACACTCGCCGTCTCTTCGCGGAGCACGGGGTCTGGATAAACACATATAGTTCTAAGGGCCATAATTGACCTCCTGTCATATGTTTTCATATTTATCCTATTGTAACGTAAAAAGAGGCCCCGCTCAAGGTGAGCGGGGCCTCCATATCTCTTGTGAGGATCGTCGGGCTATTCGCCGTCTTCCATTTCGCGCTGTTTGAGAAGATCTCCGATTGAGAAATTCATCTCTTCCTGCGGGAGCTGGCTGTTGGCGCTCTCCTGTCTCCGGCGGTCTCCGCCCTCTGAACGGCGGCGGCGCGGACGGTCCTCGCTGCGCTTCGCGGGAGCTCCGCCCATCGCGGGCTGATCGTGAGATTCCTCACGCGGCGCGCGCCTTACGGGCTCTTCGTTCGCGGGACGCAGGCTGAGGCGGATACGGCGCTCGACGGGGTTAACTTCGAGAACGCGGGCGGTGACTTCCTGTCCCTCTGAAAGGACTTCCTTGGGATTCTCCACTCTCTGCGTCGAGAGCTGTGAGATGTGGATGAGTCCCTCGATACCCTCTTCGAGTTCGACAAAGGCGCCGAAGTCAGCGATGCGGACGACCTTTACAGGTACTTCGGCATCCTTCTGATACTTCTCGGCGGCATCCTTCCAGGGATCGTTAAGCTGCTTGTAGCCCAGGCTGATGCGCTTGCGCTCGGTGTCAGTCTCAATGATCGAAACTTCGACCTTCTGTCCCTTCTTGAGGACTTCTTTCGGGTGCTTGATGCGTGTCCAGCTGAGGTCTCCGATGTGGATGAGTCCCTCTACGCCGGGCTCTATTTCTACAAATGCGCCGAATTCTGTCAGGTTGGTGACGGTACCCTCGGTAACCTTGCCGGGAGTCCAGCGCTCGGCCGCCGTCGTCCAGGGATCGTCAAGCGTCTGGCGGATCGAGAGGGAGATTCTGTTGTTCTCCTTGTCGATGCCTATGACCTTTACCTTGACGTGGTCGCCCTTAGCGACGATCTCTTTGGCCTTCGCGCTGCGCTGCCATGAAAGTTCGCTGATGTGGACAAGCCCTTCCATCGCACCGAGGTTGACGAAAACACCGAAAGACGTGATGCTGCTGACATCGCCCTCAAGCACATCGCCTTCATGTACCTGCTCATAGAAGGCCTGGCGAATGCCTGTGAGTTCCTCTTCGATGAGGCTGCGGCGGGAGAATACGAGGCGGCGCTTTCTGCGGTCCTTCTCGATGAGCTTCACAGAGAATTCCTGGTCGAGGAGTTTTCCGGGATTCACTCCGTGGCCCTCCTGCGTCAGGTGTGAAATAGGGATAAATCCTTCGATGCCGCAGCAGCTCACGATGAGGCCGCCCTTCACCTTACGGATTCCCTTTACTGTGATAGTCTCGTTATTCTCTGCCTCTTCTTCGAGCTTGTTCCAGCGCTCGTCAAATTCGCAGCGCCAGCGTGAGAGTCCAAGCTGGGCGTCTTCGCCCTGCCCGATATTTGTGATCTGCACTCTGACCTTGGCGCCGTTCTCGGGCTCGGGAGTCTCTTCTACGAGAACTCTGTGAGTCCATTCTTTGCGCGGAAGAAAGCCTTCGCATTTGTAGCCTACATCTACGAGCCAGCCGTCCTCACGTGAATCGACGACGGTTCCCTCCACGACCTTGCCGCGGTGGAAGTCGCCCATCACATCGTACTGCTGCATCATTTCTTCCATTGTTTCTTCTTTTTCCTGTGTTTCCATTACGTCTTCTGTACGAAGCTCGTCAACCATTCCCAACATCCTCCTGCTTACATCATCTTTAATTTTTGGATCAGTTCTTTTATCAGCCAGTCGGGGGTGCTGCCTCCCGCGGCTATTCCGATTATGTCCTTATTTTCCAACCAGCCCCTTTCCAGTTCTCCTGCATGTTCTATCCACAAGGTCGGCACCCCTGAACAGGAGCCGATCTCTGCTAACTTTCTCGTGTTGGCGCTGTTTCTGCCGCCTAACACTATCATGCCGTCCGCCTCTTCCGCAAGCCGGCAGACAGACTGCTGGCGCGCGAGAGTCGCGCGGCATATCGTATTATATACCTTTATCTCGGGAGAGACAGAGACAAATCCGCTCACCAGCGCGGAAAAATTTTCCACACGCTGCGTCGTCTGGCTCAGTATCCCGCAGCGCTTGCCGTACAGCTCGTACGGTATCGCCTCCGCGGAGGCCAGCACATGCACCTCTCCTGAAACATAGCCCATAATACCCTTGACCTCCGGATGGGAGGCGTCTCCTAATATTATCACGATATAGCCATCTTGGGAAAGGGTCTTTGCTCTTTCCTGCGCCGTTTTTACAAAAGGGCATGTTCCGTCGACCATTTTCGCGCTTCTTTCGCGCAGCAATTCAAAGACCTCCGGCGTCACCCCGTGGGCCCGCACGAAAGATACCGCGCCCTCAGGCACCTCTTCGGGAGAATCGACGACGATAAGCCCCAGCTTTTCAAGCCGTTCCGTCTCCTGCGGATTGTGTATCGGGCTGCCCAGCGCGTAGACCTGATGAGTCTTTTTCAGTTCGTTCTCTAGCGTCGTGATCGCGCGCTTGACTCCGAAGCAGAGCCCCGTCGGATCGGCGGTGATTATCTTCATGCGCCGCCCTCCAGGTGCGCGAGACAGCGTGGCACGACGTTCCGCAGCGCCTCCTCCTTCGAGACCTCGTCGAAGTCATACCACAGCGCGGGCTCAAAGTGCTTGAACCAGGTCATCTGACGGCGCGAGAAGGCCTTGGTCGAACGGATGTCGCCCTCTATCGCCTCCAGGAAGGTGCATTCGCCGCCGATGTAGCGCACCAGTTCACGGTAGCCGAAGCCCTGCAGCGCCGGAAGCGAGGGAGAATAGCCGTTGTCGAGCAGCCACTTGACCTCCTCGGGATATCCGCTCGCGAACTGCTCTTTGACGCGGCGTTCGATATTTCGGTAAAGATTGGCGCGAAGCCTCGTGAGGCCGATATATAATATTTCATAGGGGGATTCCATCTTATTCTGCCGCCGATACCACCAGCTCGCGTTCTTGCCTGTGATGCGGAATATCTCAAGGGCGCGCATCGTGCGCACTGGGTCGTTTTGGTGTATCTTCGCCCCCGCCTCTGGATCTATCTCCAGCAGCTCCTGATGCAGCGCGGGAAGCCCGCGCCCAGTTATCTCCTCTTCCAGCTGAGACCTGATATTTTCATCCTTCGGCAGATCTTCGGAGAGCATGCCGGTGAGCGCGCGGTAGTAGAATGGCGTGCCGCCGATCAGCAGCGGTACGCGGCCGCGGGCCATGATGCGGTTCACGGCGTCCTCCGCATCCTCCGCAAAGTCGGCGGCGGAATATACCTGATCGGGATCGACGACGTCGATGAGATGATGTATCACCTCGCGCCGTATCTCGCGGGAGACCTTGTCAGTGCCGACGTCAAGATAGCGGTAGACCTGGCGCGAGTCGACCGAGATTACCTCAGCGTTGAGCTTCGCGGCGAGAGACAGGCTGAACTCCGTCTTGCCGACCGCCGTGGGGCCGATTATCGCGATAACGGGGATCTTTTTATCCGTCATCTCTCGAACCAGTCCCGCAGTTTTTTATTTTCGATCAGAAAGACAGTCGGCCTTCCGTGCGGGCAGGTATAGGGCGTGTCGCAGCGTTCGAGACGACGCAGTAAATCAAGGGCCTCCTCCGTCTCAAAGCGCCGTCCAAGCTTTACCGCGTCGCGGCAGGCGAGGCGCGCCATGCGCCACCACACCTCGCGGTCCCGCTTTACGGGGTCGTTCTCAGTCTCCATTCCGCGCAGCGCCGAACGGAGCATATCTATCGGCGAAAGGTGCCCCTTGCCCTTGATCGCGGGCACCGCCGTCACCCTGCCGCCCTCCGTACGGAAGCCGAGCGCCGCGAGCTCTTTTTCATAGAGCGCCGCCTCGGCGGCCACCGCCTGCGGTATCTCCATCGGCAGCGTCAGCCACTGGGTCGCGATATTGTCCTTGAAGGATTCGCATATCTCCTCAAACAGTATGCGTTCGTGCGCCGCGTGTGGGTCCATCACCGCCAGCGCGTCGGGAAAGTCGAAGATCAAAAAACCCTCCGCGCTCTGCCCCACATAGTTTTTATCAAATAAAAATTCCTCTTCCGCACGCGGCGGCTCCTCCGCCGGCGTGAAGATATTCTCCGTGGCGGCCCCGGCGCTCAGCGGGCTCGCGGCGCGCCACGGCCCCTTCTTCTGGAATGTCCAGCCGTTCGGGCTGTACGCCGCGGGCGCGGCGGGAAGCGCCTCCGCTTCGAAGGCCGTCCGCGGCGGCGTCATGAAATCATCAGGAGCACTCGGCGGCAGGGGCGGCGCGGCAATCGAATGCCGCTGTGCGAATATCGCCTTAGCGTTGTCATAGACGATCTTAAAGGCCTCTCCGCTGCGGCGGAAGCGCACCTCCTCCTTCGTCGGATGGATGTTGACGTCGACATCCTGCGGCGGCAGGTCGAGAAGGACGAGCCATTCGCCGTAGGCCGCGGCGTCCGCCGTGGAAAGCGCGGCGCGTATCGCGGCATCCTGCACCCGCCGTCCATTGACGAAGAGCATGATCACCACGCGGCGGGAATCGGGGATCGGATTCCACCAGAGGCGCGCCGAGAGGCTGCCGCTCTGCGATTCGGAATGGTATATCTTCGTCTGGCGGCCCCAGCGGCGCAGCAGCGTATCCTCCACGCAGGCCGCGCCCGTGTATTCGAGAATTTTTTTACTCTCTTCATAAAGGCGGAAAGTCACCTCGGGATGTATCAGCGCGTAGTCGTTGACGATCTGGACGATGCGGCGCAGCTCCGCGGATGAGGTCTTAAGGAATTTACGGCGCGCGGGAAGATTAAAGAACAGATCGTCTATCTGTATCCGCGTCCCCGGCTTTGCGGGAGTCTCCGTGTGGAGGGTGATCTCGCCGGCCTCACAGCGTATCAGGCCGCCAGCTTCAGCCTCGGCAGCCTTGCTGCGTATCTCCATACGCGAGACGGCGGCGATGCTTGCGAGCGCCTCGCCGCGGTAGCCGAGCGTCGATATCCTCTCAAGGTCCTCTATATCCGTTATCTTGCTGGTGGCGTAGCGCTCAAGCGCGAGCGGCAGCTCCGCGCAGGGAATGCCGCAGCCGTCGTCCTCAATAACAAAGGAGCTCTTGCCGCCCTGCTCCGTCTGTATTGAGATCGTGCGCGCGCCCGCGTCGAGCGAATTTTCGATGAGCTCCTTCGCGACCGAGGAGGGGCGCTCTATCACCTCTCCGGCGGCTATCCGTGTGGAAATATCGGGGGCCAATCTCTTTATCATTTGAATCCAAGTACCTTTCTGCTCTCTTCGCGCAGGCGGCAGACGAGTTCCAGCGCCGCCATCGGCGTCATGTTGTTCGGGTCGCAGGCGGCAAGCTCCTCAAGGACCGCCTCCTGGCGCACGTCGAAGAGCGTCAGCTGGTTCTGCTGGGAGCTCTTCACCTCCTCGTTCTTCTCCGCGCCGCGCTCCTCAAATGTAGCCAGCAGCTCCTCGGAGCGGCGCAGCACGGCGGCGGGAACGCCCGCGAGACGCGCCACCTCGATGCCGTAGGAGCGGTCGGAGGGGGCCTCGACGATCTTATGGAGGAAGACCACGCCGCGGTCGCTCTCCTCCACCCCCATACTGAGGTTCACTATCCCCGGCAGAAGCTCCGCGAGCTGGGTCAGTTCGTGGTAATGCGTCGCGAAAAAGACGCGCGGGCGGGCGTGCTCCTGCCCCTGTAAAAACTCAACCACCGACCAGGCGATGCTGAGGCCGTCGTAGGTCGAAGTCCCGCGCCCCACCTCGTCGAGGATTATCAGGCTGCGGTCCGTGGCGTGGCGCAGGATATTGGCGGTCTCCACCATCTCCACCATGAAGGTGCTCTGCCCGCGCGCCAGTTCGTCGCGCGCGCCGATACGCGTGAATACGCGGTCGATGAGCCCGATCTTCGCGCTCTCCGCGGGAATGAAGGAGCCCATGTGCGCCATCACCGCGATCAGAGCCGCCATCCGCAGATAGGTGGACTTACCGGCCATATTGGGCCCCGTGATGATGGCGATACGGCGTCCGTTTTCGTCGCTGAAATTGAAGTCGTTCGGAGTGAAGGGGTTTTTGCCGAGCGTCACCTCGACGACGGGATGGCGCGCGTTTTTGACGACAAAATCCTTGCTCATATCCATTTGCGGACGGCAGTACCCCTGCTCGGCGGCGACGGCGCCAAGCGACAGCAGCGTGTCGAGCTCGGCGATAAAGTTCGCCGTGCGCTGTATCGCCGCCGCCTGCGCCAGCACCGCCTCCACTAGACCGGCGTATATCCGCTCCTCGATCGCCAGCATTTCGCTCTCGGCGCTGAACATTTCGCGTTCAAAGGCCTTGAGCTCGTCTGTGATAAAGCGTTCGGCGTTCACAAGCGTCTGCTTGCGTATATAGTTCATGGGCGCGCGTCCGGCATTGCCCTTAGGAATTTCTATGTAATATCCGAATACCTTGTTGACACCGGCCTTCAGATTCTTTATTCCGCTCCTGGCCCGCTCGGCCTCCTCAAAGGCGGCGAGCCACGACGAGGAATTCTCCGCTTTGCTGCGCCATGAATCAAGTTCCGCGTCAAAGCCGCCCTTAATGACGCCGCCGTCGCGCAGGAAGCGCGGCACGGAATCGGCGACCGCCGCCATCAGCAGCGCCGCGAGCTCCGTGGTGTCGCAGTCCGGAATAAGCGTGGCGAGCGCCTCGTCTTCAGCGGCTAACGCTCTTATCTCCGGCACGAAGTTCAGCGTCTCTTTGATGACCAGCATATCGGAGGGCGAGCCCATGTTGAGGGTGATGCGCGAGAGGGACTTGCCCATGTCGCGGCAGCCCGCCAGCAGCTCGCCGAGACGGGCGCGCAGCCGCGGATCACCCGCAAGCCGTTCCACTATATCCTGCCGCGCCTCTATCGCCGCGATATCCTGCAGCGGCGAGGTGATCCAGTTTTTAAGCATCCGTTTGCCCATCGGCGTACGGCAGCGGTTGAGCACCCAGAATAACGAGGTCGTACTTTGATCGATAAGTTCCAGGTTCGCCTGGGTGTTCTGATCGAGGATCAGGTTTTCACGCGGCAGTATCGGCGTAACGGCGGTTATGTGCGAGGCCTTCGAGAATTGAGTCTCCTCAAGATATTTGACGGCGGTGGCCGCCGCGCCTGCCGCCGCGTCGCGGTCGTCCAGCCCCATCGCGGACAGCGAAGATATATTCCACTTGCGGCAGAGCCAGGAGGAGGCCTGCGGCGGCGAAAAATCCCCCTTGTCGCGCTCCACCGTGTTGCAGGAGGTCAAAGATGGACAGCTTTTACGGAACTGTTCAAGCTGGCCGCGCCGCAGAAGCACCTCGTTGGGGGCGAAGGCGGAGAGTATCGACACGCCGCCCTCCAGCGCGAAGGTCCCGGCGCGCAGCGCTCCGCTCGCGGAATCAAGCAGCGCGACGGAAAGGTTTTTACCTTCAAACAGGCAGGCCGCGATCTTCCCGTCGCCGTCTGAGTTCTCCGGCAGCCAGGTCCCCGGCGTAACGATGCGGGTGACGCTGCGCTCGACAAGCGTACGCCCGTCCGGCTCGGTGATCTGTTCGCAGATCGCCACGCGGTAGCCGGCGGCGACAAGCCTTCCGAGATATGAATCGACGGAATGGAATGGAACTCCCGCCATCGGTATTTGGTTTTCGGAGTCTTTAGAGCGTGAGGTAAGGGTGATGTCAAGCACGGCGGAAGCGGTCTTGGCATCTTCAAAAAACATCTCATAAAAATCTCCCATGCGGAAAAAGAGAAGGCAGTCCGGGTACTTATCCTTCCAGTGCACATATTGCTCAAGCATGGGGGTCATCCTTATTCCGACTGGCAGTTCCAAAATTTCTTTTATTCCTTCCTTCCAGTATAAAACAAAAATATTAAAGCCGCAGGACGCCGCGTAATGATACTGCGGCAAGCAACATAATAAAGAGATTTATCTTTTAATACAATGGCCGGCGTATCTCCGCCGGTTTACATATCAGCCGCTGAACAAAACGGGCCGGAATTAGGCGAGGACGTATTTCAATAAGTTGGAGCCTCTCTCCGCCATGTTCCGCGGCGCAAATGATACGGACGACCGGCGGCGTATTAACGGCCGCGGTCAAGATAACTTTGCAGCAGCAGTGTCGCCGCTATCTTATCAACCTTTTTCTTTCTTCCAGCGCGCGAAACGTCCGCCTCAAGCAGCGCCTGCTGCGCGATCGTCGTCGTGAAACGCTCGTCCCAGAACTCAATCTCAAGCTCGGGGAAATATTCCTGAACGGACTTCGCCGTCTCGCGCATACGCACGGCCTCCGGCCCCTCGCTGCCATCGGTGCGGCGGGGCATGCCGATCAGCAGCTTCGGCCTCTCATACTGCCCCGCGATCTTCGCAAGCTCCGCGTGCCAGTCTCCCTTAGCGTCGAGCACAGCAACCCCCTGCGCGAAAAAGCCCAAGGGATCGCTGACGGCGACGCCAATCCTGACGGAGCCTATATCAAGAGCGATTATTCTCTGCATTACTTTCCTTTTGTCATAAGCTCCTCAAAGAGTTTCGGCGCGGCGTCGAAGGCCTTGCCGAGATCCTTTGAGCTCTGAGCTCCGCCCTGGGCGAGGGTCGGGCTTCCGCCGCCCTTGCCGCCCATCTCGGCGGCCACCGCCTTGAGCAGCGTTCCGGCGTGCGCCCCGAGCTTCACGATCTCCGGCGAAGCCATCGCCGTGAGGGCGACGCGCTTCTCCTCACCAACGCCGGCAAGCAGCATCAGCGCGTTCGGATACTTCTGGCGTATCCGGTCTCCTATCTGGCGCAGCAGGTCAGGGGTGATGTCGTCGAACTTCTCCACGATCAGATCCACGCCGCCCGCGTTGGCCCTCGGCTTCACGCTGTTCTCTATATCGGACATCGCGGCCTTCACCTGAAGCTCGCGGTTCTTGCGTTCAAGCACTTTCTTCTCGTCGACCATCGACTCGATCTTCGACATCAGAGTCTCCACGTCGCCGCCGAGCATCGTCACCATGGAGGTAACGGCGAGTCCGAAGGACTGGAAGAGCGGCAGCGATGATGAGCCTGCGACGGCCGTGATCCTGCGGATGCCGGAGCCGATCCCCTCTTCGCGGATGATCTTCACGAGGCCGATCTCGCCGGTATTTTTGACGTGCGTACCGCCGCAGAGCTCGGTCGAAAAGTCCTCTATATCAAGCACACGGACCTCGTCCCCGTACTTTTCGTCAAACAAAGCGCGCGCACCGGTCTTCTTCGCCTCCTCGATCGCCATTATCGTCGTCACGACGGGCTTGTTTTTTAAGACCTCGGCGTAGACAAGACGTTCGACCTCGCGCAGCTCGTCGAGCGTCACCGGCGCAAAGTGGTTGAAGTCGAAGCGCAGGAACGTCGGCGTCACAATCGACCCCGCCTGCCGCACATGTTTGCCCAGCACGCGGGCGAGCGCCTCGTGAAGCAGGTGCGTCGCGGTATGGTGGCGCTGTATCTCCGCGCGGCGCTCAACGTTTATCTCGGCGCTGACGCTATCGCCGGCCTTTACGGTACCGGCCGTCACCCTGCCGCGATGGACGATAAGATCGGCCACCGGATAAATTGTGTCGGCGACTTCAAAGGTCATGCCGCCCGCCGTTATCGTTCCGGTGTCTCCCACCTGGCCGCCCTTTTCGGCGTAGAAGGGCGTCTCGCTGAGAACGAGGTCGGCCTCTGTTCCCGCGGCAGCGCTCTCCGCAAGCGCCCCGTCGACGATTATCGCTTTGACCTGGGCCTCGCACTTCGTTTTCGTATATCCGCAGAAGGGGCTCGGGGCGATCTTATCCGCGAGCTCCGTGTAGACGTTTTTCGAGATGACGCTGCTGGTCTGCTTGCTGGAGGCCCGTGCGCGCTCGCGCTGCTCCTCCATCGCCGCCTCAAAGCCCTCTTTATCTATCGTTATCCCGCGCTCCTCGCACATCTCCTCCGTCAGTTCGAGGGGGAAGCCGAAGGTATCGTAGAGGACGAAGGCGACGTCTCCGGGAAGGATATTCCTGCCGGCCGCCGTGAGCTTATCGATCTCCGAGTCCATAAGGTCGCTTCCCTGCGAGAGGGTGCGGGAGAAGCGTTCCTCCTCCGTGCTGAGCACCTGTTCGATCGCCGAGGCCTGCTCGATCAGCTCGCTGTACTCGTCGCCGATCGATTCGCGCACCACAGGCAGAAGCTCGGTGAGGAATGGACGTTCGATGCCGAGCAGCCGTCCGTAGCGCACGCAGCGCCTGATAAGGCGGCGCAGCACATAGCCGCCGCCGTCGTTCGTCGGCAGAATGCCGTCGGCGATCATGAAGGCCGAGGCGCGGATATGGTCGGAGATAACCTTGACCGCCATATCCTTCTTCGGGTCCTCGCCGTATTTGACGTTGACGAGCTCGCAGGCCTTGTCCATGATCGGGCGGAAGAGGTCCGTCTCAAAGTCGTTGGGCACGCTCTGTACGACGGAGGCGAGCCGTTCGAGGCCCATGCCGGTATCGATATTTTTATGGGGCAGCGGCGTGAGGTTGCCGGCCTCGTCGCGGTTATACTGCATAAAGACGAGGTTCCATATCTCCAGGTAACGGTCGCAGTCGCAGCCAACGGTGCAGGTCGGCTTGCCGCAGGAGAACTTCTCTCCCTGGTCGTAAATTATCTCCGAGCAGGGGCCGCAGGGACCTACCGGTCCCGCCGCCCAGAAGTTGTCGTCCGCGCCGAGGCGGAAGATGCGCTCCTTCGGAAGGCCGACCTTCTCATGCCAGATGTCGTAGGCCTCGTCGTCGTCAAGATAGACGGTGGCGTAGAGCCGGTTGGGATCGAGGCCGACGCGCTCGGTGAGGAACTCCCAGGCCCAGGGAATGATCTCCGGCTTGAAATAGTCGCCGAAGCTGAAATTGCCCAGCATCTCAAAAAAGGTATGATGGCGCGCAGTGCGTCCGACGTTTTCAATGTCGTTCGTACGCACGCACTTCTGCGCGGTCGTCGCGCGTGTCACCTCAGGCGTCTTCAAACCGAGAAAGTACGGCTTGAAGGGCACCATGCCCGCTATCGTAAAGAGGAGCGTCGGGTCGTCGGGTACCAGTGAAAAGCTGTGATACCTCTTACAACCCTTCTCCTCGAAAAATTTTAGAAACAGTTCACGTAACTCTTTGCCGCTGCGGCGTTCCATTAAGATTGCCCCCCGTTAAATTCAGACTAACTAGACATTATATATGATTTATGACAAAATTGCGCAAAAAAGTATTAGCAGTACGAGAGAACATACGGGAAATTACCTTATCGCCTTCGCGGAGATTCAGCTGCATCGTTATTACTCAAATTCAGAAAAGCAGTATCTATGATTACGTAAAAAGGCAAAGCTTCGTGTCGTATACATTTAACTTGTTTTTTTCTTCTGTGCCTGTTACTTTAGACGTATAAGGGGCGGAGGAAATATATTGTTTACGGCAGAAGAGATAAAGAATTTACGCAGACAACAAAAATTAACCCAGCAACAATTAGCGGATCTTGTCGGCGTCTCCCGAACGACAGTGATTAATTGGGAAATGGGCAAAAATATTCCTGACAGCCAAAATGTATTTAACATTGCGCAGGCCCTGAAAGTACCGGTATCCGCGCTTATCTGTAAAGAAGATAAGGATTATCCCCCGCTTTTCCCCGAAAAAATACCGGGTGAGTCCCAAGATAAAGAGATAATCTCCGCGGCATTCAGCGGAAAAGAAGACAACCAGTCGCGGAAAGATATCATAAAACAGATTGTCATGGATATATTTGACGCTCAAGAAAAAATCAGCGGCGCACTCTCTTGTGTGGAAGAGTTAAACGATATTTCGGCGGCAAACGCGGAATTACTAGACTGGCATCTCAGATATTTGGAAAACCGTATCTCCCTGGCAAGAGAGAAGCTTGCCGCCGTAATAGATTTGCATAAATGAGGACTCCCGCATCCCCCATTTAACTGCCGCTGCCTGACGCCAGTTTACGGCAAAAACGGAAACCGCCGTATACCACGGGGAAATTTTTCCTCCATAGGGATGCGGCGGTTTCAAACACAAAGTTTACCGCTACTTATTTTCCAGTTTTCCGCGCAGCGCTTCGTTCTCTTCCTTGAGCTGCTGCAGTGCGATCTGTACTTCCGCCAGCTGCCTCTGCATCTCGGTCAGATCTCTCGCGAGCACAGGCTTTTTCTTTCCGCCCTTGCCGACCGCGAAGCTGATGCCGGCGCGGCCCATAACGTCGCCGTCGGAGGCAATTGACATACCGGCGTTGACCAGCAGGTTCTCACGAACATAATGGAACACGCCGACCGCCACCGAGTACTCGTCGCGGTAAGTACCAAAACCCGCCGCTAGCGTCGTCGGCTCGTACGGATTATAGGGTACGGGATGCAGCGCGGAGAGGGCCGCTGCGTGCGCTCCGACAATGTGGATATCCTCGTTGAGGTCGTCCATTCTCTTATAGGCGTTCCACAGCTGGTCGCCGGTTACCGCGTCGCTGCTGCCCTGGTATATTCCGCCGGGGCGAAGACCGGTTATTCCGCCGCCGCCCATATTGATACCGTTCTGGTTGATATCGACATTGCCCACCTTGACGCTTTTAAACTCGGGATTGTCCACGACGTTGAATGAGTATGCGCCGTCGGCTTCATGCCTGATATTGATATTGCTGCCGTCTTTGACGGCAAACTTATCGCCGTTGCCGATGCCCGTCTCCTGCCCGTTGACACCCAGCGTCCACTGCGCCTCCAGCGCGTCGGTCACCGCGCTCTGCAGGTCCGTATAACTTTTAGCTCTGGCGGTTCCGGGGTTGGCCGTAAACTCGCCGCTGATGCCGCCCTCTTCCGAGTAGCTGAAGCCCGAACCAAGAGCCGCCGCGGTGCTGTCGCCAAGGGTCTTGATATTAGTCTTATTGTCCGCGATATCAAGCCGGTTTTGCTCGACATTCTGGTTTGTCTCATAGAGCTGGCTGCCATTCACGGCCTCGGTGCTGTCCTCGGCAAGATTCCCCGCCTTAACATTGTCGATCGTCGTGCCGTCGCTGCCGGCAAGGGTGATTTTGTCTTTCGCGTCGCCGTCATATTTGACGGAGAGTTTGTCACTCTCCTGGAGTTCGGTTATATCGCCCTTAATATTAGTGATATCGCCCTGAATATTCTCAACGCTGTCCTCGAGCGCGCCGACTCTCTGATTAGTCTCCCACAGCTGCCCGCCGTTTACGGCGTCGGTGCTGCCCTCGGCTATGTCGCCGTCAGCGACGCCGGTGACCTTAACGGGGCCGCCCTCGCTGTTTGCCAGCGTCACCTGGTTTTTATTTGCATCGTCATACTTGACCGCGAGTTCGTCAAGGTTTTCGACCTGCTGCTGCGTCTGCCAGAGCTGGTTCCCGTTCACCGCTTCCTTGCTGCCCGCGCCGATAATACCGTCGTTCACATTGTCGATCGTCGTGCCGTTTGCACCCTCCAGCGTGACTCTGCCCTTCTCTGTGTCGCTGTCATATTTGACATGGCCCGATGTCGCGTCGTTCAGCTGTTTGACGTTTACCGCGTCGGTATCCTCAGTGCCGGCGGCGACGTTGGTGATTCTCGTACCGCTCATGTCAAGGCCTACGCCGTTTTCGCCGGTAACGGTGATCTTCGTAAATGTCGGCGCGTCGGCGACGCTGAACTGGTAATACTTATTGCCCAGGTCGTCCGAGAGGGCATTTATGGACAGATTCTTGCCGTCGTCCGCGATGGCAAGCAGCTCATTGCTGTTTTTTATCACGTCTTCGCCGGTCTCGCCGCCGTTCACCCGGAAAGTCCACTGTCCCTTATCTCCGGTCATCGCCTTTACCTGGGCAAGGTTCACGGCATCCTTGTCGTTGATTCCGTCGGCAAGGCCGGTGATCCTGTTATTGCCCATCGCGATGCCCTGGCCGATCGTGATCTTGCTCATGCCGGAACCGACCGTCACCTCGTCAAAATTCGGCTTGGCGGCTACGGCAAAGGTATATGCGCCGCCGCTCTCGGAAATCGTCAGGTTGCGCCCGCTCTTGAGCGCCACGGTGTCGCCGTTGTTTATCGTCTTGGCAGAATTATTGTCCACCTTTAGCTTCCAGCTGCCCTTTTTCGCCGCTTCCTCGTTCACTGCGCTGAGCTGTTTATAATTTACCGCGTCGTAGGCGGAGCGGCCGTCGGCCACCCATCTGATCTGGCGCTGGATGCTGGAGCTGCCGACAGATACGACATTACTCTCGTTTGGACCAACATAAGAGTTGCTGCCAATAGCGACGCTGTTCGCTCCATGGCTCATCGCGCTATATCCGATAGCGACGGCATACATTCCGGTGGAGACCGTCCACTCCCCGATTCTTACCGACGGATATTGCGTGTTTGCGTTACTTCTCTGCCAATCATCATTGCCGCCGATGGCGACATAACCGGCATAACTCCACGTCGGGAAGCACGCGAAAATAAATGAGATGATCAATGCGTAAACTGCCGGCGCCAGTACAGACGCCCAAGACTTTTTTCTTTTCACTGTTTTTCCTCCTCTTTTACGTAGCTTCGTCACTATTTTTTAGAAAAATCTATCGCCACGCTGTTGAAAGCCCTCAATATCTCTCCGCTTATGTCCGCCTTGTCTGAAAATCCAAGCAGCGTATGCGCGGGGACGACGACCATCACCCCCTTTCTGTTGCTGTTGATCCACTCCCGGATGACAACGCGAAGACGCGTGACGATCAACGCGGTCACACGATCGTATTCAGCCTGATACTCGCCGTTCAGCTCACGCTGTTTATCCGCGGCCTGCCTCTCGGCGTCCTTTGATTTCGCTGTTTTGTCCTTGAAACGCTGCAGCTCCGTCTCCAGGCCGGCTTTCAGGTTATCAAGATACTTCTGCCCCGCCTTTCCGGGATTGCTCGCGTCAATGACGCCGGCCATGTCAATGACCGCAACCTCGCCGGCTCCAGCAGGAGACGCCGCAAAAGAACATCCGTAAAAAATGCACAGCGCCAACAGCAGCTGTATCGCCGTCTTCTTCAAACGCATACAACTCAACGTCCCTTCATTCTTAAAATGATGTATAAATTAAACTAAAAAGTCTCTGACGCATCCGCCGTAATTAAGGACCGTCCGGATAAGGTACGCGATAAAAACATCGAGCGACAAAACGGCGGCGGCGCGAATACATTCTCTCCGCTTCCGCAGCCCGCGTTTCATAAAGGTGAGGGCGGCACGGCATACGGCTGTCAAAAAACGCGGCGGAAATACAGCAGCTTATCCCCAATATTTAAA
Organism: Cloacibacillus porcorum; assembly: GCF_001701045.1. Taxonomy (GTDB): domain Bacteria; phylum Synergistota; class Synergistia; order Synergistales; family Synergistaceae; genus Cloacibacillus; species Cloacibacillus porcorum. The sequence continues at coordinate 2,150,725 of NZ_CP016757.1, forward strand.
TTCTCTCCTATTAGCGCCTCCCTGCATGCAATGTCGTATATCATTAACATAAAGTTGTACACCAACAACATTATGCTTGATAGTTTTACACAATAAACAATTGATGTCAAGTATATATGTAAAATACACTTATCTAAAACCACCATGTATTCACTGTTTTTAACTATATATGTCAACAAATTTGACAATAATCGGCTCAGCCCTGAAGACGGATAACCGACCGCTCATTTGAGAATAGACGCAGCGGCACTAATGCGAACACTTTATGGCTGTTTCAATATATTTGATATGGGATTATTTCGAAGTGTTTGAAAAGTAAAAAGAGGAAAAGTCCATCCGATGACATCGGCGGCCGGAACATCGCAGACAGAGGCAAAAACAAAAGAGCGGATACGCCGCAATGCGCATTCCGCTCTTTACTGGTCAATATTATCGTTTATTCAGCCGGCGAGCCGCCCTTTATTCCAAGAGAAGCTCCGCTACGCGGTCAGATATTTTCTCACCGACGCCGCCTCTGCCATAATCTTTTCGGCGTCCATCTTCGTGAAGGCTCCCATATGATAGAGCGTCTCACCAGCGACGACCGTCGTTCTCACGTCAGCTGACGAACCGGCATAGACGAGGTAACCCGGCAGATTCTCGAAGTCCCAGCCCACATACTGCGGCTGGTCGAGGTCTATCAGCATAAAGTCAGCCGTGTATCCCTCTTTGATAAGCCCCGTCTTTTCAAAGCCGAGGGCCAGCGCGCCGTTCACCGTCGCCATACGCAGGGCCTCCTCCGCGGAGAGCAGGGTCGGGTCCATGTTCGCCCCCTTCTGCGCGAGAGCGGCGAAGCGCAGCTCATCCCACATGTCGAGGCGGTTGTTGCTCGAAGCGCCGTCGGAGCCGATAGCGACCTTCACTCCCGCTCTCTGCATATCCACCACGGGGGCGGTGCCGCTGCCAAGCTTCCAGTTGCTCTTAGGGTTGTGCGCCACGGTGATGTTCGGCTGCGCGTAGAAGGGCAGCCTTTCCTTCTCTATCCAGACACAGTGCGCAAGGAGCAGCTGTTTGACGCCGTAAATACCGGTTTTTTCAAGGAACTCCTCCGGCGTCATGCTCTTCGACGACTCGGAGAGCGGCCAGTCGCGCGTCGTCTCCAGCCAGTGCAGCTGAACGGCGAGGTCGTTCTCCTTCGCCGCGTCGGCGATATCCTTCATCAGTTCAAATGGCACGGTGTAGGGGGCGTGCGGGCCAAGCTGTACGCTCACAAGTCCCTGCGCGCCGTTATAGTCCTTCGCGAGCTTCAGGTTCTCCGCCAGCTTCTCCGCGCCGTCAGCGCCGCCGACGATACCGCGGCAGAGTCCGGCCCTCATGCCGCAGGCCAGCGCCGCCTCGGCGACCCGGTCCATAAAGAAATACATATCGGCGAAGCAGGTCGTCCCCGTGGAGAGCATCTCCATGACCGCCAGCTGCGTCCCTGTATAGACGCGGTCGCCGTTGAGCCTGTTCTCCACCGGCCAGATCCGCTGTTCAAGCCACTCCATCAGCGGCAGCTCCTCGCCGAGGCCGCGCAGCAGCGTCATCGCCGCGTGTCCGTGGGCGTTGACGAAGCCGGGCAGCAGCGCCGTCTTGCCGCGCCCCTCATAGGCCGAGCCGTAACGGAAGGTTCCCGCCGGTTCGACGGCGACGATCTCCGCCCCCTCGGTGCGCACGTCGCAGCGGCGCGCGCCCTTCGATTCACCGTCCCAGACAATCACATCGCGGTAAAGGTTCTGCATCCTATTCCCTCCAGCTCGCCATATATTCTTCCTGCTCCGGCGTAAGCTTCTCGATCGTTATCCCAAGAGACTCGAGCTTGAGCTCCGCGATGCGCCGGTCAAGCTCCTCCGGCACGTTGTAAAGCCCCGGCTCCAGCCGGTTGTTCGCGATATAGAGCGACGAGAGCAGCTGCATCGCGAAGCTGAGGTCCATTATCTCTACCGGGTGGCCGTCGCCGGCGGCGAGGTTGACGAGACGTCCCTCTCCGAGCAGGTGAAGCCTGCGGCCGTCTGCGGTCACGAATGTCTCTATATTGTCGCGCGGCTGACGCCTTTCGACGGCAAGTTCACGGAGGTCGGGCACATAGACCTCCACGTCGAAGTGGCCCGCGTTTGCGAGCAGGACGCCGTCCTTCATATTCTCAAAATGTTCGCGGCGGATGACCTTCGTATTTCCCGTGACGGTGATGAAAACGTCTCCGACCCTGCTCGCGGCGTTCATATCCATCACCTCGAAGCCGTCCATAAGCGCCTCAAGCGCGCGGTGGGGATCGACCTCGACGACGATGACACGCGCGCCGAGCCCCGCCGCCCTCTTCGCGGTACCCTTGCCGCACCAGCCGTAGCCGGAGACGACGACGTTTTTACCTGCGACGATAAGGTTCGTCGTGCGCAGGATCGCGTCCCACACCGACTGCCCCGTGCCGTAGCGGTTGTCAAAAAGGTGTTTGCTCTGCGCGTCGTTGACGGCAAGCATCGGGAAGGGCAGCACGCCCTCCTCGGCCATCGCCTTGAGGCGCTTGATACCGGTGGTCGTCTCTTCACAGCCGCCAAGGATGTTCTTTATCAGGTCGCGGCGCTCCTCGATTATCATTGAGACCACGTCGCCGCCGTCGTCGATGATCACCTGCGGGTCCCACTTGAGCATCTCGCGAAGGTTCTCGCTGTACTCCTCCGCGCTCATACCGCGGCGGCTGAATACGTGGACGCCCTCTTCAACGAGCGCGGCGCATATCGGGTCCTGCGTCGAAAGCGGGTTGCTGCCCGCCGTAACGACAGTCGCGCCAAGCTGGTGGAGCACCTTCAGCAGGCAGGCCGTCTTGGCCTCAAGGTGGAGGCAGGTACCGACGACCACGCCGGCCAGCGGCTGCGCGGGAGTCTCCTTCTCGGCTATCAGCCGCAGGACGGGCATATACTCCCAGGCCCACTCCATCCGGCGGTGCCCCTCGGGGGCGAGATTTATATCCGCGATCTTAAATTCATTCCTCATCTTTACCTTTTCCTCCCCGGAAAAAATTTTTTTATATTTTCGGCAAACGGCGCACGGATGATGCCGCGCTCCGTAATGATTCCCGTGATAAGTTCGTTCGGCGTAACGTCAAAGGCCGGATTCCAGACCTTTATCTCCTCCGGCACCACCTCGACGCCGCCGACGGCGCGTACCTCACCGCCGCCGCGCTCCTCGATCGGGATATCCTCGCCGGAGGCGCACCCCGCGTCAAAGGTGGAAAGCGGCGCGGCGATATAGAAGGGCACGCCATGCCGTTTTGCGGCGATCGCGAGGCTGTAGGTGCCGATCTTGTTCGCGGCGTCGCCGTTCATCGCCACGCGGTCCGCGCCGGTGACGGCGGCGTCGATCTTCACGCGCGACATGAGAAAGGCGGCCATCGAATCGGTGATCACCGTCACGTCAAAGCCGTCCCGCTGAAGCTCGTAGGCGGTGAGCAAACTGCCCTGCAGACGCGGCCGCGTCTCGTCGGCGTAGATCTTTATCTCCTTGCCCGCCTCGGCGGCGGCGCGAAATACTCCGAGCGCCGTGCCGTAACCGGCCGTCGCGAGCGCCCCCGCGTTGCAGTGGGTGATCGCCGCGCCCTTTTCCGGCAGTATCTCCTGCCCGAAGCGGCCGATACTTTTATTTATCTCGATATCCTCGTCATGGATGTTTTTTGCCTCTTTCTCCATGATGAGGTAGAGTTCATCTTTATTTTTATCCTCGTTCGCGCGCCAAAGCGCCTCCATGCGCCTGATGGCCCAGAAGAGGTTCACCGCCGTGGGGCGCGTCCCGGCAAGCCGCCGCGCCGCCGCCGCGAAATCTTCGCCTTTGAGCGCGAGGACGAGGCCGTAGGCCGCGGCCACCCCGATGGCGGGCGCGCCGCGGACCGTCATGTTCTCTATCGCGCGCGCCGTCTCTTCGGCGCTTTCACAGCTCACATACTCGGTCCTGCTTGGAAGCTGCCGCTGGTCAAGGAGCAGCAGCCGGCCCTCTTTCCATTCGATAGTCGCGGGCAGCATCTTATTTTGCCTCCCCGAAAAACGGTTTGTGGGAAACTTCTTTCACGACGGCCTCGGCGCTGCCGTCGTTCATGATGATCTTCACAGTATCGCCAACCTTCATCGAAGCCGCCGAACGGATCACCGCGCCGGAGATGTCGGCGCAGATGCTGTAACCCTTCGCCAGCAGCGCGAGCGGCGAAAGGTTCGCGAGCCTCGCGGCAAAGGCCGCAAGCCCGGCGCACTCCTCCCGCAGCCTCTTGGCTATCGCGTTGTCGGCGGAGAGCACCGCCCGCTCGGTAAAGTCCACGGCGGGCTGCAGATGGCCTCTGACGATATCCCGGTCAAGACGCCCCTTAGCGGCGGCGATATTCTTATCCATAAAGCCAATGCGCGCCTCCAGCCGTCCGCGCATATTGCGCGCCGCGTTCTGCAGCGCCGCCTCCAGCGCGCGGCCGTCGGGAAAGAGCCGCTCCGCCGCTCCCGAGGGAGTGGGAGCCGCCGCGTCGGCGGCCATATCGGCGAGCGTGCTGTCTATCTGGTGGCCCAGCCCTGTGATCACAGGGACGGGCGAGAGCCTTATCGCGCGCACGACGAACTCGTTATCAAAAATGTCCAGGTCGTCGCGGTTTCCGCCGCCGCGCGCAAGCATTACGCAGGAGAGGCCGGGGATGCGCCGCGCCAGCTCAAAGGCGCGCACGATCTCCTCGGGAGCGCCTAGCCCCTGCATGAGGCTGGGAATGACGATAAGCTCCGCGCAGGGAAAGCGGAGCGAGTGAAGCTTTAAAATATCCTGGAGCGCCGCGCCGGTCGGCGAGGTGATCACGGCGACCCGTTCCGGGTAACGCGGCAGCGGCCTTTTGAGCCGGGGATCAAATACCCCCTCCTGCTCCAGGCGCAGCCGCAGCGCCTCTTTCGCGCGCGCCTTCGCGCCGGCTCCAAGCGGCAGCAGTGTCGTCGCGTATATTTGATAGGAGCCGCGCGCGCCGTAGACGTCTATCTTGCCGCGGACAAGCACCTCGTCGCCGTCCTTCGGCCAGACCAGCACCGAGTTCGCGTAAGAGCGGAAGAGCACGCAGGCGACGCGGGAGTTCGCGCCGAGCAGCGTAAAATAGGCGTGTCCGCTGGTGTGTAACTTAAAGCCTAGCAGCTCTCCGCGCACGGAGAGATTCTGCAGCGACGGCTCACGAAAGAGCGCCTCTCTCACGGAGGCCGTCATCTCATCTACCGTTACGATATTGTTGTTCTTATTCGCGTTCATTATCGCTGCGCACTATGCGTCCGAGCACTCCGTTCACAAAACGGCCGGACTCCTCCGTGCCGAAGGCCTTGGCGATCTCCACCGCCTCGGATATCGCTACGTTCACGGGGACGCTCTGCGCGATGATACCCTCATAGAGGGCCAGCGATATGACCGCCTTATCGATCGCGACCAGCCTCTCGGGACGCCATTTGCTCTCCATATTCACGCGGATAATGTCCTCGATCTTCACGCTGTTGCTGCGCACGCCGCGGAAGAGCTCCGCAGCGTAGGCCAGCACCTCGTCCCGTTCAGACTCCGAGAGGGAGAGGTCGAAGGCGGATACCGAGGGAAACTTCTTTTTATCCGGAGATTCCGCGCCCTCATCCGCGAGCTCCGCGCTGAAAAGTTCGAGGGCCTCGTCGGCGGGAAGCAGCTCCAGCGCCTCCTGCGGCGGGGTCTCGGGTCTCATGTCAAGCATATATATCAGCTGCAGCGCGACCTCGCGCGCCCTGTGGCGCAGCCGCGCCATACGGGACATCACCAAAAAATCATCTCCTGAAATGTTCTTTCAACGCCGCTATCTGCCGCTGTCCGTCGTCGGTGATCAGTACCCAGGCGACGCCGTAGCCAACTACGGCGGAGAAGATGGACCAAAGTATCCCCTTGATCCCCATGTGGAAGAGCGCCGTGATACCGGCGGCGGCGGCGGCCCAGAAAAGCGGCAGCATCCACACCGGCGTCGTCTTCTTGTTATCCTGCGGGGCGATATTGACCCAGTTCAGCTGTACCGCAATGCCGGACTTGTTGAATATGCCTCCGAAGCGCTCCTCAAGCGTGGCCTTCGTCTCAAAATCAGCGTCTTCGGGCGCCGCGATATAGGCGTTGAGAAGGTTCTTCTCGCCGATAAACGATACCTCCTGCACGTAGAACTCCTGCGGGAGGCGCTTCGATATGATGAGCTTTATCGCGTCGCCGTCTATCCAGATCTTACCAAGTTTTGTCGTCGTCCATAGAAACAGCATACCCTGCACCGCCTCTCAAAAAAGAAGGCCGGTCATACTAAACCGGCCTTCTTAGAAGTTAAAAGCTGCTAAATCAGGCCTCTTCGCCGCTGAACATATCGGCCGCGTCGGTAGCTTCACCGTCGGCCGTCTTCTTTTCCGCGAAAGTGATACCCTGAACGTAGATGTTTACGCCCTTGATCGCATAACCAGTATAGCGCTCCACCTGTTCTTTGACCGCCTCCTGGACGTCCCAGCAGACATCGGGGATCCGCAGGCCGTACTTAACGGAGATATAGGCGTCTACCACGATCTCGGGGGAATCGCCGTCCGATATGGAGATACGGACGCCGTTTACCGTCTTGCGGCCCAGTCTGAGGTTAGCCATCAGGCCGGGGCTCGCGGGAGATACCCCTTCGACGCTGTTCAGCGCCTTCGTGGCAAGCTGCGCGATCACATCCTCCGAAATACGGACCTTGCCTTCAAGATTTGTCTGGCCTAGGCCCGACTCCATATCTTGCTTTTCTTCAACGTTGAAATCTTCGTTCATTGATTCAACCATGCCGCAATTCCTCCTCCTACAAGATCTCCAAAACCTTGTTTCAAAAAAACGATGAATGTCTCCTCGTTTCTAAGCCAGGCGCGCGGAGAATCTCCTCCCGCGCGGCCTAATCTTCAGGAAGCTTGAAGGGCTTGCCGCAGTGCGGGCAGACGAGATCTTCCTCTTCATCGTACATAGCCGGTTCAAAGTAGAAATCGTTGTTGCAGTTCGGGCACGTTACCGACTCGTATTCCTCTTCGTCAAAATCCTCGCAGTCTTCCTCGTCGTCATCATCGTAGTGATGGTGATGGCAGCACTCGTCATCATCCTCATCCTCGTAGAGCTCGTCAAGCTCATCTTCAATGTCCGAGACATCTTCGTCAAGCTGTTCGAGGTAGGCATTGAGCTCCTCATGTACCTCTTCGTGATCCTCAATTGCAACAGCCAGGGAATCCAGTGCATCAACTAATGCGGTGTAAAACTTTGCTTTGTCAGGCGAATCAGCCGTTAAATTCTGTCCGTCGATAAGCCCCTTCAAATATGCTATTTTCTCACGTGCGCTCATTTGAATCCCTCCTGTTGGATTATGCGAATGCCGGAAGAAACCAGTGCCCGGTTACTTCTTCGCTCGCTCTAAATACTCCCCCGTCCTCGTGTCGACGACGATTTCTTCGCCGTTTTCCACAAAGAACGGAACAGTAACTACAAGGCCAGTCTCGGTCGTCGCGGGCTTGCCGCCGCCGGAGGCCGTATCACCCTTAAATCCGGGCGGTGTGTCGGTGATCTTCATCGTCACCTGGTTCGGGAGCTCGATGCCCATGACGCGTCCCTCATACATGTCAAAGCTGACCTCAAGGTCGTCTATAAGGAACTTTACCATATCGCCGAGAACATCGGGCGAGAGCGTCACCTGGTCGTAGGATTCCATATCCATAAAGACGAAATCTTCGCCGTCCTTATACTGATACTGCGCGGGCTTCTCGTCGAAGATGATCCTTTCAAAGCGCTCGCCCGACTTAAAAGACTGGTCCACGCTTGAGCCGGTCTCGAGATTGCGGAGCTTGCCGCGGACGATCGCGCCGCCTCTTCCCATCTTATGATGCGAACATTCGAGGATGACCCACATTCCGCCCTCCCATTTGATCTTCAGGCCGGGACGGAAATCGCTCGTATCAACTATCTGTGCCATAAAAATGCCTCCCTGTACTCGTATGAGCATACTCATGCCCACATATATCATTTCCTGACTATGCTACAAAATCATAACATAAAATGTGTTAACTTATCAAATATTATGGGCAAAGAATATCGGCCAAAAGGGCTAACTTACGCATTTCCTCCATTATACGCCATTCCGCGGAGCTGCTGGGCGCGGTTATTTAATATCGGCCAGGTGAACCTGGCGCAGTAAAGGACATACCGCGAACGTCCGCGCCACTGCGAGAGCAGCTCCTCCGGGCACTTCTCCGCGCCGACGACGCGCCCGGGGGCGAGAGAATCGTCGTCGCCGCGCACGATAAGACAGACCGTCAGCCGGCTCCTGTCGTCGTTCAGATAAAAGCGGATATCGCAGACGCCGTTTTCGCGCGGCTGATCGCCGGTCGTACGAAAATCTTTCGTATAAAGCCTGTCATTCAGCGCCCAGCACTCCACGGCGCGAAAGAGCAGCAGCCTGTCTCCCTTTGGAACGACGGCTTCGTCGGCCGAAAGCGTTTTAAGCTGGAGCTCGGAGCCGGATGCCCGCGTCACGACAAGCGGCGTGCGCCGGGGAACGCAGTTTTCAAAGAGCACCCAGTTCTTGACCGACTGGCTCTTGTCATGGAGGTCGAGGGCGAAATAATTTTGGTTCGCCGCAGCGTCGAAGCGAAAGGATGAGTCTGCCTTCCCGGCGTTGTACTCCCGCAGCGTTCGGCAGGGTTCGGGGCAGCCATAGGCGAGACGCAGACAACCGTCAGCCTTGCCGTCCCTTCCCTGTATGACTGATATCGGGCCGTTCCAGCTAAAGGGCGACGACAGATTCGAGCCAAAGCTCTTCTTGTATTCGCCGGCGTCAAGGGGAATTCCCAACGCACAATAAAAGACCGGTATCCGCAAAACAGCGCCGACCGTGCAGATGCGTGATTCGGCGATCCGGCGGTCGTTGTACAGACGATAGGCGTAGAGGGCGTTTTTAACTGGCGTAAAGAACAGAGAAAGGATGAAAGAGGCCAGCGTGAGCGCCGCGAGACACTCAACCAATGTAAACGCGCCTCTTCTATTGCCGCTTTTCAGGCCAGACAACGGATACCCACCTCCCATCCCCGGCAGGGAAACGATAGCGCCTCACGGCGACGCCGCCGGGTATCACACGACGCTCCGCCTCAAACTCCGCCAGCTCGTCAGCGCCGCCGGAGGCGAGAACGGCGATAAACTCCTCCACCCGCCTTTCAGCCTCGATCGACAAAATTCCGCGCGAGGCCTGCCTCGCGGCGGCGGTGATCGTCGATGTGGCGGCGATAAAAAAAGAGAACGCGAAAAAAAGCGCGACGACCGCCTCCGCGAGCAGAGAGCCACGGCGGCGTCCCATCTACATCATATAGCGGTTAAAACTCTCCACATCATAGGCGTGGCCCAGCGCCTCTTTTCTGCCGATCATGCCGTCCCGGCAGAGGCGGGCAAGATCCTGGTCCATCGTATGCATGCCAAGAGACGAACCGGTCTGGATGACATTCTTTATCTGCGAACTCTTTCCCTCGCGGATATAGTTGCGTACGGCGTTGGTCGCGACGAGATATTCCGTCGCTACCGTCCTTCCCGATATCCCCTCGAGCGGAATCAGCTGCTGCGACAAGACGCCCAGCAGCATCGAAGAGAGCTGAATGCGTATCTGCTGCTGCTGATATGGGGGAAAGACATCTATTATTCTGTCGATACTCTGGGCCGCGTCGCGTGTGTGAAGCGTCGCGAGCACGAGATGTCCCGTCTCAGCGGCGGTGATCGCGGCGGATATCGTCTCAAGGTCGCGCAATTCGCCGATCATGATGACGTCGGGGTCCTGGCGCATCGCGCGGCGCAGCGCCTCGGCGAAGGTCTTTGTATCGCGGCCAAGCTCACGCTGGTGGATGAGCGCCACCTCCGAGGTATAGAGGTATTCTATCGGGTCCTCTATCGTCACGATATGTACGGAACGTGTGAGATTTATCTCCTGGATGATCGCCGCAAGCGTCGTAGACTTACCGGAGCCGGTCGGCCCCGTGACAAGAAAAAGACCGTTGTTCTTCTGCGTCATCACCTTGAGGTCGTCGGGCAGCCCCAGCTGCTTCATCGTACGGATGTTGGCGGTGATGGCGCGCAGCGCGAGCGCGGGATGTCCCTTTTCGTGAGAGAAGTTGGCGCGGAAACGCTGCTCCTTTACCCCCATGTCGAGGCTGAAGCTGAAATCATATTCCCGCTCATCGTCGAAGCGTTCGATCTGGCTCTCCGTCAGCAGTTCGCGCACCGCCTCGCGCATCTCCTCCGCCGTCAGCGGCTGGGCGTCGGGGATACGCACAAGATTTCCATCTATTCGCAGCATCGGCACATCGCCGACGCTGAGGTGCACGTCGCTCGCGCAGCTGTTTATTCCCCTTATCAGGGTATCTTTCAGAACAAATCCCGGCATTGGCAGGCTCCTAATCTATGATCGTCGTAAAGAGCATCTCGTCGATGCTAGTAATGCCCTCTTCCACCTTGCGGCGCGCGTCCTCGCGCAGCGTTATCATTCCAAAACGGCGCGAGTAGTCGCGCAGCTCCTGTTCCGAAGCGCCGTCGTTTATCATCGCGCGCAGCGTGTTGTCCACCGGCATGATCTCGGCGATCACCGTGCGTCCCTTGTAACCCGTAAAGCGGCATTCGGGACAGCCCTTCGGGCCGTAGACCATCGTACCGGCGGGGATGCCCGTCTCCGCCTCCATCGCCGCGTTGACAAAGAGCTTCTCTTTACAGTGCGGACAGAGGCTGCGCACAAGGCGCTGGGCGAGCACGGCGCGCAGCGAGGAGGCCAGAAGGAAGCGCGGCACTCCCATGTCGACAAGACGGTTGACGGCGGTCGGCGCGTCGTTCGTATGGAGCGTGCTGAGGACGAGATGTCCCGTAAGCGCGACGCGCACCGCGAGCTGCGCGGTCTCCGTGTCGCGGATCTCTCCGACCATTATTATGTCGGGGTCTTGGCGCAGAATCGAGCGCAGGGCGCTCCCGAAGGTAAGCCCGATCCTCTCGTTGATCTGTATCTGGGTGAGACCGGCGATCGTAAATTCGACCGGGTCCTCAAGCGTGATGATATTCTTAGAAGGGTCGTTCAATATCTCCAGCAGCGAATAGAGCGTCGTCGACTTGCCGGAGCCGGTCGGCCCCGTGGCGAGTACGATGCCGTTGGAGGCCATGATCGCCTCGTGCAGCAGCTCCCGCTGTGTGTCGCCGAATCCGAGCCTTTCCATCCCGATGCGGTCGTTGCTCTGGTCCAGCAGACGCAGCACCACCTTCTCACCCAAAATGGAGGGAAGCGTCGAAACGCGCAGGTCGATACGCGAGCCCGCGACCTTGATGAGGATTCGTCCGTCCTGCGGACGCCGCTTTTCCGCGATATCCATCCCCGAAAGAATCTTGATACGGGCGATGAGCGGCAGGTGGAGGTTACTGGGAATCTCTATATTGCTGAAGAGCGTGCCGTCGATACGGAGACGCACGCGCGTCATCGATTCCGTCGGCTCGATGTGGATGTCGGAGGCCTTTTCGCGCACAGCCTGCTCAAGAATACTGTTCACAAGACGCACGACGGGCGCGGCGTCGGCGGCGATATTCGTGACGTCCTGCGCCGTCGTCTGTGAAACGGTGACGATGTTGGGAGCGGACTGTACCGCCTGCTCCTGCTTCATGACGTCGGCCATCGCGTCGTGGACGCTGGTCTGTACCCGGTAATAGCTGACGAGGGCCTTATGGATGTCCGTGGAGGTGGCGACGCGGATATCGATCTCCCTGTTAGTGAGCAGATAAAGTTCGTCTACCGCGTAGGTATCCATCGGGTCGGCCATCGCCACGACAATCCTGTCGTCGCCGATGAGTTGAAGCGGCAGGAGGTTGAGGCGCGTCGCCACATTCTCCGGGACGAGAGACAGAGCCTCCTGCTGCGGGCGCATCTTTACGAGAGAGACGGCCTCAAGGTCCAGCTGCGTGCAGAGAGCCTCCGCGAGGTGGTTCTCCGTCAGATAACCCTCTTTTATCAGGATCTCCCCGAGGCGGAGATGCGAGACCTTCTGCTCCGCGAGCGCGGCGTTAAGATTTTCCTGCGATATCACGCCGGCGTTGAGCAGAAGCTCTCCGAGCCGGATGACCTTTATCTGCTGGCGGGCCATAGTGCCGCCCCCTTACTGGTAAAGGCTGACATCAGGCATGTCGAGCACTTCGGCGGCGCCGGTTGGGATGTCCAGGATATAGGGGATGGCGATGAAGGCCATCTGCGACTTTACATGTTTTGACGTGCGCGACTTGAATAGTTCGCCGAGCAGCGGGATATATCCGAGTATCGGCACGCGCGTGATATTGTTCGTCTTGTTCTCCTGATAGAGGCCGCCGATGACGAATATCTCGCCGTTGCGGACGCGTACCTGTGTGTCGACCTCGCGCTTCGTCGTCTCGGGGGCTTCGGAGTCGCCGGAGCGCCGGAAGGCGATGATCTCGCCGGTCGATATCTTCATCTTAATGGTAAGGAAGCCGTCGCGCCCCATCGTCGGCGTAAATTCAAGCGTCGGCCCCGTCTCCTGGTTCGAGAATTCAGGGTTGCCGTTGTCGTCGACGCCGGACTGGTAGAGATAATTATGGGTCAGCTTGACGGAGGCCTTCTGTCCGTCTAGGGCGACGACGGAGGGAGAGGCGAGCACCTTACCCTTATTGTCCGACTCCATCGCGCGGAGTCCGGCGTCGAGCATCTTCATCGCCGGATCGACAATATTGGATGGGAACTTCGAATCGGTGCCGCCGCCAACGATCGGCAATTCACCCTGCGTAGTCGTTCCCGTTGGATTCTTAATATTAGAATAGTCGTCTTTATTGCCATACGTATAGCGCGTGCCCAGCCCCGTCGCGCCGTAGGTGAATATCCAGCCCTTGTAGACCGCGGCGATCATCGATTCGATCTCCTGCTGCGCGCCGTCGTTTATCTCAATGAGGCGCGCCTCGATCATCACCTGTCTGCCGGGATGGTCGACGCGGTTTATCAGCGTCTCTATCTGGCGGTGCTGCTCCGGCGTCGCCGTAATATAGAGCGAACGCAGCCGTTCGTCAACGACGGGCGGCTTCGGCAGAGGCACAAGCCCCATGATTATCGCCGGCATCTTCGTCACTTCGGCGTAGGCCACCTTATACTGACGCGTCTGATTCTGTCCCAGCGTCTTGCCGATACTGTCGGCGGTGCCGACGACAAGCGTCTTGCCGACCAAAGAATATGAAAGTTCGTTCATGCGCAGCATATAGGCGAATACCTCGCCGAAACGGGTATTCTTGAAGGAAAAGGTCATCGGCGTCTCCGGCACGGAGGCGTCGAGCACAAGATTCAAGTCCTTGAGCTTCGCGAGCATACGGAATACCTCGCGCACAGAGACCTCGCGCAGCTCCAGGGTAACGGGCGTCGAAATGGAGAGCGGGTCTCCGGCGGGAACGGGGCGCGGTTTCGGGATCAGCGGCGGCGGCGTGATATCCCTCGGGCTCTCAAGCATGATCCGCAGACTGTCGGAGCCCGGCATACCGGAGATATCCTTCAGCACCAGCGGCTTCGGACCGATAAAGTTCATCGTAATCCCCTGCTGGTCGTTCGAGGTGACGCGCACCTGCTCAATGAGCGGGAAGTCATAGCGCTGCGTCCACTCCTCGCTCTTTTTGAGATTCAGCTTAAAGATATCCCATTCAAACTCGTCCCACCAGTTCTTGCGGTCCGTGTCGCGCGGGAAACGCGTATCGCTGAAGACCAGCGTCGCGGCGTTGTCGGAGCTTACCGCCGTCGGCAGCGGCAGCTTCGTGCCGCGCAGCTCGATCATCATCTCCGTCGCTCCCACCTGATGCATCCGCATACCCTCGATAACCGGCCTCTGATCGTCCAGCCTGCGCGCCTCGGTGGCGGCGGCCTCGCCTAGTCCCGGCATGGCCGCCGCGAAGAGGACGGCGCAAAACAGGGCCGTCAGGGCTCTATAATTTATAAGTCCGTGCGGTGATTTTTGTTTGCCCATCTCCAGCTCACTCCTTTTGAATCTATGGAAAGGATCTTTCCCTTTCCGCCGCCGAAGGTCATCCCCGGCTTGAATATCTGTCCCGACTCCTCGCCGTCTATGTCAAGCGTGCAGATCGTGCTGCCGCCGAGCACCACAAGCCCCTTTATCGTCACCGTCGGCACAAACTCCGGCACGCTCGTATCCGCGGCGAGAGAGGGCGAAGGCACGACCGCCGCCACCGGCGAACGCCCAATGGCGTCGGAGAGCGCGACAAGCTCGGGGCTCTGTTCTCGCATCTTGCGGAAAGCCTCGTATTTCGCGTTGAGCGCCTTCGCCGACTCCAGAGCCTGATTGCCGCGCGGCATCTGCTGCGAGGAAAGATCCTCTCCATCTGCGGTGATGCCGTTCATCGCGATAAAATTGCGCATCGTAAAGACCGCCGCCGCGAAAAATACGAACAGAAGCAATACGAAGATATATTCCTTTTTCCGTTCCTCGGGGGAGCGCGCCGCCTCGTTCAGGCGCATCTGACGGAAGAGCTCTTTCAGCGATATTGATCTCATTTCGCCGCCTCCTCCTCTTTCAGCGCGCCGCCGATCTTGGCGGCGACAGTAAAGCTGTACTTGACATTATTTTCCCGCAGCCCCTCGAGAGAGAGCTGCGAAATCCTCATCAGATAGGCTCCCTGCCGGAAAGAGGCGAGCAGGCGCAGCAGTTCGTTATAATTGGCCTCGCCGGAGACGCTGAAGGAGACGACGCCCTCCTTCTCATCGGCCTTCGTCACGTTGGCCTCGCCAAATCCCTGCGTCGAAAGCAGATTCAGCAGCACGGAATAGAACTTGTTCTGCGATTCAATCGCCGTGGGCAGCTCTTTGCCGTCTATCTTCACGGTGGACTTGTACTGGATGACGGCGTTGGAGCGCGCCGCGACCGTAGCCTTCAGCACCTGCGCCTCCTGCGAGGCGGAGGAGAGTTCAGCAACGCCGCCGTTCACGCCCTTCATCATAAACAGCTGCGCGGCGATCAGCAGCAGTACGACGGCGACTACGATCAATATCTGCTCACGTTTCAGCTCCGTTATCTCAATATTCTTCATCTGGTTCCCGCCTCCTCGCGCGCATCTTCGGAGCGGACTCCCTTTTCCTGTCCGGCCATCCCGCCCTCAAGCACTACCTTTTGCAGAGGATTGAGCTTCAGCTCGATGGAAAAGGCCTTGAGATTCGCGCCGCTGCGCTGTGTGGGGGTGATCACCGGGAGGGAGACGCTGTTAACGCAGGAGGCCGCGAGCAGCCCGTCGCCGAACTCCAAAACCTCTTCGTCGGCAAAGGCCACGCCCTTAAGCGAGGCGCTCTCGCGGTTCATCGTCAGCGATTCGACGACGACGCCGTCGACCGTCCTCTCCCCAAGCTCATAGAGAAATTCAACGGAGGGCACGTCGTCTAGGACAAAATCCAGCTTCTCTTCGACGGCGCCGCTCTCCTTCGTCAGGCGGGCAAGTTCCGTCTCCATCAGCTTTAGATTTTCATTGTCGGCGGCAACGCCCTCCGCCATCGCCCTCCTGGCAGAGCCTATCGCATAGAGCCGGTAGCCGCCCATAGCGAACACAAGCAGCGAAGAGATAAAAAAGAGCGCCGCGAGTGAGAAGAGAATATAATGGCGCGGGCTTCTCTCCTGCTCCGCCTGCTGTTCCTGCTTATTTGTACGAAGATCAAGTTTTACGACCATGGCCTCACCTCAGCGCAAGTCCGACGGCAATGTCCCAGCCGCCGTTATTTTCGAAGCTGATGCCGTGGACCTTCATCGGGTCTATGAGCATGACCGATTCCATCGACGTCGATTCCTTAAGAAGGCCGCAGAGATAAGAAGAGGCCCCGGGGCCGAAAAGGTAAATCGAATCGGCGCTGAAGGAGCGGTTCTGCGACATCGCGAACTGCAGCGAGGAACGTATCTCGCGGACAAAGGAGAAGGCGTGCTCTCTGTAAGCCTCGCTCTCAAAACCTCCGTCAAGGATATCCGCGCCGAAGCCGGAGGAGATATTACGGTAAAATATCCCGCAGCCCTTCCAGGAGAGAATCAGAACCGAACGCAGATTTCCCGCGTAGATATAGGCGCAGCCCGCGTCAATCGCCACCGGCGGATTAGCGGCGCGCTCAAGGGCGATCTGAGAGGGCTCCAGGGCGGCGAGCCTGATGCCGTGAGCCGCGGCGGCGCGGGAAATATTTTCGACCAGCGGCCTGCGGGCGGCGGCGACGAGGAAACGTTTCTCGGAAAGATCCTCGCGCACTGGATACTCGATCTCCGCGATATCATAGACGCCGTCCTTTTCGGGAAAGGGGAAATAATTTTCGAATTCATAGCGAAAGGCCATGCGCGCCTCCGCGAGCGTCATCCCCGGAAGATTGACGATACGCAGCAGCGACTCCGTCACCGGCAGGGCGAAATTCACCGCGACATTGAAACCGCCGGCGGATTTCGCGATATAGTCGAAGACCGAACCCAGGTATCCCCCGGAATCAGAGAAGGGGTCCTCCGAAGAGCCGTATTCCGCCGGGATACTTCCTGACAGGGAATCGACAACATTATAAAAGCCGTCCCCGCCTTCGATAGATAGGTAGCGGAAGCTTCCAACATCCAGCACAAGACCGGCGGATATTGTCTTTTTCTTTGAAAAAAAGCCCATAGGACTCCTCCATAAAGCGCCGTTGGCGCTAAAAAATAGATAAAACGCATGCGGGACATTGCTGTCGACAACGATCCCGCCGCCTCATTATATAATAAAAACCCTTAAAAAAAGGGATTTTTAAAATTTAAATAAAAATATTTTTCGAAAATGTTGCGCAAAGACCACAGCAGAAAAAATGAATTTAGCGACGGTAATTTTTACCTTTACAAAAACTATGTTTTATGTTATAGACCATTCTACAGTACTTTTAATAACGTCACTATACAATTAAAACTAACATCGCCGCAGATATAAACAGGAAACGCGCACGCCTGCGGCGTGCGCGTGCGAAAACCGCCTTCGCGTATTATAGATCAAAATTGACTGTTCGGGTTATAATCTTTTGTCTTTATCAGCATATAAACGCTCGTGCCGCCCGCGTAATCCGGCGCGGCCGCGGGATTCTTCGTCGGCTCCGCGTAGAGGCGGTCTTCACTCCTCAGCGCGGCAAGCTCCGCCGCGACGCGGTTCCCCCTCTCGGGGATAAGGGCCGTCTCCGCGCCGTCATACTTAACGAAGAGCGCGCCGTCGTCGTTTACCACGGAGAGCCCCTCCGTATCGATGCCGACATGAGAGATCTCGTTATTCTGCACCTCGGCCACCGCCCGCGGCCAGGAGCCGGTCTCCGAATAATAGGCAAAGACCGCCGCTCTGAGGTTGCTCATATCGGCGGCGATCCTATGGGCATCCGCCGAGGCCCTCATATTCGTGTTTGAATAATAGACGAAGCCTCCGAAGATCACGACAGCAAGTCCAACGACGATCATGCCGGCACGTCTCTTTTCTCTGTTCATCCTATCCATTCTCCTCTCTCAGGCGCTCCGAGGCCGATGCTCCGCTCTCGAACGCGGCGAAGCAAAGACCGCCGCGGTGAAGCGGCGCGGCCCTCGCGCCTGTGCTTTTGCTCCTGAATCAGTTCCGCGCGGGATCGATCTTGATCAGCATATAGACCGGCGCCGCGCCGCTCTCATTGTAATAGCCGTCCTCGACCGAGGCCGTCTTATATAGCCCCTCGGCCTTGCTCATCTTCTCCAGCTCGCGCAGTACGCCGCTCTCAGAGGCGTCGCCCTGATAGGCGACAAAGAGCCCCTCAGGAGTGTGAATCACCTCGTATTTTGTGATGTCCTTCGTAAATGGCCGCTCTATCTCGCCGCCGAGGCCGATATCATCGCTGAAATCGTCGGTGAACTTGATCTTCGAACCGACCGGAAAGAGCTCCCAGTTGGCGGGGTTTGAGAAGACCATCAGCGTCAAGGCCTTGATCTGGTTCATATTCTTCACAATATCGTGCGCCGAGGCGCTGTTATTCTCCCGCTCCGCGGCCAAATACCAGACGCCGACGAGCGCGAAGGCGGCGATAAAAAATATCACCATCGCCGTGCGGTTCCACAGCGGCTTCGCGACGGGCTCCTTGACCATATACTCGCCCTGTTCGTCCTTATCCTTTGAGACGTTTCGCGTCTCCTCTTTTTTGATCTCTTCCGACATCTTTATCCGCTCCTTTTGAGACGGCCCCTTGACGGGCCGTCCTGTCTTTATCTTTGATAAAGATTCTAGCGGCACGGCAGTTTTTTACGTTTGTAGGAATGCTTTTATTGGGGTAGGTGGAAAGACGGAAAAGATTGCCTGTTTAACTGGGTACAGAAAACTAGCGCAAAGAAATACATCCATTCAACAAACCACATACAAACTATCAGTCTAAAACAGTCAATACAAGGTAAGTGATAGGACAAAAGATTAGCTACGCATTGTGTGAGAACAAAGGCTGTAGAGTTATGCATAGGTGTTGATGTGGAGGTATTTTTAGTTTTCTACGCCACAGTTTTTCTAAGAAAATTTTAGCGCAACTCAAAAATTTTTGTATTTATAGAAATGTTTTTATAGTAGTAGATAAAAATGTAAGGCTGTTAGTATAAAACTACCAACAGCCCCAAATTTATAAAAATATGACTTGATCTACTTTCTTATTATCATACCAACAACGCCTGATCCCTTATAATCGCTAGAAACAGCAGTATCTGCAATGAGCCCAGAGTCTTCAGCCATCTCACCTAATTTTGTCGCTACACCTCCAGAGGGCTGATCATAAACAACGACAAGAGCTCCTTCTGTTCCACCAGTGCCCTTCTTTATATCGTAAGACTTCGGCCTCGTTGCATCAAGGTATACGTCGATACTCGCATCGGGGGTATCAGCCGTCGGCCACTCACTATGATCTGCATAGTACATCAAACATGCTGATTTTATATTACGCAAGTTAGAAACAATTTTCACCGCTTCAGCTTTATCTGTTGCCGCACCTGTCGAAAGCATCATCATACCGGCCAGAATACCGATGATGATTATGACGATGAGCAGTTCCACAAGGGTGAAGCCCTTCGCTTTACGGTATTTTTTAATCATTTTTTTCATTTAAATTTTTCCTCCTAAGGTAGTTTTGCCAAATACCGTGCGCGCGCCCACCCGACACGGACCGGACTCGCCTTCCGATCCCCCTTGATTATGACAGATATGCTCTCCCCGCATATCCCTCCTTACAGTGATAACTCTATTTTTATAATTCCATTGACATATAAATACAGGGCCATAATATGGCCCACACCATTATAATATTAATTTTAATAAAAGTGAAGCTCTTTTTACTAAAAATCAAAAGTGTTTTTTACTGAATTTACATGAATGCGTTAATCGCGGAGATGATCGGCAGGAAGATGGCGAGCACCATGAAGCCGACGATGATGCCGACGAAGACGACCATCACCGGCTCGAGTATCGAGCTGAGGCGCTTGATCTTCTCCGATAGCTCCGCGTCATACCAGTCGGCGATCTTCTCGAGCATCTCGTCGGTGCGGCCCGTCTCCTCGCCGACGGCGATCATGTGGCCGATCATCGGCGGAAAGAGCTTCTTCTCGCGCACGACGGCGTTGAGAGCCCTGCCCATCGAGGCGCCGTCGCGCATCTCAAGGAAGCCCCGCTTTATCCTCTCGTTGCCCGCGACCTCGGCCGTCATCTCCAGCGAGGAGAGCACGGGGACGCCGGAGCGCAGCAGCGAACCCATCGTACGGAAGGAGCGCGTCAGCGAGGCCTTGAAGATGATGTCGCCGAAGATCGGTATCTTCAATAAAAGGGTATCGACCGGCATCTTCATCGACTTCATCTTACGCAGCTGCCTGAGAAGAATAGCGGCCACGATAATAACGAGCGGGATAACATACCAGTTATGCTGCATCCAGCGGCCGAATTTAAATGTCATCAGCGTAAGTGTGGGAAGCTCTATATTGAGATTGCCAAAGGCCTTCTCGAACTGCGGGACGACGACGGCGACCATCACGCCGAGGACGAGCAGCGCGATGCAGATGACCACCGTCGGATAGGTCATCGCCGAGATGATCTTTTTGCGGAGGTTTTCCTGGTCCTCCATAAAGGAGGCGATCTTCGCGAGGCTCATGTCAAGCGTACCGGACTCCTCGCCGGAGCGCACGAGCGGTATCGTGATCGCGTCGAAGCATTTGGGGTTCTCCGCAAGGGCGCTGCCGAGCGTCGTACCGGCGCTGACGCGTTTGTAGACGCGCGTGAGCACGCTGCGGAAGCGCCGGTTCTGCGTCTGCTCTGTGAGGATCGCGAGCGAGGCCGTCACGGGGATGCCGGCGGCGATCATCGTCGCGAGCTGGCGGAAGAATACGAGCTTGTCGCGCAGCCTGATGCGCGGCGAGAGGTCCCAGAATTCGCTGCGCTCCTTCGCGGCGCTGTCCGCGAGTTTATCGCCGGGAACGGTCAGGGATATCTCCCTGTGCTGTGAGACGTTGAGCGGGACCCAGCCGTTGCCGCGAATCCACGAAAGCAGCTCCTGCTCCCCCGGCGAGTTATGCGTGCCGCTTATAGTCTTGCCGCTCCGGTCTTTCGCGTCATAGTAAAACTCCATCAAAACCAACTCCCGCTGTAAGCGCTTCTGTTTGAGAGAATATAATCATTATTGAAAAAAGTCAAATGAAAGAGTGCGGAAACCAGAAACGAAGGCGCCTGACCATAGATGATAGACTAAAAATGATAAACAGAGGTTTGGCTTCGAGAGAGGAAAAGAGATAAATAGGCGTTTATAAGCACGATTTGCGTCATAAAATGGGGTCTCCGAATCCTCACCGTATGAAGATACGGTTACGGTATCGGAGCCCCCATTTCATTTAGCAACTCGCACTTCTAAACGCCGATTTCCTTCGGATGGGAAAAGAGATAAATTGCGATTTACCAAAGATTTCGGCTCCCTGGCCGCCTCGGAGAGGGAGGCTACAAGGGCAGAAGCTAAATCGAAATTTATCCTATTCCTATGGTTCTCGACCTACATTCAGCGTGACAATCCACCCCAAAATTTTCCTCTCCTACTGCTCCCGCAAAAATATCGGGTTCGTCCAGGCGGTGCGGCCGTATCTGTCGATACATTCGGCGCGCAGGTAGCTTTCGCTGCCGCTGAGTTTATATTCGGCGTATTCCATCGTCTCGTCAGGCGAGCCGCAGAGCACGGAGGCGCCGTCGTTGACACAGCCGCCGGCGATGAAATTCACCCGGCTGACAGCGCCGCAGGAGACGAAGGCCCGGCCGTTTTTCACGCCCCAGTCGTATATTTCGGGGCCGGACGAGGAGTAGTAGTTGCCCGCGAGGATATTTGTGATTATTTCGTCGTGCGTGAGACGCTCGGACTTCACCGTTATCCAGCCGCCGCAGGCGTCGTCGAATTTGCCCTCGTTGTGGTTGTCGTCGGTCGCCGCGCCGAGGATACGCCTCCCCTCGCGCAGCATGAGGTCCCAGTGCAGGGTGTCGAAGCCCGTGCCGCTCTCGTTGACGGTGTTGTAGTTGAATATCTCCATCGCGAAGAGGCCGCGCGTGCCGGTAAATTCATATTCGGAGACCCGCGACCAGACCGGGTGGTTGTACATCGCGATAAAACCGCACCTCTCCATGCGGCCGACCATCTCCTGCAGCACCGCCGCGCCGTTCCAGCTGCCGAAGAAGACCCGCTGGGGCAGGAATTCAAGGTGTTCGGGACGTCCGCAGACCGCCCGGCGCTGCATTTCGGAGGTTCCGAGGATCGCGTTCACGTGGTGCACTTTGATACGGCGGCGCAGCGTGATGCCGCTGTAAAGGACCGCCGAGGCCTCGTAACCGGGCAGGATGAGGAAGTTTTCATCACCCAGCTCGCCGCTGTAATCAGAATAGCGGTCGTGGTCGGTTATGCAGAGGAAGGAGTAGCCGCGGCTTTTGAAGAGCGCCGCGGACTCCCCCGGCGTCAGCATACCGTCGGAGTTCGTCGTGTGGCTGTGGAGGTTGCCTTTGTACCAGGCACCCTTTTCCGAGAATCCTCTGATATCCATCGTCTACAGCCTGATACAGTTGCGGTTCATGATCGTGATATGGACGCGGTCGCCCTTCGCGAAGAGCGCGCGGCTGCGGAAGAGGGTGTCGGAGACTATCTCCATGCCGCCCGCCTCAATCTTGTAGCGCAGCACGTTGCCGCGCGGCGTCTGGTCGATTATCTTCCCCTGGAACTGGTAGGCCCCGTCTACGGGCGCGAATTCGGACGACAGCTCGACGGTCTCAGGGCGGATGGCGACCTCGTGCGATTCGGCGTAGAGCCGCCCCGTCATCGAGGCGAACTCCGCGCTCGAGAGGATGTTGTAGTTGCCGATGAAACTGGCGGCGAAGCTCGTCTCCGGCTGCGTGTACATCTCTATCGGGCTGCCGGACTGCTCCACCCTGCCGGCGTTGAAGAGGTGTATCACGTCGGACATCACCATCGCCTCGTCCTGGTCGTGAGTGACGAAGATGGTCGTGATGCCCATATCGCGCTGTATGCGGCGGATCTCCTTTTGCAGCGACTTGCGCAGCTTCGCGTCTATCGCCGAGAGCGGCTCGTCGAGCAGCAGCACCTTCGGCTCGGTGACGATGGAGCGCGCGAGCGCGACGCGCTGCTGCTGGCCGCCGGAGAGCTGCGCGGGCATGGCGTTCTCTTTTCCCTCAAGGGCTACCATCGCCACCGCCTTCGCGACCTTGCCGCGGATGTCTTCGATGTGCATTTTTTTCATCCGCAGGCCGAAGGCGATATTCTCAAAGACGTTCATGTTCGGGAAGAGGCTGTACTGCTGGAAGACCATTCCTATTTGGCGGTCTTTGGGGTCGGTGTAGGTGACGTCCCTGCCGTCAACGTATATGCGGCCGCCGCTGACCTGCTCAAGTCCAGCGAGGCAGCGCAGCAGGGTGCTTTTACCGCAGCCGGAGGGGCCGAGCAGGGTCACGAGCTCTCCCCGCTCCACCGTGAGGCTGACATCACGCAGTACGGTGTTATCGCCATATTTTTTCACTATTTTTTCAAATTTTATATAACTCATGCCTTTTTTCCTTCCTTTGCGCCGATTTCCACGGTCTTGGATTTGAGCCAGAATACCGCCGCCGAGATGGCGAGGGTGACGACGAAGAGTACGATGATCACCGCGCTCGTAACCTGCCCGGAGATAAACATTTTTTTGAGCAGGTACATCTGCGCGGTGGAATAGTAGCTGCCGCCGATGGTGTTGACGATGACGAAATCCCCGAAGATGAGGGCGACGGAGAGCATCGAGGAGATGACGACGCCGGAGAGCATGCAGGGGACGATAATCCTGAAGAAGGCGAAGAATTTATCGGCCCCCAGCATCTGCGCCGCCTCGAGCAGCCTCGGCGCGTCCACGCTTATCAGACTGTTTTTAATCCCCTGGTACATGTAGGGGAGTATTACCACGCAGTAGGTGAAGGTGAGCATGGCGATACGGTTCGAGAGGGGCGCGGGCGCTCCGGCGTAGAGGGAGAGGACGCTGACCGGCAGGATGACGCCCTGCACCGCATACGGTATGGTGCAGATTATCTGCAGGTATTTGTCGAGCCACGGCAGGTATACCACGACGACGTACATCGCAAGCAGGATCATCGCCGCGGCGGCGATGACGGGTACTATCGAGATGACGACCGTCCGCGCGAGCGCCTGCCAGAAGGCGGCGTCCCTGAAGATCACGGCGTAGTATTTAAGCGTAAAGCCCTTCGGCAGCACGTCCATCCATTCGGTGAAGAGGGAGTAGACGAGCGTCATGAATAGCGGTATCAGCAGATAGAGCACAATGGCCCAGAGGATTATGGAGCTGCCCTTTCCGCCTCTCATCTCAGCCCCTCCCGCCTCTCTTTTTAAGTATCATGCCGTTCGCGGCGATCGTCGCCACCATCATCAGCATGAGCACGACGGCAAGCGCGGAGCCGAACTCCTTACGCTGCACGACGTCGCCGACAAACTGCTCCGATATCCTTATCGGCAGCAGCTGGAAGTTGTTCTGCATCAGCGCGTAGGCCGTCGCGAAGGCGGCGATCGCGTTCGCGAAGAGGATGCTGAAGGTCCCGAGCAGACTCGGAAGCAGGTTCGGCAGGCCGACCCGCAGCCAGAATGCCGCCGCGCCGCCGCCAAGGAGCGCCGCCGCCTCGCGCCACTCCTTTTTGAGCGCGTCGAAGGCGGGGATCAGAAGCAGCGTCGCGAGCGGGATCTGGAAGTAGATGTAGCAGAGCAGCAGCCCCCTGATGCTGTAAATGTTGAAGTTCGCAAGCGCCTCGATGCCGTGGTTTTTGCCGAACATCACGAGCACGCCGACGTTGCCGAAGAGGATTATGTATGAAAAGGCAAGCGGGATGCCAGAGAAATTCGAGGTCATGTTCAGCACGCTGAGGAATATGTTCTTCGTCCCCGGCTTCGCCTCGCGACAGCTTTTCGCGCCCCAGAAGGCGGCAAAGAGGCCGATAAGCGACGAGGCGGCCGCCACCCAGAGGCTGTTCATCACCGCGACGCGATAGAGCCTTTTAGTGAAAATCGAGGCGTAGTGCGTGAGGGTGAGGCCGCCGCCGTTCTCCTCCATGAAGCTCCGCATGACGACGCCCGCCACCGGCATCAGCTCGAAGAGCAGCACCACGGCGGCGAAGGGAAGCAGCGCGGCAAGGTAGGTCTTTTTGCTGTTATTCAAGAGTTTCTCTCCAATCGTCGTAAAAAAGAGGGAGCCCGCGGAATAGCAGCGGCCTCCCTTTATCATCAGCGCTCTACTTCGCGTAGGCCATTACCTCTTCCTGCCATTTTGTCCCCAGACTCTTGGCCGCCTCTTCCCAGGCCTTGAAGTCCGAGATGGGGCGCGCCTTCGCGTACTGTTCCGACGGGAGCATCTTAGCCTTTACGTCGTCGGGAAGCTCCACACTGCCTCTGATCGGCGTCGCGTAGCCGCGCGCGAGGTTTATCTGACCGGCGTCGCTGAGGATGTATTCACGCGTGAAGGCCGCGGCGTGCGGGCGTTTCGTGTAGGCGTTGATTATCGTCGCGTAGCCGCTCTGCACGGAGCCGTCGGCGGGGATGCAGACGTCATATTCCGCTTCGGGGTTGTTTGCCTTGAACTGGTCACGGTAGCCGAGCGCGTTGTAGTCCCAGACGAAGTAGCAGGCTATCTCGCCCTTTTCGAGGCGCGCGACGTTGGGCTCGCCCATGTCGATGCGTCCCTGCTCGGCGAGTTTCCTGAAGAAGTCGAAGCCCGGCTGGAGGTTGGTCTCCGAGCCGCCGTTGGCGATCGCCGCCGCAAGCAGCGCGCACTGAGCCTGCGTCGCCTGCGCGACGTTGCCTGGGGTCACCATATATTCGCCCTCGAGGATGTCGGCGAATGATTTCGGCGGGTTGGGAACGAGTTTCCTGTTGGTGATGACGGCGATGGTCCCGTAGTAGCCGATCAGCCAGTCGCCGTTGTCGTCCTTCGCCCATTCGGGAATCTCGTCCCAGTAGCTCGTCTTGTAGGGAAGCGTGAGCCCTTTGCTCTCCGCGAGCGGTCCGAAGGACTGCCCCACGTCGCCGATGTCCTTCGTGGCGTTTTCTTTCTCCGCCTCGAAGATCGCCAGCTCCTCCGCCGAGGACATGTCCACGTCGGCGTGCTCGATACCGAATTTATCCTTGAGGTCCGTCCAGGTCCCTACCCAGTTCGCCCATGAGTCGGGCATACCGACAGATTCCACCCGGCCCTCTTCCTGCGCCTTTTTCTGAAGTTCCGCGACGGTGAGGCTGTTGAGGTCAACCTTGCCGGCGCTCTCTTTGCCCGGCTGCATCTGCGTAAAGGCGAATACCGCGATAATTACGACGGCAACCGCCGCTCCGATCATAACTTTCCTGTTCAAAATAATTTCTCCTTTTCCCATATGTTTTCCAAAGCAGTTTTATTATAAAAAACGGGAGTAAAGGAAAGGTTTTATAAACGCAACGAAAATGTAAGCGTAAAAAAAAGAGGCCGCGCGGCCTCTTTTCATCAAATTAAATGAGGATAAGAAAAAGCCGGAGACTGGTGTCTCCGGCTTTTGTATCTGCTTATTGAGCTGTGGGTTTTGCCGCCGGACTTAGTAGTCCATGCCGCCCATTCCACCCATGCCGCCCATTCCACCGGCCATGTCGCCGAGGGTGTCTTTCTTCTCGGGCTTGTCGGCAACGACGGCGTCCGTGGTGAGGATCATCGCCGCGATCGAGGATGCGTTCTGGAGAGCCGAGCGGGTGACCTTCACGGGGTCGATGATGCCCGCTTCGATCATGTCGACATATTCGCCGGTCGTCGCGTCAAGGCCCTGTCCCTCTTTGAGGGTCTTGACCTTTTCGATGATGACGTCGCCCTGCATGCCGCTGTTGTGGGCGATGAGGTAGAGGGGCTCGGTGAGCGCCTTGCGTACGATCTGCGCTCCGGTACGGAGGTCGCCCTCAAGTTTCGCGATCTCTTTGTCAAGAACCTTCGTGCAGCCGACGAGCGCCACTCCGCCGCCGGGGACGATGCCCTCTTCAACCGCGGCGCGCGTTGAGTTGAGCGCGTCCTCTATGCGGAGCTTGAGTTCCTTCTGCTCCGTCTCCGTCGCGGCTCCGACCTGGATGACCGCTACGCCGCCGACAAGTTTCGCGAGACGCTCCTGGAGCTTCTCTTTGTCGTACTCCGAGGTGGAGTCGGCGAGTTCCTTCTTGATCTGCGCGGCGCGGTCCTTAATGGCCGTGGAATCTCCCGCGCCCTCGACGATCGTCGTGTCTTCTTTGGTGACCTTTATCTTCTTCGCGTGGCCAAGGTCTGCGACGTCGGCGCTGTCAAGCTTGCGTCCGACCTCTTCGCTGATGACCGTCGCGCCGGTCACGGTGGCGATATCCTGGAGCATCGCCTTTCTGCGGTCGCCGAAGCCGGGGGCCTTGACGGCTACGACCTGGAGTATTCCGCGGAGCTTGTTGACGACGAGTGTCGCCAGCGCTTCGCCCTCGACGTCCTCGGCGATGATGAGGAGCGGCTTCGCAAGCTGGACGCTCTTTTCAAGGACGGGGAGCATATCTTTCACGTTTGAGATCTTTCCGTCGACGATGAGGATGTTCGCGTCGTCGAGTACGGCTTCCATACGGTCGGGGTTCGTGATCATGTAGGGGCTGAGGTAGCCCTTGTCGAACTGGAGTCCCTCGACGGTCTCCAGCGTCGTGCCGAGGCTCTTGCTGTCTTCAACGGTGATGACGCCCTCTTCGCCGACCTTCTCCATCGCTTCGGCGATGAGCTCTCCGACCTTCTTGTCGTTGGCGGAGATGGCGGCTACCTGCGCGGTCTTCTTGTGTCCCTTGACGGGCGAAGCCTGCTTCTTGAGCTCTTCAACGACGACCGCGGTCGCGTCTTCCATACCCTTGCGGAGCTGCATGCCGTTCGCGCCGGCCGCTACGTTCTTGATTCCCTCGCGGATCATCGCGCGGGCGAGCACCGTGGCCGTCGTGGTACCGTCACCGGCTACGTCGTTGGTCTTAGAGGCTACCTCTTTGATGAGCTGGGCGCCCATATTCTCGAACGGATCTTCGAGCTCGATCTCCTTCGCGATCGTCACGCCGTCGTTGGTGATGGTCGGCGAGCCGAACTTCTTCTCCAGGACGACGTTGCGTCCCTTGGGGCCAAGGGTGATTCCTACGGTATCCGCGACTTTATTGATTCCGCGCTCCATTGAGCGGCGTGCGTCTTCTCTGAAAAGCAGTGTCTTTGCCATAATCTTTATTCCTCCCGTTTATCTATCTGTCTTAATTACTTCTCGACTACCGCGAGAACGTCTCTTTCACCGATAATGAGGTATGTCTCGTCGTCGACCTTGACTTCGGTTCCTGAATATTTGCTGTAGATGACCTTGTCGTCAACTTTGACTTCCATCGGCTGACGTGAGCCGTTGTCAAGAACCTTACCGGCTCCGACCGCCACGACGATCCCTTCGACGGGCTTCTCTTTCACTGTATCCGGAAGCACGAGGCCTCCCTTTGTCTTCTCTTCGTTCGGCGCTGCCTTTACTACGATTCTGTCTCCAAGTGGCTTAAGTTTCATTAAGAGATCCCTCCTGTAATTTTTAAAGCGGTTTTTCGTGTTAGCACTCACTTTCGTTGAGTGCTAATTTTCTTTACGCCTGAAATTTTAATGACTGCCGGCGCTTTTCTCAAATATGATTATAGCCAAATATTTTTTATTTCACTCTGTAATATTGCTTTATCTTCGATTTACTCAATTATTCATAAAAACTTTTGACTTAATTAAATCTTACGGATAATTACTTAATCCGTGATGGTTTTATGTCAAGTTTTCGTATTTTTATTACAGCCGCGGCCCATGCCGCTCTCTTTTTTCAATTATGCAGCTCTTGCGGCTGATATAGGAATTATCCGGCGACGTGAACAACGAATTACAGCAATATGTCTCTCCGGGATTCCTTTTTATGGTAAACGCGTACGATATCTCAAGCGGTTCAAACGACCTGTACTGATAAAACATGTAATCGGCCTTTATTTTGCTGCGCGCGTTTGCGTGTCTCTGTATTTTGAGTTTTTCAAGAGGCAGTTCCAGAAAATTTTCGAGGTCTGTCAACAGAGATATTCGGCTCTCTATGTCGTATGGGACCGGCATATTACTCTTTTGGGCCGTTTTCCAAAGGTCGCTGTATAGAATCCGTCCCCGCAGGGCATCCTCAAAAAATCTTTTCTTGTCTCTGTACATGTTGCCCGCCAGATAATGGATTCCGCTGAGATGCAAAAAATCACCGGCGGCAAAATTCAGGATTATTTCTGATTTACAGCCCTTATCTACAATGAAGAAAGAATATGATATTGACAAAAGTCTATTAAATGCTTCTGCGGCCCGAGATAAGATATCCATAAGAACACTCCTTAAAGCCTCTGCATTTATAATAACAAAGGCTCCGCATATATGCGAAGCCTTCGGCACTTTCCTTTTTGGATAAAAATCCTATCCGGCTTGTGGTTATGTGCGAACCCATTAAAGCTACAAGCAGAACCGAACGCCGGCACGACCCTGCATATCAACGCTCCACGGGAAAACCCGCTCTTAACTGGCTTTATTATACCATAAGATGAATCCGACGCCCATCATCTTTGAGAAAGTCAAAGATACCTCTTCCGGCCTTTAAATTAAAACATTACCTTTCTTACCGCCGGTTCCGCGGAGGCGATGAGGCGTCCCCTGTTGTATGAATAGAGTATCTCGCCCTTTTTGTTGAGCGCGTTGTAGAAGTTGTCACCGTCAAGGACGATGAAGCTCGCGGGGTTTCCCTCGCGGATGCCGTAGCTTTCACCGAGATGGAGCGTCTTCGCCGCGTTGTGGGTACAGAGGCGGTATGAATCCATTATCTCCTGATAGCCCATCATCTGGCAGACGTGCAGCCCCATGTGGATGACGTCGCGCATGTTGCCGCTGCCGAGCGGATACCAGGGGTCAAAGATGTCGTCGTGGCCAAAGGAGACGTTGTTGCCGTTGGCGAGCAGCTCCTTGACGCGCGTCACACCGCGGCGTTTGGGATAGGTGTCGAAGCGCCCCTGCAAATGCGTATTAACGAGCGGGTTGCAGACAAAGTTTATGTCGCTCATGCGCAGGAGGCGGAAGAGTTTGCCGCAGTAGGCGTTGTTGTAGCTGTGCATTGCCGTCGTGTGGCTGGCCGTCACCATGTCCTTCATGCCGCTTTCAAGGGCGCGGCAGGCGAGCACTTCAAGCCCCTTCGACTGTTCGTCGTCTATCTCGTCGCAGTGGACGTCGACGAGGCGGCCATATTTTTCCGCGAGCTTCACGCAGAAGTCGACCGACTCGACGGCGTATTCGCGGGTAAATTCAAAATGCGGGATCGCGCCGACGCAGTCGGCCCCCATCTTAACCGCGTTTTCCATCAGCGTCTCGCCGTTGGGATAGCTTTTTATCCCCTCCTGCGGGAAGGCGACTATCTGGATGTCGACGTAGTCTTTAAGCTCTTCTTTGAGTTCGAGCATCCCCTCCATAGCCACCAGCGAGGGGTCGGTCACGTCGACGTGGGTGCGGACGAACTGCACGCCGTTCGCGGCCTGCATCTGCACGGCGCGGCGCGCGCGCTCCTTGACGTCGTTCTTTGAAAGTTTTTCTTTGCGTTTGCTCCAGCATTCGATGCCTTCAAAGAGCGTCCCCGATATGTTCCAGACGGGATCGCCGGCGGTGAGGCAGGTATCTAGGTGGACGTGGCTCTCGATGAAGGGCGGCAGCGCCATCTTTCCCGTGCAGTCGACGACCTCTTCCCCGCCGCGCGCGGCAAGACCGGCCTTTATCTCTTCAAATTTGCCGTCCGTAACGCGGATGTCTTTCGCCTCTGTGGAATTTTCAATAAATATGTTTTTTATCAGCATCAGAAATCATTCCTTCCGTGATATTTTTCGTTTTTTTAGCTCTTTTTCGCGGTCAGGCGGTCGAGGACGAGAAATACCAGCGCCGCCGCGGCCAGCGAGTTGACGGGCTTTATGCCGCAGGTGACGAAGATGCCGACCAGCGATCCCGCCGCCACCGCTAGGACGCCAGCCAGATTGACCGCGGGACCGTTTACGGCGGGTTTGTAGTATTCATCTTTATGCAGGAAGTAGTGAAGGATGAGCACCGCACCGACGGGGGGAATCATGCCGGAGAGCAGGTTCAGCATCCCGACGAAGTTATAGTAGAGCCAGACTGCGGTCAGGGTTCCCGCCGCGCCACTGAGCAGAACGAGGGGCTTGTTTGGTATCTTGGTGATGTTCGAGACGCCGAGACCCGCCGTATAGAGCGCGTTGTTGTTGGTGGTCCAGATGTTCAGCCCGAGGGTGAGGATCGCGGGTATGGCCAGCCCCTGAAGAATCAGGATGTCAAAGATGTCGGCGACGCCTGTCACCGCTCCGCCGACCGCGCCGAAGATCATCATGACGGAGTTGCCGACAAAGAAGGCGACGACGGTGGCAAGGACCGCCACGCGCGGCGTCTTGGAGAAGCGGGTAAAGTTCGGCGTCGCGGTGCCGCCGGAGATGAAGGAGCCGACGACAATGGCGATGCCCGTCGCGAGGCTGATCGGTTTCTGTGGTATCTGGGCAAATACGTTCATGAAGCCGCCGACCTTATCCACCCCCCAGCCGACCGAGTAGAGGCCGAGAACGGCGATCAGCGGAACGGCGATCGAGCCAAGTACCGCGAGCGCCCTGATCCCCAGGTAGGCGGTGGCCGTCATTACCGTTCCCGTGATGATTATGAGCGCCCAGACGGGAATCCGGCCGCCGGTCAGCCCGGATACGGGGATCGCGAACATCGCGACGCCGACGCCGAACCAGCCGATCTGCGTGAAGCTGATGAGCGCGGAGGGCAGGTAGGAGCCCTTTTCGCCAAAGGAACGGTGGGCCATCAGGTCGAGCGTGAGCCCCGTCTTCTGTCCGATGTACCCCAGCAGGCCGCAGTAGACGCCGAGGAAGGCGTTGCCCAGGATCATCGCGAGGAGGAATCCGTTGAGCGTAAGCCCGATGCCGAGGTTGCCGCCCGCGGTCATGCTCGGCGAGAAGAAGGTGAAGCCCACGAGGACAACCATCGCCGCCCAGAGTCCCTGCACCTTTTTCGCGGCAGGCACCGCGGAGAGAGAGCACTCGCTGTCCGCAATCACTTTTTTCGCTGTCGTCTGTTCACTCATAAAAAACTCTCCGTTTCAAATATAAACTATGCAACCGGTTACACAAACCTCGGACTATTATATTACGCGAAGCCGTTTTTTTGTAGCCTCAAATCGGTGCGGATAAAAACCGTATGCGTCATAATTTGCCCCCTGAGCGTCCAGTGCCGTGTGGATATACGGCTTTCGGTTCTCAGGGGGCAGGTTATATTTAGCCCGCGGCGCTTATTCGCACCGATTTATCTGTTTGAAAGATTTTGTTTTATCCGCCATGACGGATTTACGCAGGTGTTCCGCCGTCAATGTTTCACAGGCGCGGCATTATCGTCTCCTCAAAGAATTTATACGCGGTCTCCGGCGAAACATTGTAGACGGTCCCGTCCACGTCTACGGAGACGTCGTTCTGGCACTGCCCCATGCAGAATGAGCCGCTGATCTCTATTTTGTCGTGCAGTCCCCGCGCTTCGATCTCATGCTGAAAGAGCTGGAGCACGTTGTAGGCTCCCTTGAGGTAGCAGGAGGTCCCGATACATATTCTCACTATGGCCATGACTATGCCTCCTTCGCGTGGTAGTGTACGTGGAGCAGCTCGTGGACGCGCCCCTTCAGCAGCCCGCTGTAGAGCGAAAGCATGAGCGGGTTCTCCTCCGAACGTTTGATGCTCGACATCTTGTCCGCCGAGTAGAGTCCCTTGGCGCGGCTCACTTTGCCTTCGCGGAGGATGAAGGGCTGTCCAGCGCCGCAGACACAGCCGCCGGGGCAGGCCATGACCTCCACAAAGTCGTAGTGTTCGCCCTCCTTGATGCGTTTTATCAGCTCATGGGCGTTTCCAAGGCCGCTGACCACCGCAATCTTAAGCTCCCTGTCCCCGTATTTCACCGTCGCCACTTTGATTCCCTCGCCGCCGCGCACACCTTTAAAGGCGATCGTACGGAGCGCCGCCGCCGATTTGTCAGAGATTACCCGGCGCAGTACCGCCTCGGTGACGCCGCCTGTGACTCCGAAGATGACGCCAGCGCCGCTCATCGTGCCGAAGGGCATGTCGACCGCCTCCGGCTCAAGCTCTGAGAATACGATGCCGGACTCTTTTATCATCTGAATGAGCTCCTGCGTGGTGATTACGTAGTCAACGTCGGGTCCCAGCTCGCCGCGGAATTCCTCGCGCGCCGCCTCCGCCTTTTTCGCCGTGCAGGGCATGACCGCCACATGTACATGCTTTCTCGGCGAATGTTTGTGGTGTTCCTTAATCACCGCGGCGAACATCTGCATCGGCGAGCGGCAGGTGGAGAGGTTTTTAACCACTTCCGGCTCGTTCTTTTCCGCGTAGCTGACCCAGGCGGGACAGCAGGAGGTGAAGAGCGGCATCTCGTGTTCGCCCTTGCCGAGACGCGCGAGAAACTCCGCCGATTCTTCAAGCACCGTGAGGTCCGCGCCCGTCGAGGTGTCAAATACCTCGTTGAAGCCCATCCGGCGCAGCGCCGCGACGATGAGCCCCATCGCGTTTTCGCCGTCGCCGATGCCAAGCTCTTTGCCGAGCGCGACGCGCACCGCGGGGGCTATCTGCACGGAGACGCGCGTCTCTTTTTCGTCGAGCGCCTTCCAGACCCGCGCGCTGTCGTTCTTTATCACGATCGCGCCCGTCGGGCAGACGGCGGCGCACTGGCCGCAGCCGACGCAGACGCTTTCGCAGATGGGGATGTCAAAGACGGTGCTGATCGTCATTTTTGAGCCGCGCCCCGCGAAGTCGATCGCGCCGACCTGCTGTATTTCGTTGCACATTCTCACGCAGTCGCCGCAGAGGATGCACTTGTTGTGGTCGCGCGTGATACAGAGCGACGACTCGTCGCGGCGGGGCGTCTCCGCTCCGTTCGGGAAACGCACGCCCTCGATGTTGAAGCGCATCGCGAGGTCCTGTAATTTGCATTTGCCGTTATTGTTGCAGGTGGTGCAGTCGCGGCAGTGGTCGGCGAGCAGAAGTTCAAGGATCATCTTGCGGTATTTGCGGAGACGGCCGGTGTTCGTCCATATCTCCATACCCTCTTTGGGCGGGGTCGAGCAGGCCGCGTCAAGACCGCCCCATTTATTCTCCACCATGCACATGCGGCAGGCGCCGTAGATGGAGAGCTCCGAATAGTAGCAGAAGGTCGGAAGCTTGATACCAGCCTTGCGGATAACCTCAAGGATATTCTTTTCGTCCTCTATTTCAACGGGGAGCCCGTCTATCATCATATATTTTTTCGTATCCATCTCACTAGACCTCCTTGACTGCGTGGAAGGGGCATGCGGTGACGCACGCGCCGCATTTGATGCACTTATCTTTGTCGATCGTGAAGGGTTCTTTTATCTTGCCGCTGATGGCCTCGGTGGGACAGCCGCGCGCGCACTTGGAACAGCCTTTGCAGAGCGCGGGATCTATCTCGAAGCTCTTTAGCTTCGCACAGGCGCCGACGGGACAGTATTTTTTATTGATATGCGCCTCGTATTCCTCACGGAAATTTTTGATGGTGCTCACCACGGGAAGGGCGGCGGTCTTTCCGAGCCCGCAGAGCGCGGTGTGCGAGATCATGTCGGCAAGCTCGAGCAGCAGTTCGATGTCACCCTCTCGCCCCTCGCCGGCGACGATACGCTCAAGAATGGCAAGCATCTGTTTCGTGCCGCCGCGGCAGGGAACGCACTTGCCGCAGGACTCGTTCTGCGTGAAGTTCATAAAGAAGCGCGCCACCTCGACCATGCAGGTCTTGCTGTCCATGACGACGAGGCCGCCGGAGCCGATCATCGCCCCCGCCGCCGTCAGCGAATCAAAGTCGAGGGGCAGGTCAAGGTCCTTTGCCGTGAGGCAGCCGCCTGAGGGTCCGCCGATCTGTACCGCCTTGAAATCCGCGCCGCCGCGCATGCCGCCGCCGACCTCGAAGACGATCTCGCGCAGCGTCGTGCCCATCGGCACCTCTATCAGTCCGGTGTTTTCAATATTTCCCGTCAGCGCGAAGGCCTTCGTTCCCGGGCTCTTTTCAGGGCCGAGCTCCTTGTTCCACGCCACGCCCTTATTGATGATAAGCGGCACGTTGGCAAAGGTCTCAACGTTGTTGAGCACCGTCGGGCTGTCAAAGAGGCCATGCTCCACGGTACGCGGCGGCTTGACGCGCGGCATGCCGCGCTTACCCTCGATGGAGGCGGTCAGAGCGCTGCCCTCGCCGCAGACGAACGCGCCCGCGCCGCGGTTTATGTGCATATGGAAGGAGAAGCCGCTGCCGAGGATGTCGTCGCCGAGGAGCCCCAACTCCTCCGCCTGCGCGATCGCGGTGCGCAGCCGCGAGACCGCCATCGGATATTCGGCGCGCACGTAGATGTAGCCGTTCTGCGCTCCGCAGGCGAGTCCGGCGATCATCATGCCCTCCAGCATGCGGTGCGGGTCTCCCTCCATGATGCTTCTGTCCATAAAGGCTCCGGGGTCGCCCTCGTCGCCGTTGCAGACGATATATTTTTGCGCCGCCTTCTGGCGTTTTACCTGGCTCCATTTACGGCCTGTGGGAAATCCGCCGCCGCCGCGCCCGCGAAGGTTTGATTCCTCAATCATTCCGACAATTTCGTCGCCGTCCATATCGAAGAGAGCGCGCTCAAAGGCCGAATAGCCGCCGATCGCGAGATATTCTTTGATGGAGGTGGCGTCGATGTGGCCGCAGTGCTCGAGGACATGGCGCGTCTGTTTTTTATAGAAGGGGATCTCGTCCTGTTTCTTGAAGACCTCACCGCCTTTCTGATAGGCGAGGCGTTCGATGTGGGTGCCGCCGATTATCGTCTTTTCCACGATCTCCGCGCAGTCCTCCGGCTTCACCTTGACGTAGAGCCAGCCCTGTGGTTCGATACGCACCAGCGGCCCCATCTCGCAGAAGCCGTGGCAGCCGGACTTTTTCAGCCCGACGGAATGTTCGTGCGGCTCCTCTTTAAGTTCGACTGCGACATTGATACCGCGCTCCGTCATGATCTTTTTCAGCTCGTCATATATCTCCAGGGAGCCGCTCGATATACAGCCGGTACCGGCGCAGATGAGGATTTTTTTGTCTTCCTCGCCGAGGCTGGCGGCGTAAATTTTGCGCAGTTTCTGAAGTTCTTCGCGTCCCTTTATCATCTTAGAGCTCCTCCTTGAGCGCGGCGACGAGCTCGGAGGCCTTATCGGGCGTCATCGCGGGATAGACTTTGTCGTTTACGGTGAGTACCGGCGCGAGACCGCAGGCGCCGAGGCAGGAGACGGTCTCCACGGTGAAGCCAAGGTCGTCGGTCGTCACCTTTTTATCGGAGAGTGCCAGCTCGGAGCGCAGACGGTCTAGGATGGGGATCGATTTGCGCACGTGACAGGCGGTGCCGTCGCAGACTTTGATTACAAATTTTCCCTTCGGGTTGAGGGAAAAATTCTCATAAAAGGTGGCTACGCTGTATATGCGCGCCTGAGGAACCCTCAGCTTCTTCGAGAGGTAGGGAAAAATCTCACGGGGCAGATAGCGGTAATGCTCCTGAATATCCTGCAATATCGCGATAACGGCCGTACTCGAGGATTCATGAGCCTCAAGTATCTTATCGATGAGCGAGTAATCAAATTTTTCTGTCACGATAACATCCCTCTTTTTTATTTATTTGTATCGCCCTTTTCAGGGCAAGCGCCATCAGTACCCCGCACCACCGCGGAGCAGACGGACGATCGCTTTTAATTTTGCTGCCGGTTACCGGTTAAATACAGAGACTTTCCTGGCGCTGACGCAGCCTGCTGGAGAGCGCCGCGAACGAAGCGGCGAGATTTTCATTCGAGATTATCACATCGCCGGGGACATTGAGGTGCGCCGGCGCAAAGTTCCAGATCGCCTTGATGCCGCCGCGTACCATCGCGTCGCAGATATCCTGCGCGTACTGCGCGGGAGCCGTGATGATGCCGATGTGGACAGTGAAACGTCCGCAGAGCTCCGTCAGCCGCGAGACGTCGAATATCTCCTTGCCGTGCACGGTGCTCCCGATCACCGCGGGGTCGCTATCGAATCCGGCGATGATCGAAAGGCCGTAGCGGTCGAAATTTTTATATGAAAGAAGGGCGCGGCCAAGATTGCCCACACCGGCGACCACCGCCTCATGAGCGTTTTTGCAGCCCAGGAACTCTTCCATATCCTCGATAAGCCCCTCCAGGGCAAAGCCGATACGCGGGTTTCCGTCGACCTTGGAGACGGCGGCGAGATCTTTTCTCACCTGCACGGGGTGAAGCCCCAGCTCTCCCGCGAGAAAGGCCGCCGACACATGGCTGCTGCCATCGGCGCGCAGCTTTTTGAGGTGTTCAAGATAGAGCGGCATTCGCTGCAGAGATTGTCTTGATATGCTTAAAGGTTTTGTATTAGGCACCTGCTCACCCTCCATTACTCTCACATCGTTTATTATCGATAATTATATATCGATAATAAAAATATGCAACCCCTATTCTGAGAAAACGCAGGATAAATCTTTCAGTCTGCTTATCGATATGGAATATATCCTCTCTAAACACATTGATTTTATACCATATATGGTGTATATTTTGCCGCAAAAGCATATTTTATACCCATTCGGGGTGATTTTTTGAATAAGAATAATCTTGCTATAACTGTGAAAAAAAACCGGAAAAAATTACACCTCACCCAAGTAGAGGCGGCGGAACGGGCTGGAGTCGGGCTGCGCTTTATCCGTGAGCTGGAGTGCGGCAAGAAGACGCTGCGCATGGATAAGGTAAACGACCTGCTCTTTCTCTTTGGACTGGAGCTGGGACCTGTACCGATGGAGCGAGACGATGAGTGAGCCTCTGCGCCGCTGTGTCGTTAATTTTTTCGGGCGTCCCGCAGGCGAGCCATACTGCAAGGAAAAACATTTTACACAATTAAGATACAAAACAACCAAATAAATCATCTTTTATAACATGGCAAACGCATTGGCAAAAGACAGAAGGAATATGAATCGCTGTTTACCTCTTTTCCCACCAGAAGTAAATCGGCGTTTAGACGTGTCGATGACGACGCGAAATAAGGCCGGAAAACCGCAGGCGCACTTCGGTGCGTCAAGGATTTTCCGGCCTTGTTGAGCTAAGTCAGCGGCGCGTATAAACGCCGATTTACCAGATGCTCCACGACGGATTCGGCGACAGATGCAGATCTGAGCGGTTTCCGCGCATGTAGGAGCTGTACCCGGCGGCGGCGATCATCACCGCGTTGTCGGTACACATACCGCGCGGCGGCAGAAAGAGCTCCACTCCCCTGTCACGCGAGTATTCCGCAAGCGCGGCGCGCAGTCCGGAGTTCGCGGCGACGCCGCCCGATACGGTGAGGCGCTTCACGCCGGTACGCTTCACGGCGAGCTTTATCTTCCCCATCAGGCTGTCGACGACGGCCTTTTGAAAGGAGGCACAGAGGTCCGCGAGCGGAAATTCCTCGCCGAGCGCCGTCTCTTTCCCGATGAGCGTCATTGCGGCGGTCTTGAGGCCGCTGAAACTGAATTCTATCTCCTTCGTCGAGGCCAGCGGCAGTGGCAGCTGGAAGGCGTTAGGGTCTCCGTCGGCGGCAAGCCTGTCTATTATCGGGCCGCCGGGATAACCGAGTCCCAGCACCTTTGACACCTTATCGTAGGCCTCGCCCGCCGCGTCGTCGCGTGTCGAGCCAAGCAGCTCATAGTCGCCGAAGGCGCGCACAAGCACCACCTCGGTATGTCCGCCGGAGACTATCAGCGAGATGAATGGCGGTTTAAGCTCCTCCGAGACGGCGGCATTGGCAAAGATATGCCCCTCCAGGTGGTTGACTCCAATCAGCGGCACCCCCCATCCCTGCGATAGGGCCTTCGCCGTCATCACGCCGACAAGCAGAGAACCCATGAGCCCGGGGCCGGAGGTCACGGCGATCAGGCTCAGCTCCTTCGCCGGCTCCCCGATTCCCGCCTTGGCGAGCACGCTCTCAAGCAGCGGCAGGATCGCCTCCTGGTGCATACGCGAGGCAAGCTCCGGCACCACACCGCCGTAGACGCTGTGTGAGTCTATCTGGCTCGATATGACCTCAGCTAGCAGCCCATGGCCTCCCTCAAGCACCGCGAGCGCGGTGTCGTCGCAGCTGGACTCGATACCAAGAGTCAAAAACCTTTTACCGCCCTCAGCCATCAGTGTGAGCAGCCTCCGCAGCCGGCACAGCTTCCGCCGCAGTTACACCCCTTAGCGCGCCGCATCTCGCCCTTTTGGTGGATGAGCACGCGGCAGCGGCACTGCGGGCATTTTTCGGCAAAGGTCTCCGTCTCGAAGACGAGCCCGCATTCGGCGCATTTATAGATGTGCAGAGCCTCTACTTGGGAACTTTCCATGTCTCAGAATCATCTCCGTAACCAATCTTTATCTCTTTGCCGGCTTTGACCTCCGCGCTCGGAACCGCAAAGGCGAAGTAACCGTCACTCTTCGACGCCATAGGGCCGAAGGGATTCGTCATGCTTGAGGAGAGAATGTCCCCCTTTTGCAGATGATAGCCGCCGATGAATACCTGAGTGTAATCGAAATCCCAGGGCTTATAGACGTCAATGTGGGCTATGAAGAGCCTCTTTTTACGGGTGGCGTCCGTACCGTAATACTGCGCCATGTCATATACCCAGGGCTGAAGACGGCTATCGGCGGCGATCGACTTGGATAGCTTATCGTCGACGTAAATTACCTGCATCGCGCCGCGCGCGCCGAGCACCATATCGCCGAAACGCTCGCCCTCCACCCATATATCGGTCTGCCGTTCGTCAAGAAGCTCCGACACATCCTGCGCTGTATTGGAGGGACCGGCAAGGGCGGCCTGAACCGAAAATATTACAAACGCAACTATCGCGATGGCCGCTGCAAATGATTTTTTCATTTTACTCTCCTTCAAAAAAGTTTTCAGCTATAGGAGGGTTTTTATCTTTACCCCCCTACAGCTGAATATCATAGCATAATATGAGCCGCGTTATAAACTCTTTTCCCACGGACAGGATAAACACATGAAAGTTCGCCGTCCGCGGTACACCCCTGAAGAAACCGCAGCGTTCAGCCGGTCTATAAAAAGCGGTACGAACCCAGCCATGATCTCAGAAAGCGCCTGTACACCGACGCGCGGCGAAAATGTATCTCTTTTCCGAGGAAGTAGCATATGGGTATAAGGAATATATAAAATTCCCAGCGGAGCGCCTCCACACCGACGCCGAGCAGCTTCAGCGGCACAGAGCATGAGAGGCACCACGGCACCATCGGCGCGATAATCACCAGCGAGTTTTCAAGGTCTAGGGCAAGCTCTTCCTTAGGCTGGCCGCGCTTCGTGTACTGTTTTTTCAGGAGGGTGGCCGCCATGATGCAGGAGGTTATCTGGCTGCAGAATATTCCCGAGGCGAAGAGGCTCGACAGTATCACGGTGCATGATTTGCCGATCCGCCGCATCATCGCCTCCACGATCTCGTTCAGCTGACGCAGGAGGCCGGAGACGGAGAGTATCTTCGCATAGGTGCTGGATATCGCGAGTATCATGATGATGCCGGCCATCGACACCAGGCCGCCGCCGTTCCAGAGATCCCCCATGACCGCATCCTGCGGATAGTAACCGAAGACCGCCGTATGAAGCAGCTCCGCGGCGCTCTCTCCCTGAACGGCGCAGGCGATGAGGCAGGCCGCAGCCGAGCTTACGATCAGCGCGTATTTGACCCTGATCCTCATAAGCGGGAAGCAAAACATCACGGCGACCGGCAGCAGCGCCCACCAGCTGATCACAAAGTCCTTCTTTATCTCCGCAAGATATCCCGCGTTTGAGATATAGAGCGGATTATTGAAAGAGAGGAAGCAATAGGCGGCGATGCAGACCACCGTCGGGATCAGCGCGGTACGGAACATCCGGCTCACGTTGCCGTAAAGGTCTGTTTTGGTAAGCGCGGCGATGAGGTTCGCGCTCGAGGCGGTAGGCGAACAGCGGTCGCCAAAGTAGACGCCGGAGAGTATCGCGCCTGCGGCAAGCAGTTCGTTCACGCCGCCCGAGCGCGCGATGGCCATCAGGATGACGCCCGCGGTGCCAGCGACACCGATGCTCGTGCCGAGGGCATAGGAGATAAAGCAGGTAAGAAGGAAGGCTATTAGGATAAAGAGCTTCGGCGTTATCAGACCTACGCCATGGTAGACAAAGAAGGCGATCACGCCGCCGGCGCGCCATTCGGCGGTCAGCAGCCCGATGAGAAGCAGTATCTCAATGACGAGCAGCGCCTCTTTCACGCCCAGCGCCGAGGCCCGCAGCACCGTGGAGAGGCGGCTGCCGCGGCGCATCGCGGCGGCGGCGAGCAGTACATAGCCCAGAATCATCGCATAGACCATCTGATAGCTATATACAAGGCATACGGCAATCGAGGTCACGAAGAGGAGAAACGACAACAGAAAATACATAGAGCTCACTCAGCTTTCAGATATTTTTGAGATTTGCATCAATGTCGGCGTTCACAGGTTGTTACACATGAGGCACGGCAGGCAAACGGGGCGAATGTTAGCACCCTTTCGCCGCCCTGTACAGCCGTGTTGTCTTTCTTATGTCATCTGAACAAATAAGTATTCTGAATATAGAGACTTGATAAGAAGGAAGCGGCAAATTGCCGCTTCACAGCAGTATTTTTTAAGCTGCGGACTATTGCCTTTTGGCCTTTCCTCCTGCCGCGTCCTTTATCCAGCGCCACTCGGGGCAGCGCAGGGCCATCGTGGCGGCGGCGTAGATCAAAGCGCTGCCAGCCATCGCGGAGGCGAGCCAAAGCACCCGCAGGATAAGCCTCGCCTCCGCGGGATATGGTAAAAGATATTTGAAGGCCAGCAGCGCGCCTACCATCAGCAAAAGGGGCGTCAGCACCCGCCAAAGCCACTTTATCTCAAATATGCCGAGCCGTTCACCGATATTGCGCGAAAGCATCCAGGCGGCGAACAGGCTCGCCGAGGTGAAGGCGGCCGCCGAGGCCGCGGCGAGGCCCGCATAGGCAAAGAGGCGCATCAGCACGACGCTCGCGCAGAGGTTCACGGCGACGGTGACGCCGGTTATCATCACCGCGGCGCGCGGCATGCGTCGCGCGTATATCGCGCGCATTATCACCGTGCTGCTCGCCATCCCCGGCAGCCCGAAGGCGTAGAGGGAGAGCGCCGTCGCGGTGGCGTGCCACGCCCATTCAGAAAAGGCTCCCCGGTAGAAGAGTATGTGAACGACCTCGCTGGAGACGACGCAGAGTCCCGCCGCCACCGGCAGCACGACAAAGAGGTTGAAACGCATCGCGTCGCGGATAAAGTCACGGAATTCCCCCGTATTGTTCGGGTCCTGCCGTGAGAGCATCGGCAGTACCGCCTGGGAGATGGCGATAACAAAGAGGCCCAGCGGCAGCTGAAGCACGCGGTCCGCATAGGTGAGCACAGAGATAGAACCGGCGGAGAGATAGGAGCCGAGCATCCTGCTGATCACGGGGTTGAGCTGATTCAAAGAGAGTCCCGCCGCGTAGGGCAGAAAGAGCACCATCATGCTGCGCAGCTGCGGATCGTGACGGTTGGGCATCGCGGGACAGAGTCTCATCTTCAGCCTGCCGCACCAGTAGACCTGCAGGAACATATGAAAAGCCCCGCCGAGCAGCACCGCGACCGCGAGGTTCCAGATCGAG
Source organism: Cloacibacillus porcorum (assembly GCF_001701045.1). GTDB lineage: Bacteria > Synergistota > Synergistia > Synergistales > Synergistaceae > Cloacibacillus > Cloacibacillus porcorum. The sequence continues at coordinate 2,193,121 of NZ_CP016757.1, forward strand.
AGCCGGCTCCGCATCGCCAGCAGGAAGAGGATATAGACAAGGTTGCTGAGGGCGGGCGCGATAGCGGGAACAAAGAAGCTGCCCATGCTGTTCAGCACCCCCATCGCCAGCGCGCCGACTGAGACCAGCATGAGGAAGGGAAACATTATGCGCGTCAGCGAGATCGCGAGCAGGCGCTCGTGCGAGACAAAGCCGGGCGCCATGATGTCGACGAAGAGCGGCGCGAAGATGAGGCCGACGGCGACGACGAGGCTGCAGCCGAATATCAGCACCGTCAAAGCCTCGTTCGCGAGCTTGCGCGCCCTGTCCTGACCGTCGGCGGAGAGGGTACGGGAAAAGACCGGTACGAAGGAGGCGGAGAGCGCGCCCTCCGCGAGCAGCTGCCGCGCAAGGTTTGCGAGCGTGTAGGCTACAAAGAAGGCATCCAGCTGGCGCGTCGCGCCGAAGAGCGCCGCCGTGAGCATTTCACGGACGAGCCCCAGCACGCGGCTCACGAGGGTACCGGCCATCATACGCATCGCATGGAAGACCATGCCGGTTAACGCATCCGGACGCTCGCCCCCTGTGGGTTTTTCTTGATCTCTTGTTTCGTTACCGGGAACGCCCTCCGCTTCGACTGACATCTCTTCCGTCTCCGACGGGGAGGCTTTCTCTCTCGGGGCTTCCAGCATCACCAGCTGAAGTCTTCGCCAAGGTAGAACTTGCGGGCGTCTTTGTTTTCGGTTATGTAATCGGGCTTACCCTCGAGGAAGACCTTTCCCTCATAGATGAGATAGGCCCTGTCCGTTATCGAGAGGGTCTCGCGAACGTTGTGGTCGGTGAGGAGTATGCCGTAGCCGCGGTCTTTAAGGTCGCGGATTATCGACTGCAGGTCGGCGACCGCGATCGGGTCAATGCCGCTGAACGGCTCGTCCAGCAGTATGAAAAGCGGCTCCAGCGCAAGACAGCGCGCGATCTCGACGCGGCGGCGCTCGCCTCCGGAGAGGGCGACGGCCTTGGTATCGGCGAGATGGCTCAGACCATATTCTCCAAGCAGATAGCTTATCTTGTCCCCGCGCACGTCGCGCGGCACTCCCGATTCCTCAAGAACGAGGTCGAGATTCTGACGCACGGTAAGGCTTCTGAATACTGAGGCCTCCTGCGGCAGATAACCGATACCGGCACGCGCGCGCTGGTACATCGGCTGGTCGGAGAGCTGCGTATCACCGAGCCAGACGCTGCCGGAATCGGGCAGGATACGGCCTACGATCATATAGAAGGTCGTACTCTTCCCCGCGCCGTTCGGACCAAGCAGCCCGATGATCTCACCCTTCTTTATTTCGATACTGACTTCGTCTACGACGCGGCGTCCGCCGAAGGCCTTAACAAGTCTGTCGGCGCGGAGTATTGTCGCGTCTTTCTCTATCATCTGGCGGGCCATTATTCTTCCACCCAGTTTTTTTCCTGATCTGAGAGCTGAGGAGGATTTTTCTCCACAACTGGTTTTTTATCGGCGGAGGCCGGTTCTTTCGGAACTTCCACCAGCGGCTCCTTTTTAACGGGAACACCGCCCTTCGCCGTACCGGAGTTTTTAGCGCCGTCATCCTTTTTCTTGGCCTTCTCCTCAACGACGAATACTATCTTTGAGTTTCCACGCGCCTCGATGTTGCGCGTATCTTCATGTACTACCATAGTGTCTGCGGTCACGGTCTTGCCGTCGCTGCGTACAGCCTTCGTATTGCCGGAGATGACGACCGTCCCCCTCGCCTTTGAATAGACGGCCTTGTCGCCGGTGACCCGGGTCTTGAGTCCCTCGCGGTCCACATAGTCGAAGACCACGTTTTTATCAGCCACCATCTCCTGAAGGACCTCTTCTCCGCTCTTCGCGTCCTTGGCGAGGCGGCCCTCCACGGTCTTCGCGGAGAGGGCGAACTTCTCTGCAAGGTCCTCGTAACGGCGCACGTCGCGCGCCCAGAATTTATCTCCCGTCCTCGTCGCCTCGGCAGCCTTGAGGATCTTGTTCTGCATGATGCCGTCGACATTGCCCCTGGCCTTATAGTTTTCGGTGCCTATCTCCCAGAGTACATAGTCGGCGTTGAGCCTGTCCTTGGGCGCGCGCGTCAGCAGCACGTCGCCGAAGGCCTCCACGGTACCGTCGGTCTTTTTAGTCTTGTCCCCGGTCCAGGTGGCGCTCTCGGATTTCAGCGTCGCCTGCTGTTCGGGAAAGTTACCGCTCACATTGCCGCGGATCGTCATGATCTCTTTATCGGTGTTGCCCTCGGCCTCGTCGCCCTTGAGTACCGAGCCCTCCCGCGTTATCACGACTCTGCCCTTGGCGCGGGCGTCGCCGGTGTTCACGTTGTACTGAATGTCGTCGGCCGAGAGAGTATTCTGGCGCTTAACGGTCTCCGCGGGAGCTTCGGTAGCCGCCGCAGGAATGGCGGCGCACATCAGACAGAAAACCGCCGCGGCGCAAAATCTTCGCAGTTTTTTTTCTATTATCATAGAGGATTCCTCTTTTCCGTTAAAATAACAGCATACGGCAACCAGTGCCGGATGTTTTCAGGCGCATTTATTTTACATTATTTATCATGATATGTATTGATTATTTTCAGTAAATAGAATTACGGTTATGCTATATTTTAGCCCTTTGCGCGCCGGTCTTCACACGGTTGGCGATGATCGTGAATATTTCATGCAGAAAGACGAAAAATTCCGTATCTTTCGGCGGCAGGGGCAGCGTGAGGCGGTAGGGGTAGGCTGTGGCCGCGGAGCGTATCGCCTCCGGCGTCCAGGGGTCTAACAGCAGCAGCCAGCCGCGCCGCGAGGCCTCGTCAAGCGCCGCGCGCAGGGCGACGCTGTCTCCCGCGAGCCATCCGGCCCAGACTGATTCGGGAGGACGCACGACGCCGGTTATCGACGAACGCACCCACGTCCCCTCCGCGCCGGTGAGGTCAAGAATATTTACGCCCGCGAGCAGATGCCTGCCGATGCCCATCGTACTGTCGATACGCGACTGAAATTCCGCCAGCCTCCGCTGGTAATAGGAGTAATTTCTCTGATCGGCGGCGGCCATGATCTTCATGATCTCCTGCGCGATGAAGGGCAGCATCGCGGGGTCGAAAAAGGCCGCTCGCATCTTGGCTTCGCTCATCGGCCTCTTTTGGTAAAGCAGTCTGAGGTTCTTATTCTGAGCGCCGATCTTTAAGCGGGCGGCGTCTTCCGGGTCGAATGCAATCACCAGTTCGCCGGCACGCGGGCGCCCCGTGGCGACGGTATTGCCAGCCTCGTTCCATACCGACAGGGCGCGTACCTGCGCCTGTCGGCCGCCGATAAAAGATGCGACCTCATAGAGCCACGGCGAAGTGACCGCGATCTTCATAACGCCCGCGGCTGCCGCCTCCGTACCGCGGCAGCCGAAGGACAATATCAAAGCGAAAGCCATGAGGCGCAGCATAAAAAGCAGACCGCGCCGCGGCGATTCTTTCCTCATTTATTTCGCGTCTGGACGGCTCCCCGGCTTTACAAGAGGAAGCCCCTCTTTGCAGAGCGGGCACTCCTCCGCCGTGTAGGTGGCGAAACAGACTTTGACGAGAGACTTGAGATCCCAGTCCGGCAGGCAGTCGGGCGAACGGCGGTCGACGATGCTGCCGGAGGCGACCCATTCCGCGCCGTCTGCGGCCAATATCTGCGCCGCTTCACGCGATGATTTGCCGGTCGTGCAGACATCCTCCACCAGAGCGAAGCGGAGTTTGCCGGGATGCGGGAATCTTTTAAGACGCATCTCGCCGTCGACCCTCTCGGTGAATATAAATGGCACGCCGAGCGCGCGGGCGACCTCGTGGCCGATTATCAGGCCGCCGAGGGCGGGTGAAAGGATAAAGTCCGGTTTCGCGGGCGCAAGCAGCTTCGCGAGCTCCTCGCCGGCATAGGCGGCAAACTTGGGATAGCGCAGCATCAGCGCGCACTGCATGTAGTTGTCGCTGTGCAGTCCGGAGGTGAGCTTGAAGTGACCCTGCAGATGCGCACCGCTCTCCTTCATCATTTCCAGTATTTTTTTTGAAACTTCATTTTTTTCGCAGGAACAGCTCATCAGTGCGAGACCTCCCCCAGAGTTTTCAGTATATCCTTCGCGGCCGCGATGGGATCGGCGGCCTCCAGTATCGGACGTCCGACGACGATATATGATGCGCCGGCCTCCGCCGCGTCCTTCGCGGTGGCGACGCGCGTCTGATCCTCGGTGCTCACCTTTTTAGCGCGGATTCCCGGCACGACGCGCAGCAGCTTTTCCGCGCGGCCCTTGAGAAGTTCGAGGTCGAGCGGCGAACAGACGATGCCGTCGAGTCCCGCGCGCTGAGCGGTCTCCGCGCGTCCAACCAGCGCCTGCTGCATGTCGCAGCCGGGGTGGACGTCGCTCCAGAGTTCGCCGCCGAGGCTCGTAAGCACGGTGATGCCGAGCAGCTTCATGCGGCTGCCCGTCTTATCGCGCATCGCGACGCTGCGGGCCATCATCTCGTAGCCGCCGGAGGTGTGAATGGTAAGCGCCCAGAGGCCGAGCTCGGAGAGCGGCTCCACCGCCGAGGCCACCGTATTGGGAATGTCATGCAGTTTGAGGTCGAGAAAGAGCTCGTAGCCGCGGTCGATTATCTCCTTCGCGAAGGCGACGCCGCCGAGCGCGTAAAGGCGCGGCCCTACCTTAACATATTTTGTAGCCTTGTCGAGCCTGTCGAGAAAATCCCTCGCACCGTCAAGCGACGGCAGGTCAAGCGCCACAATGAGTCCGCATTTATTGTTATCCATATATGTTCGTCCCTCCGTACGACGATAGCACAACCGCGTCACAGTTGTGCTATCGTCAGTCTTTCAATATTATAACTTCATTACCGTCACTTGTGGTATACGGCGAATTTTTATGCTGCGGGCGGTATTTCCCTTAGAGCTCCTCTTCGTCCTGCCAGATTTTACGGCCTTCGACGAAGGTCATCACCGGCCAGGCCGTCAGCGCGACGCCCTCCCAGGGGCAGCAGCGGGCCTTGCTCTTCCAGGTGCGGCAGTCGACGATGCGGGTCCTGTCCTCGTCAATGACCGTGAGGTCGGCGGTTGCGCCCTCTTCGATGCGGCCGAGCCCCTGCCATTTTTCGGGAAGCAGCGAGGCCGGCGAGGCGGTCATCTTCGTGAAGAGAAGTTCGAGCGGGACGTCGGGATAGTTGCGGCTGCGGTAGTCGAGAAGCACGGCGACGGCGCATTCGAGGGAGGCTATTCCGAAGGGGGCCTCCTGGAAGGGCTCATCCTTCTCATCCATGTGCCACGGCGCGTGATCCGTGACGATCGCGTCTATCGTGCCGTCCTTTATACCCTCCCAGAGCGCCTTCTGGTCCTCGGCGGAGCGAAGCGGCGGGTTCACCTTGAAGCGCGAGTTGTATCCGCTGTTGATGACCGCGTTCTCGTTGAGCGTGAGGTGATGGAAGGTTGTATCGCAGGTGATGTCGAGCCCCGCGCGTTTCGCGTTGCGGATGAGTTCGACGGCGCCCGCGCTTGAGAGGTGCGTGAAGTGGATGCGTCCGCCGGTGTCGCGCACAAGGGCGATGCCGCGCGCCACGTCGATCTCTTCGGAGGCTCCGGGGATGCCCTTAAGGCCGGACATTACGCTGACGCGGCCCTCGTGGACCTGTCCGCCCTTGAAGAGGCTGATCTCCTCGGGGTGCTCCATGACGCGGGGGAGCTTCTTCCCCGTGTAGAGCAGCGCGAGGCGCAGAAGCTGGCTGGTGGCTACCGGCGCGCCGTCGTCGGTGAAGAATACCGCGCCCGCCTCAGTCATCTTTTCCATCTCGCATATCTCTTTGCCTTCGCGGTTCTTGCTCACGCAGCCCGCCGGCAGGATGCGCGCGGCCTTGGCCGCCGCCCCGTGGCTTATGACATATTCGATAAGCGCCGGTTCGGAGACCGCGGGCTTCGTGTTCGGCATCGCTACGAGCGTCGTAAATCCGCCCGCGGCGCCCGCGTGCGCGCCGCTGTTAAGATCCTCGTTCCACTCGCCGCCGGGATCGCGGAAGTGCGCGTGAAGGTCGATGAAGCCGGGGGTCAGCAGACGGCCGCCGCCCTCGACGACCTCCGCCCCTTCGCAGGTAAGCGCCGTCCCGATCTTCGCGACCCTGCCCTCTTCGACGAGAAGACAGTCGTCCTTTATGAATTCCTTGCCATTGAATATTTTAAAACCCTTAAAAAGAATCTTTTCCATTACCTTGCACCTCCGCCGCAGAGATAGAGAAGCGCCATTCTTGTAGCGACTCCTGAACGCACCTGTTCGAGTATCACGCTCTGATGTCCGTCGGCAACCTCGGAGGCGATCTCAACGCCCCTGTTTATCGGGCCGGGGTGCATCGCGAGAGCGCCGGGATTGGCATATTTCATGAGCTCCTCGTCGGCGCCCCACCAGCGGTGGTACTCGTCGACCGAGGGGAAGAGGCCGTCCTGCTGTCTCTCGCGCTGTATTCTCAACATGTAGACCATGTCGGCGTTCTCGACAGCTTTGCGCGGGTCGCGGTCATACTTCACGCCGAGCTGTTCGACCTCTCTCGGCATCAGCGTCGGCGGTCCGGAGAGCACCACTTCGCAGCCCATCGTCTTGAAGGCTATGACGTCGCTGCGCGCCACGCGGCTGTGAAGGACGTCGCCGACGAGGGCGATCTTACGGCCTTCTAGATCTCCGAAGTGCTTCCAGGCCGTGTAAACATCAAGCAGAGCCTGCGTCGGGTGCGCGTGGGTGCCGTCGCCCGCGTTGAGGACGATGCCGCGCTTGAGCTTCGAGGCAAGGTACTGCGCCGCGCCTACCGCTCCGTGGCGCATGACGACGATATCCGCGCCCATCGCCTCAAGCGTCCAGGCCGTATCGCGCATCGTCTCGCCCTTCGCGGCGCTTGAGCCGGAGACCGACCAGTTGACGACGTCGGCGGAGAGCATCTTCTCCGCAAGCTCGAAGGAGACCCTGGTGCGCGTCGAGTTCTCAAAGAAGAGGTTGACGCACATCTTGCCGCGAAGCGCGGGGACCTTCTTCACGGGGCGGTCCATTACATTTTCCATATGCCGCGACTGATCGAGGAAGAAATAGAGCTCCTCTCTTGTCCAGCAGTCAAGGTCTATTACGCTGCGATGACGCCAGGTCATCTGTCCGATCTCGTTAAGCATCGCGCTCACAGATTACCACCTCGTCCTTTCCGTCAAGTTCTTCTACTTTTACTTCGATTACTTCGTTTTTCGATGTCGGTACGTTCTTTCCGCAGATGTCGGCGTGTATCGGGAGCTCGCGGTGGCCGCGGTCGATGATGACGGCCAGCTGCACTATCTGGGGACGGCCAAGGTCCACAAGGGCCTCTAGGGCCGCGCGGACGGTGCGTCCGGTGAAGAGCACGTCGTCCACAAGGAAGAGATGCTTGCCGGAGATATCCACCGGCATTCTCGTGCTGTGCACGATCGGCTGCTCGGAAAGAGTCGTGAGGTCGTCGCGGTAGAGCGTGATGTCCAGCTCTCCGCAGGGCACCTTCGAGCCCTCGGCCTCTTCAATGAGCTTCTGCAGACGGCGCGCGATGTAGACGCCGCGCCGGTGGATACCCACCAGTACCATGTTGTCGGTACCCTTGTTGTGCTCCACCATCTCGTGGGCGATGCGGCGAATGACGCGATTAAGATCCTGCGCGTTCATCAGTTTCGCCTTTTCTCTAAGTTCCGCCATCAAAAACCCCTCCTACGCTTTTATTTTGTAAATCCGTATTTCCGCAAAAAACAAGACCGCCCCCCAACGGAACAGTCTCTCTTAAAAAACACCCGGCATAACGGCGAAGCTGTCAATATGGTCTCGTATCTCCCGTGAAATCCGCGTCTTCATCCGTCATGCCTCCCTTTGATTTGAACTGATGGTATTATACAGTATATTTTTTAATCATGCAAGCGGTTGCAAAAATTAGTAAAAAACAACAAAATTGCCGGCTGGAGACGGCAAAGTTAAGCCGGGACGCTCAATTCCGCCAAAAAAGCTGAACGTTATGCCTCTAAAAGATAAGAATTTTCCACAGGGCCAAGGCGCGCGCTATATAAAAATCTAAATTATAATATGAATATGGAGAGATACGAAATGAACAGCGAATGGAAAACTACCGCCTGCCCCTACGACTGCCCCTGCGCCTGCTCGATGCTCGCGCGGGTAAACGGCGGCAACATAGAGCTGCGCGTAAATCCCGCCAACAAACAGTGCTCCTTCATCTGTGCCAAGGGGCGGCGTTTTATAAAACGGATCAACGACCCGCGGCGGCTGCTTCATCCGCTTATGCGCCGCGGCGCGGATTGGGTAAAAATTTCCTGGGATGAGGCGCTCGGCCTGTGGGCCGAAAAGATATCGGCGGCAGTTAAGGACTGCGGCCCGCTCTCCGTGATGTCATTCGCCAGCGCGGGCTCCATGACCTTTTCCAAACAGCTGATCCCCGCCTTCTACGCCGCCCTCGGCGGCTTCACGAAAACCAAAGGAACCCTCTGCTCCTCCATCGGCTCGGCGGGGCTTAAAGAATCTACCTGCGGCTTCGGCGTCCCCTATGTTCCTCTGGAGGATATCTCCACGGCGCGCGGCCTGCTCTTCTGGGGACGCAACAGCCGCCATACGCAGCCGCAGATGGCCCCCGGCCTCGCGGCGCTGCGGCGCGGCGGCGGGGAGACGGCCTGCGTCGAGGTGCGCCTCTCGGCGACGGCGGCGCAGAGCGACCGCTTCTGGCGGATATCGCCGGGCGGAGACTGGGCGCTCGCCGCCTGGCTCTGCCGCCGGTTGGTGGATGATAAAAGGGACTGCCGCGGCTGGCGCGCGCGTGCCGTAAATCACGGAGAATTTCTCCGGGTACTGCATAACGCGGATATGGAGCGGCTGCTGGCGCAGGCAGGCCTTTCGGAGGAAACCGCCGAGGAGATATACCGCTGGCTCCTCTCGCATTACCCCGTCGTCCACATTCCCGCCTACGGCGCGCAGCGCTATCTGCACGGAGACATGCAGTTTCGCTGGATATTCGCCCTCGCGGTGCTCTGCGGCGGCTTTGAAGACGCGCGGGCGGGGCTCTCGTTCAGCAAAGACGAGGGGGCGCTCTTTCCCGAGGGGATTTTTGAGGAAAGTTCCAACATACGCCGCTTCGGCGTCACCACCTGGCCCGCCGAGCTGCTGAAGGCGGAGCCTCCCGTGCGGGTGCTGAACATCCTCTGCGCCAACCCCGCGCAGCAGTCGCCCGATTCGCGGCTGATCGAGGAGGCACTGGCCGCGGTGGATTTCAAAGTATGCAGCGAGGTCTTTATGACGCGTACCGCCGAGCTCTGCGACCTTGTGCTGCCCGCCTCGATCTTCCTCGAAGAGGAGGACTGGATCGGCGGCTACGGGCACAGCTACATCAGCCGCAATGAACGCGTCGCCGCCCCGCGAGGCGAGTGCCGCAGCGACTGGGAGACATACGGCGCCCTCGCGGAACGTCTCGGCCTCGACCTTGATATGAGGGGGCTCTTCTCGCAAATGGGACGGATGATCTCCGTCGACGCCCGCCTCCGCGAGGTCTCGCGGAACCTCTATCTCTGGGACGAACCATGCTACTGGAAGCTCTCCGCCTCCCGTGCGCGGCTGCCGGAGACGACGCCGCTGCCGCTGAAAATACCGGCGGGACACCTGCGCCTCGTCACCGTTCACTCGGAGCTGTACATCAACGGGCAAAATATCGACGCTCCGGCGTCGTGTATGGAGCCGATCGTCAATCTGCCGGAAAGATTTTGTCTGGAGAGAAAGATAGCGGACGGAGACAGGGTGCGCATTCTCTCCGCCAACGGCGCGGAACTTACCATGCGCGCGGCGATAGACCGCTCCCTCGGGGAAGATACCGCCTGGGCGATGCAGGGGCTGCCGGGACTAAACAGGCTGACCAGCGCATACGAGGCTCCGGGGAGGGGCGCGCCCTACGCGGAGTGTTTTATAACAGTAGAAAAGATGTAACGGGAGGACACGCTTTTTTATCCGGTCTCCTTCAGCGCTTCGCGCAGCGCCCGGATTTCATTTGAACGGATATATTCGCCTATCTGGGGCCCCTCGAGAGTCTCGGGCACACGGCATTTCGCGGCGGCCTTAATAGTCGCCAGAAATCTTTCATAATCGAGGAGAAAGTCCGGGATCTCGCCGCCGTCGGCGGCGATGACGGTCCGAAAACCGTCAGCTCCCAGCGGCTCGCCCTCAAGCGCCCGGAGCAGATCCCTGATCTTCGCGGGGTTTTTCATGCGCGAGGGGCGCATATGCTCCACCGCCGCAAACCTCGCGCAGCGGCTCCAGAGGCGCGGCAGCCCTAAGGTCTCCGAGATATCCTTCATAAGCGCGCCGCCGCGCTCCTCGTGTCCGTAATGGTGCGGCAGCGTCTCCGCCGGCGTCTCACCCTTGCCGATATCGTGCATCAGCGCCGCGAAGCGCACCTCGGCTCGCTCCGTCATCGCCGCGGCACGGTCGAGTACCAGCATCGTATGCTCGAAGGCGTCGCCTTCGGGGTGGTATTCCGGCGGCTGGCTCTGGCCTATGAGCCTGTACAGCCAGGGAAATTCCTGCTCAAGGAGCCCCGCGGCCAGCAGACTGCGGAAATAGCGCGAGGGACGCGGCGCGCCGAGCGCCTTCTCAAGCTCGGCAAATTTACGCTCCCGCGGCTCGTCCCTCAGCTCTGCCGCGCAGCGTCCCATCATCGCAAGCGTCGCCGCCTCTATGGAAAAGTCTAACTGCGCCGCCTGACGCGCCGCGCGCAGGGCTCGCAGCGGGTCTTCGCAAAAGTGTTCCGAGGTGGCCCGTATCAGCCGCAGCTTAATATCGCACGCTCCGCCGTAGGGGTCGACCAGGCAGCCGTCCGCGCCGAGCGCCATGCTGTTTACCGTCGTATCCCGCCGGTAAAGGTCTTCCTCTATCGTTATATCGGGAGCGCAGCAGACCTCAAACCCCTTATAGCCGGAGCCGTTTTTTCGCTCGCGGCGCGCGAAGGCGGTCTCGCAAAGCTGGCCGTCCACCTCCAGAAGAAAGACCGGAAAGGAACGTCCCACCAGCCGCGCCCCAGGGAAGAGCGCGTGAAATACCTCCGGCGACAGGCCGCAGACGACATAGTCGCGGTCGTGAGCCGCGCGCCCCATCAGCCTGTCGCGGACGGCGCCGCCTACAAGATAGGCTTTTCCGCCCGCCTCTTTTACCCTTGCAAACAATTCTCTCTCTGTCATGGCGGCAACAAAAAAGCCGCCGTATCCGGCGGCTTGAGGTTTGCGCTACTTATCCATTATCTCTTTTTCTTTATCCGCAAGCACCGCGTCTATCTTCTTGATGAAGGCGTCAGTCTTGTCCTGCGCCTCCTTTTGGAACTTCTTTAGGTCGTCCTCGGTTATCTTGCTCTCTTTTTCCATCTTTTTAAGGATTTCGAGCGCGTCGCGGCGGATGTTGCGCACAGCTACACGCCCGTCCTCCGCCATCTTATTGACCATCTTCTTGAGTTCGACGCGGCGCTGCTGCGTGAGCTCAGGCAGATTGAGGCGGATAGACTCGCCGTCGTTCTGCGGCGTGATGCCGAGGCTCGAAGACTGTATAGCCTTTTCAATGGCCTTCATGGCGGTCTTGTCCCACGGGGTGATAACGATCTGGCGTGCCTCCGGCACATTAACGCTGCCCATATTCTTGACGGGAGTCGGCGTTCCGAAATAATCCACCTTTATCTCTTCAACAAGTGCGGGATGCGCTCTTCCTGTGCGGACGCCAAGCATAGAACCCTTCAGGTGTTCGATGCTCTTTTCGCAGCGTGAGGTCAGTTCTTTAAGTACGTTCTGAGGCATGCAGGTCACTCCTTATGTTTTTTATGATTATAACACTCTTTAGCCTCTTTCCAAAGGCGGAGGAAAAAGCAATTCCTCGCTGCTTTAAGAGACCATCGAGCCGATATTTTCTCCGTCGATCAGCAGTCTGCGCAGATTGCCTTTCTTGAGCACGTCGAACACGACGATGGGAATTTTATTTTCCTGGCAGAGCGAGAAGGCCGCGGCGTCCATCACCTTAAGCTGCATCTGCAGCGCGTCCATATACGAGACGTGCGGCAGCTTCACGGCGTCGCTGTACTTCGCCGGGTCTTTGTCATATATCCCGTCGACCTTCGTCGCCTTCAGCAGGCAGTCCGCACCGATCTCAGAGGCGCGCAGCGCGGCGGTCGTATCAGTGGAAAAATAGGGTGAGCCGGTACCGGCGGCAAAGATGACGATCCGTCCCTTTTCAAGGTGGCGTATCGCGCGGCGGCGGATGACCGTCTCCGCGATCTGACGCATCTCGATCGCCGACTGCACGCGCGTCGGCTGTCCTAGGCGTTCAAGCGTATCCTGCAGGGCCAGCGCGTTTATCACCGTGCCGAGCATTCCCATATAGTCGGCCTGCGCGCGTTCGATACTTGTGGTCTGCGCGCCGCGGATGATATTCCCGCCGCCGACCACCATCGATATGGCGATACCCTCGCCTGCGACCTCAACTATCTGTTCGCATATCCCGCGTATTGCCTCATAGTCAAGGCCGAAATGTCCCTCTCCCGCCAAGATTTCACCGGAGAGTTTGAGAAGAACCCTGCTGTATTTGCGTTCCATAACATTAACCACCTTCCGAACAGATTTATTTTTTCTATTAGCAGCCGCTTTTTATAATAACCCAATAACCGCCCGGCGGACAAATAAGTTCGCTTGTAAAATTCTAATATCCCTCCCGCGCGCCGCAGGCGGACCGCCTCATTCGCGCAGGAGCTAAAAATTCAGCCGGCCGCCTGAAACGACGGCACAGAGGCCGTTAAATACATTGAAAAAAATCGCCGGATCGGCATTCGCCTAGAAAAAAGGCGAGGGATTAAAAATCCCTCGCCTTTAACGGTTCGTTTGGAAGCTAGCCCTCGATCATGAAGCGGGCGTAGCGGCGAACGACGATATTTTCACCGATCTTCGCGATGTTCTCGACGATAAGATCCTTTATCTTGACGTCGGGGTTGCGTATGTACTTCTGCTCCAGGAGGCAGTTTTCCTCGTAGAACTTGTTGATACGGCCCTCGGCGATCTTTTCAAGCATCTTCTCGGGTTTGCCCTCTTCGCGCGCCTGAGCCATGATGACCATCTTCTCATGCTCCAGCACTTCGGCGGGGACATCCTCCGGCTTGATGTATGAGGGGTTGGCGGCGGCGATATGCATCGCGATCTCATGTCCGAGCGTGTTGAACTCTTCCGTGCGGGCGACAAAGTCCGTCTCGCAGTCAAGTTCAAGAAGAACGGCAAGCTTCGCGTTGCTGTGAATATAGGTAAACATCTTGCCCTGAGCCGCGGTGCGCTCAGCCTTCTTGGCCGCCTTGGCGAGTCCCTTCTCACGAAGATAGTCGCAGGCCTTCTCCATATCGCCTGAGCACTCTACGAGCGCCTTTTTGCAGTCCATCATTCCGACCGATGTGCGAGCGCGAAGCTCGGACACCATTGCTGCTGTAATTTCTGCCATCTTAGTTAGTCTCCTTCCAGCCCTTCTGCTCGGCAAGCTCTTTCGCGCGAAGCTTCATTTCATCCTCCGAGATATCCTCGGCGGGAAGTTCGGCGACCTCTTCTTCCACTACAGGGGCGGCTTCTTCCTTCTCCTCTATGCGGGCATCCTGACCCTGACGACCCTCTATGAAGGCGTTGGCCATCAGGCCAACGACGAGCTCTATCGCGCGGATAGCGTCGTCATTGCCGGGGATGGGATAATCAACGACATCAGGATCGCAGTTCGTATCTACGATCGCGATTACGGGGATGTCAAGCTTGTGAGCCTCAAGAACGGCGATCGTCTCACGACGGGGGTCAATGATGAAGAGGGCATCGGGGATGTCCTTCATATCTTTAATGCCGGAGAGATACTTTTCCAGCTTCTCGCGTTCCTTGCGAAGCTGGATGATCTCTTTCTTCGGATACTTGTTGATGCTGCCGTCCTCTTCCATCTGCTGCAGCTCCGTCATACGCATCACGCGGCGGCGGATCGTAGTAAAGTTTGTGAGAAGACCGCCAAGCCAGCGCTGGTTGATATAGAACTGTCCGGCCTTAAGAGCCTCGTCGCGGATGGGGTCCTGCGCCTGGCGCTTCGTCCCTACAAAGAGGATGCTTCCGCCCGACTTCGAGACTTCGCGGACGAAATCGTAGGCCTTCTCAAGGCCCTTGACCGTCTTCTGAAGGTCGATGATGTAGATACCATTGCGCTCCGTGAAGATGAACGGCTTCATCTTCGGGTTCCAGCGTCTCGTCTGGTGTCCAAAGTGGACGCCGCATTCAAGAAGCTGTTTCATACTTACTACTCCCATGTGAATCCCTCCTGTTTTTTCCTCCAGACGTCTCATCCGCGCCGGAGCCCGCTCTGCGGGAACCTCCTTTGCGTCAACGCCTGTGTGTGCTATACACCGCTCCTTAGTATAGCACAGCTTCCTCTCAAAAAGCAAACTTAAATCGGCGTTTATCAAAATCGGCGTGAATAAGCACCGTATGCGTCATAAGCCGGTCTCTGAGTGTCCTCACCGTATGAACAATACGGCTCCGGTACTCAGAGACCGGCTTATCTAGCCTACGGCACTTCTTCGCGCCGATTTTCCTACTATCATGTGAATTTTGCAAAACCGATTTTCTTCGGGTGGGCGAAGAGATAAACAGCGATTTATCTTTTGACTTTGCCCTTAAAGGCGCCCTCTGTTGAACAGCATCCCGAAAATCGGACAGCCAAATAAAGCCCCTGGATTATAATAAAACTAAATACATATAAAGGGGGATCTTCTATGCGTAAACGTAAAACAGAAGAAAGAATAAGAGCAATTGAGATGCACAAACAGGGAATTCCACGAAGGCGGATTGCTGAAGAACTTGGTGTTAGTCCTGATTCTGTTAAAACATGGATATCTTTATATAAGAGCGGACAGAAGGACTTACTGGATGATACAAGGAAAAAAAGAACCTACAGCAAGGCTGTAAAACTTGAAGCTGTTTCGGCTCATTTAGAAGAGGGACGTACTATGGTAGATGTTACCTCATCTTTTAACATTTCAAGTCCCTCTCTTTTAAGACGATGGTGTAAGGAATTTATCGAACAAGGGGATATTTCTAGTTCAAAACAAGACTGTCCAGATAAGAAATTGGAAGTTACAAATAGCATAGAAAAGATTAAAGAGCTGGAAATGCAGGTCGACGTATTAAAAAAAGCCTTAGAGCTGCAAAGGTGGTGATAGAAAGAAATATTAAATACAGGATCATTTTTGAATTTTCAACAAAACATTCTGTCTGTGGAATGTGTAGATTTTTGTCCGTATCACGCTCCGCATACTACAGTTGGCTAAAGCGGCGTGGAATGAAAGATAAAGACGGTCCTCTCATAGAAGCAATAAGAACGGGACAGAATATCAACAAAAACACTTATGGGTACAGGCGAATGACTCTGTGGCTCAACAACTTCATTGGCATTCATGTAAACAATAAGAGGGTAAGGCGTGTTATGAAAAAAGCGGGACTTCAAGCGGAAATAAGAAAAAAGAAAAAGTTTAAAGTGATGTCAGGAAATATCCACAGCTATGAGAATATCCTGAACAGAGAATTTCGTTCCGACAGACCAAACCAGAAACTGGTTACTGATATCACATATATACGAACAAAAAAGGGTAATATATTCCTCTCCATGATAAAAGATCTCTTTGATAATTCCATACAGGGATATCAAATCAGTCGTAATAATAATATTAAGTTAGTAACCGATACATTGAAGAAAGCATTTGAAAATAATAATAAGGTGGTCGCTGATGGACCAATCCTCCACAGCGACCAGGGGTTTCAATATACAAGCCATGCATATTTCAACCTGACACAAAGATACGGACTCAAGGTCTCAATGTCAAGGAAAGGAAATTGTTTGGATAATGCATGTGCAGAAAACTTCTTTAGTCACATTAAATCAGAACTCGTCAACCGAGTAAAATGGGAGAACTACGAGGAGGCCAAAGATGCCATAGACGAATATATAAGGTATTATAATAACGACAGGATACAGATAAAATTGAAAAAGGCTCCGATGCAATATCGAAGTCTCTTTATTGAATAAATTTTTGATACCCTTGGGAGCTTTTATAGCGTTGTCCGGTTTGCGGGACTCTGTTCATGTGAGGGAGCTGGCTCGGCGGTGTTTTTCCGCCGAGACTGAGGGAGTGTTGCTCTGTATGTCGCGGGAACCGCGACATACAGAGCCCGCGGCAAAAGCCGAGGGAGAACCTAAGGTCAAAACTCCCTCACCCCGCTTCGCGGGGAGCTCCCTCAGAGAGGGCGCCAAAATCTTTGCCAAATCGCGATATACCGTTTCCCCACTCGAAGCTAAATCGGCGTTTAGAAGTGCGAGTTGCTAAATAAAATGGGGGCTCCGATACCGGAACCGTATCTTCATACGGTGAGGATTCGGAGCCCCCTTTTTATGACGCAAATCGTGCTTATAAACGCCGATTTATGATGCTAGATTTCAAAAACCTTAAGCTTTTCTTCGCTTTCAGGACGGCCCAGAAGGCTTCCCGCGACAAAGGCGGTGATCGCGATAACCAGCGTCGGCACGATGGCGGTCGTACCGGCGATACTCGTCTTTGTGATGTTGAACCAGAAGAAAGCCGCCGCGCCGCAGATCATCGACAAAATGGCGCCCGTGGAATTGGCCCGCTTCCAGTAGAGGCCAAAGAGCGTCGGGCAGAAGAATACAGCCTCGAGGCCGCCGAAGGCGAAGAGGTTTATCCATACGAGCAAAGAGGGCGGCTTCATCGCCGCGAAAAATACCAGCACGCCGACGACCGCTGTCACCACAAGGCTCATGCCGCGTACCTTCTTCGGCGACAGACGGCTCTCGTCGTTCTTCACGATATAGTGGAAATAAAGATCCTTTACGATGGCCGCCGAACACATGATCAGCATCGAGTCCACCGTCGACATGATCGCGGCGAGCGGTCCCGCGATAAATATCCCCGCCCAGAATGGTGACATCAGGCGTACCGTAAGCGTGGGCACGGCAAGGTCGCCAACCGTGATATCAGGAATTACGGCGCGGCCCATCGCACCGACAAGATGCATCGCCAGCATCGTGAAGCCGACGACGAAGGTCCCGATGATCATCGCGTTGTGCATCGAACGCGAATCCTTATAGCCTAGACATTTCTGCGTCGTCTGCGGCAGTCCTAGGATACCGATGCCAACGAGCACCCAAAAGGAGAGTATGAAGGGCTTAGGGATCGCGTTGCCGCCGCCTGTGGGAGTCAGAAGCTGGGGGTCTATTGAATATAGCGTCTGCATGATACTCTCCACACCGCCGCCGGCGGTGATGACCGCGTAGAGGATCGCAAGCGAGGCGAAAAGCATCATCACTCCCTGGATCGTATCGGTCAGCACTACGGCGCGGAAGCCGCCGACCGTCGTATAAATGACCACAGTAAGTCCAAAAATCAGCAGCCCCGTCTGGTAGGAATACCCCGTGACGGACTCAAAGAGTCTCGCGCCGCCGATAAACTGCGCCAGCATCGAGGCCATGAAAAATACCAGCAGAGACAGAGATGCGAGGATCACCACGAGGTCGCTGCCATAGCGGGCGCGGATAAAATCCGTTATAGTCACCGCGTTCGTGCGCCGCGCGATGAGCGCGAAACGTTTGCCCAGCACGCCGAGTGTAAGAAAGGCCGTAGGCACCTGGATCATTGAGAGAAGTATCCATCCAAGACCGACGTTATAGGCGACGCCGGGGCCGCCGACAAAGCTGCTGGCACTCGTATATGTCGTGATTATCGCCATTGCGAGTACAAAACCGCCCATCGAACGGCTGCCGATAAAATATTCCTCCATAAACCCCTTGGTGTCGCTCCGCTTACCGGCTGCGCGGCTGCCCCATAGCGCGATCCCCATAATCAGGATAAAGTACAGGATCAGCGGCACGATCATCCCCATATGGTCAATCATCTTTTCTTACCCCATCTCTCTCTTCATCAAGCGGCAATTCCTTAAAAAAGAGCCGGATCACGATCCACAGGATAAAAGATATTCCCACATAGCCCGCGATACAGCTGTAGAAAAACCATTCAGGAAAGCCGAATACATAGCGGTACTGCGACGGGTCGTCGCCAAAACCGTATGCGGTCATATACCACCAAAAGAAAAACAACAGGTAAAGACCGATGATGATAAAGGTCTCCCGCTTAGTCGTCTGTAAAAATTTTTTTGAAGCCACGTTTCTGCCCTCCATTTTGTTAACTTTAGAAGTTTATGGCGTATAAGTATAGTACAATTACAGAATATCAACAACATATGTCAGGGATTATACGGCAAAAAACATATTTTATCGAGATTGAGCTTGAAAAGTTATAAAAATCGAGTATAATGCTCTATGTCCTTCAGATGCGGGGAGGGGTGGCCGAGTGGTCGAAGGCGGGCGACTCGAAATCGTCTTAGCGGTGCTGAGCCGCTACGTGGGTTCAAATCCCACCTTCTCCGCCAGTAAATATCAAGTCTTGCAAACACTACGTTTGTGAGACTTTTTTATTTTCAACCGCCGGCCAGCTCACAGGGAGAGAGCCTTTCCAGCGGATAAGGCTCGAAGAGGCGCGGCGTCTTATTTTCTGGCGTCGAGAAATATTATCGCCGCGGACATTACGGCGGCAAGCCCCGAGACCGAGAGCACGAGCCAGGCGACGACCCCGGGCCGCCAGTCCAGCAGCCAGGCGTAAAACACCGAGGATACAAATATAACGAGCACAAGATAATGCAAAATTTTTGAATTCACAGATTCACTTCCCTCTGCCGCACCAACGGCAGGAAATATAATGCGTACACTACAACTGTCTATGGCAGAAATTTTTTCTCAAAGTCATCCAGCGGCATCGGCTTGGCGTAGTAGAATCCCTGTGCGGCGATACATCCCATCCCGATCAGCATCTCCGCCTGTTCCTTCGTCTCAACGCCTTCGCAAATTACATCGATGCCCAGTTCTTTCGCCATAGAGATTATCCCCTGGACAATAATTCTTCCGCGCCTCTCATGGCAGCTGTCGGAGATGAGGCTCCGGTCAAGTTTGATCGTATCGGCGGAGAGCTGCTGCAGAACGCTGAGCGACGAATAACCTGAGCCAAAATCATCTATGGAAAGGAGGAATCCCAGTTTTTTCAGCAGATCACGATGGCTCAGCATCTGCCCGACATTCTCCATAAGAATATTTTCCGTGATCTCCACCTCAAGATATTCATGCGGAACACCGTATCTGTCCGCGATCTCAGCGAGGGTATAGGGAAAATTCCGGTCTTCAAAATGCAGCCTTGAAAAGTTGGACGACACGGGAAAGAGGCGTACCCCCCTGTCCATCCACCGCCTTATCGTTTTACAGACCTGTTCATAGATATAGAGGTCGATCTCAATAATAAAGCCGTTGCTCTCAAAAAACGGGATAAAATCACCGGGAGAAATCGGCCCCTCATCGCGGCGGAGCCAACGCACGAGCGCCTCGGCCCCCACTGTCTCCCCCGTGCGCATATCGGTCTTTTGCTGAAAATAGGGCACAAACTCGCCGTTTTGCAGGGCCGGCGCCATTATATCGGCCAGATGTCTGCGCCGAAGCTCCTCTTGGCGCATTTTTTCGTCATACCGCAGGGTCACACTCTTACCCGTGTTCTTGCCGTTTATCCTCGCGTAGTTGGCAAAGTCCATAAGCAGAGAGACGTCGGGGCTGTCTCCGCGCTGTGTGACATAGACGCCAAAGGTGAGACAGATGGAATATGATTTCTTCATCGCCGCCACCGCGGCGCCCATCTGTTTCGCGATGAGATTCGTCCGCGACAGCAGCCCGTCCCAATCGCTGTAATGCAGGAGAAGTACGAATTGGTCTGCGGATACCCTCGCGCAGCACTCGTCGGGAGAGGTGTTTTCTTTGAGCGTCCGCGCCGCCAGTTTCAGTATCTCGTCGCCCTCCTTGAAACCAAAGCTGTCGTTGATCGTCTTAAACTGATTGATATCCATGTATACGAGAGCCAAGGGATCATCCCCGGCCTCCTTAAGCATCTTCTCCGCATCCAGACGGAATTTATTAAGATTGAATATCCCCGTAACGCCGTCTACGTATAGCAGCGCGTGGAAGCGTCTGTTATTCGCGGCATTCGTGACAGCTATGTAGCCCAGGACCCCGATAATGACAAGAAAGACAACGCTCGTCACGCCGGCCGCCGCCAACGGATATTCGCTGACGATCCGCCGCAGAGTCACCGGTCTTGAGATGACGGAATTATCAAGGATTATTGAGTCCATCTGCTCACGGGAAATATACTGAATACATTTATCCAATATGGAGAAAACGCGGGGATCGGCGCTTTTAGAAACCCCGATGCTGAGATCGTCATAATAGTTGCTCAGCACAGCCATATTGAAGTTTTCATATTTTCGTTCCGACAGCAGGTAATTCGCAACATAGGTGTTCGTATATGTGACATCGGCCCTTTTTTTCGCGACAGCGTCAAAGCAGTCGCTGATCGAGGGATAATAGACCACCTCAGCCTGTGGATTATCTTCCGCTATCTTTTGAGAAAAGTAGCAGCCCTCCGGCAGAGCGATACGCTTACGGACGGAGACGCCGCTTACGCTGACGGAGACAAATGGCGCGCGTAAATAATAGACGGTGGTGTTAACATGTTTTCTTTCCGCCCACAGGTAATCGTTCGCCACACCGCAAATAATATCCGCGCTGCCGCCGTCGACCATATTCCATGATTCATTACGGTTATGTACCGGCAAAAATTCAAATGTCAAACCGGAATAGGCCGCGATAACACGGAACATATCGGCTACGATACCTTTAAATTCTCCGGTTTTTGGGTCAGTATATTCCAAAGGGGCCTCAGTGTAATTATAAACGGCCCTTAAAGTCGGCGCTTTAGGGATATAATCCATCTCTTCCCTGGTAAATACCGGCCGCTGCAAAGCGTTGACGGCGAAGTACTTTTCAAAAAGCCTCTGCTCGTAGTATGGATCACGCAGCTTTATCGTGGTCATCGCTTCGTCAAGGGTACGGGCCAGCCTCTCCCTGTCTTTCGCCACGGCGAAATACAGCGGCTGCGGGGCAAACTGCGCCACGCTGCGAAAAACACTGTTCTTTCCAAGATGTGATATGGCGACGCCGTCAAGTTCGCCGCGGTCAAGGGCGGACAAAAGATCTGCGGTCTCCCTATAGGGGACGATCGTGACGGAAAAACCGTTTTTGCGGCAGTACTCCTTAAAATACTCGGCGTCCAGACCATCTTTTATCACGCCTACGCGCATGCCGTTAAACGACGAGAAATCTTCATAATCGTACCGCATATCATCTACGCGTACATTCAGCGTAGAATAGATACTGCACATCGGCCTCTGTGAAAAAAGAAATCTTTTAGCCCTCTCGTCGTTGTAATAGACCGCGGGGAGAATATCGATCTCTCCTCTTTCGAGCATATTAAGGGTATTTTCCCAGCTTTTGCCGTCAACGACCTCATACTTCCAGCCGGCATACTTGGTGATTTTTTGAAAATACTCGAAGTTGAAACCGACATACTCGCCGCTCTTGTTCCGGCTCATATAATCGCCGTCTTCATAAAAGCCTATCTTTACCGCCTCACCCTGCCCGTTAGCGGCTGCAATATGCGCATTCAGCACGAGAAAAAAGACGATATAAATAAGTAAACAGGCACCTCTTTTGCAGATATCTATAATCGTCCACTCCCAGAGAATAAAGCTTAAAACGCCTGCAAAACCCGGCCTTACAGCCCCAGCGGCACGGGCAAAGACTTTAGTTTATCCAATAAACAGTTTACCATAATATAGTTATGAAAGATATCTGAAAAAGCAAATCAACGACGCCGTTTCATACCTGCCGCTCATGAAAACCGATTAGCCTCTTCGTTTACATAAGTGTCATGCTCCGCGAACGGAGGATAACCCATTAGTAATTTCGGCTTTATTAGAACAGTGATAAAAGACCGCATATGGACATTTTGAATGGCTGATGAACGAAGCCCATATCGAAAAATATACCGGACACAATACACGCGCCCCTACGTCAGGGTACGACACAAAATTTTATAGGCATTTTTTCAAAATTACCTGTCTTTATCCGGCCACGGTTACGACTAAAATACCGCCTCGCTTCCGACGGCATTTTCTTTTATATATTGAAACTTTGAAAATCCTCAAAGTTTTGAGAATCCCGCAACCCGCTCAACCGGCACCGTAAA
Source organism: Cloacibacillus porcorum (assembly GCF_001701045.1). Lineage (GTDB taxonomy): Bacteria > Synergistota > Synergistia > Synergistales > Synergistaceae > Cloacibacillus > Cloacibacillus porcorum. The sequence continues at coordinate 2,215,407 of NZ_CP016757.1, forward strand.
GGCGATCGCCCTCGCCTCTGTGGAGGGACCGGCCTTGTCAATGATTGCGTCGATAATGGCTTCCTTGCCCTCACTGCTGGTGACAAGGTAGATCATCTCTTTTTCCGCCGCAATAGTAAGGCCGAAAAATTTGGCGCCAAAGCGGGCTCCGGTGCCCTTAGCGTGGATGACGGTACCGCCGCGCGCTCCGGCCTCACGCGCCGCATCCATAACCATATCGACGTAGCCCCTTTCGGCAATCGCGACAATCAGCGAATACTGCATATCTTCCACCCTCTTCTTAAATTCGTCGTCTATCAAACCTTCCGGCAGACATTGCGCGTTAGATACTCCGGAGACACCGTCCACGGGGAGCATCAGGGCCACACCGGCATTCGGCGCGTCTATCCGCATCTCCGACACAAGCCCGTCAAGAAGCCTGTTGGCAGCCTCCGAACCGCACAGACAGCAGATGATCTGCATCTCCTTTTTCTCCAGCCCCCACAGATGGAGCGCCTTCTTCTGCGCCGTTCCCTCGCAGAGATAGCTGAATACAAGGTTGGCGCCATGTTTATGAAAAAAATCTATGTAGCTGTCACTCAACTCGCGCTGAACGACCGTAATCACGAAACTAACTCCGTTCATAACCGCTCCCCTCCGAACCTGTAGGTTTAAGCAAATCCATCATAGGCAAGGCTCATTTTTCTTCATCGCCGAGACGCCGCGCATATACAGCAGTCCCAAAAGCTGAATGGTGATCAGCGGCGTCATTGCCACCATCGCCACCACACCAAATGCATCCTGTGTAATATTACCGCCGACCGCCGAACAAAGCCCCATCGCCAGCGGCAGCAGGAAGGTCGCCGTCATCGCCCCGGAGGCCACCCCGCCGGAGTCGAAGGCGATCGCCGTAAAGATAGGGGGCACTATGAAACTCAGCGCCAACGCTATCGCATATCCGGGAACGATGAGCCACATCAGCGGCAGCCCCGTCAGGATACGCATCATCGCGAGCCCAACAGAGATAGAGACGCCGATCGAGAGGCTGACGCTCATCGCCTTTTTGGGAATCGCGCCGGCCGTTATCTCCACCACCTGCTTATTCAGCACGTGGACGGCAGGCTCAGCCATGACGATAAAGTAACCGATCACCATACCGATGGGGACGATCACCCAGTTGTTCTCCAGTCCTCCGATCAGCTGCCCAATATAATTGCCAACGGGCAGAAAGCCGACATTCACGCCGGTAAGAAAGAGAACCAATCCAAGATAAGTATACAGGATACCGACCGTGATCTGGATAATTTCCGTTCCATAGAGCCTTAGCTTAAAGATTTGGAAGGCGAGGAAAAAGAGGACGATCGGCAGTACGGAAAGGGCGATCTCATAAAAGAAGCGCGGGAATTCAACGGCAAAGAGATGCCAAAGCTCCTGAGAATTTTCAATATCAGGCACTACCACCGGCGTATATTCGCTGCCACCTCCGGGATAGAGAAGGCCAAGTATCAGAACCGCAAGTATCGGGCCGATGGAACCGATGGCCACAAGACCAAAGCTGTCGTTCTGCGCGCTGCTGTCGCTGCGGGAGGCAGCCACGCCGACGCCGAGCGCCATGATAAAAGGTACAGTCATCGGCCCGGTGGTGACGCCTCCTGAGTCAAAGGCGACCCCGATATAATCCACCGGTATAAAAAAGGCCAGAATAATGATAAGCGCGTAAGAGACGATCAGAACATTCCGCAGCGGTACCCCTAGGAACATACGCAACATCGCCAGCATCAGGAATACGCCGACACCGGCTGCCACCGCCCCGATAATGGCCGCGTTAGGGATATTGGGGACCTGCCCCGCAAGGACCTGAAGATCCGGCTCCGAAACAGTGATAAAGCTGCCGACAAGAAAGCTGATCAGCAGGATGAACCACAGGCTCCTCGTCCGTGTAACGGCCGAACCGATATGCTCGCCAATCGGCGTCATCGCGATATCGGCCCCCAGCGTAAAGAGCCCCATTCCAATGACAAGGAGGATCGAACCAAAGACAAAGGCCAGCAGCGCACCGACGGGCACAGGCACAAGCGCGAAACAGACGGCGAAGACTATCGCCGCAATCGGCAGGACCGATTTCAAAGCCTCTTCCATTTTTGAAAAGAGGATGGTGTTGCTCAGTCCAAATTTTTTCAGCATTCTCTGTGACAGAGCCGGAGACACCGTCCGGTCCAACAGGCCATCGACTCGCTCTCCTTTCGTTGGAATCATCAGGAGCTGCTCGGCTCCGCCGCGCCGCCGCAAGAATCAGCGGAGAACAGGCGAAACGAAAAACACCTTTAACTGAGTATAACATATCGTAAAAAAAACTATCCTGCCGATGACAATAGACTAAATTTACATTATTTTCTCATAATTATCACATGTTTCTTAACCCTCAATATTACCGATGCGCGGCGAAGCAGCGGCACATAGAATATAATATTGCGTGCTCGTCACATGAAAAGGCAACAGCCCCTGCCGTATCAAGGATATTGGGGCATGCAAAGCGTGATAGACACAGTAATACCCATCCCGATCACCTGCAATCAGCGCACCTAAATCATTTAAGATATTGCCGCCGTGGGTATTTTATAAGTGGCGTGCCTGTGGAGATTCGAACTCCAGACCTTCGCCTCCGGATAAGCAGCGAACCGAAACGCCGCTTTCCGCGTTTCGTGTGAGTCGCTTAGTCTTTTCGTTTATAATAGCCACCGAGGGATTTTTAAAAGTGGCGTGCCTGTGGAGATTCGAACTCCAGACCTTCGCCTCCGGAGGGCGGCACTCTATCCAGCTGAGCTACAGGCACGCATGAAGCGTTAGTAAGTATATCACAAGAAACGGGGAGCCGCCATAGATGGATGATATTATTTATATGAAAGAGGCGATCAAAGAGGCGCGCCGCGCGCTTGAGTGCGGTGAGATACCGGTGGGCGCGGTGGTGGTCCGCGGTGGAGAGATCATCGGCCGCGGGCATAATGTGCGCAGCCGCGACAATTCGCCCTTTGGGCACGCGGAGATCGCCGCGATGACGGAGGCGGCGAAGAAGATAAATTCCTGGCGCTTCGACGGCTGCTCCATCTATGTGACGCTGGAGCCCTGCGTCATGTGCTCTGGCGCACTCGTCCAGTGCCGTATGGGCTGGATCGTCTTCGGCGCTAAGGACCCAAAGGCCGGCGGCTGCCGTTCCCTTTATGAGATTCCCGGCGACCCGCGGATGTATCACCGGTGCGCCGTGACCGGCGGCCTGCTGGCCACGGAATGCGCGGAAATGCTGCAAAAATTTTTCATTGAAAAAAGAAGGGCACGGGCGGCCAAAAAGTAGCCGCTTCCGCGCCGTTACCGGCCCTCAAGATATTTCACGGTGAACTCCTCACTGGGCAGCGGTCTGTCGATGAGATACCCCTGCACGTCGGGGCACCCAAGGGTGGTCAGTATCTCCGCCTGTTCTTTATTTTCGACGCCCTCAGCGATACAGCCGATGCCAAGTTTGCCGCAGATATTCACGGTACTCTCCACGAGCGCCCGGCTGATCTCGTTGTCCGCGACCTCCGCCACGACGGCTTTGTCTATCTTTATCACATCGAAGCGGAAGGCCGACATCATGTAGAGGTTGGAATATTCGCTGCCGAAATCGTCAAGGGCGAGCCTGTATCCGGCGGCGCGAAGAGCCGCGCAGGCCGCGGTGAAATCGGGGCGTGAAACATTCCCCACGCTCTCCGTGATCTCAATCTCCATGTATCCCCGCAGCGCCTCAAAACCGGCCCCGATCCTCTCCACCTCGTCAAGTAGACCGGGGGCAAGCAGTGTATTTTTTGAAAAGTTGACGGATAATGGGATCAGTTTCAGACCGGCCGCCCGTAGGTCACGGAGCAGACGGTAACTCCGCTCCATAATATAGAGGTCGAGCATCCCTATCAGCCCCGCGTCTTCCAGCTGAGGGATAAAATCGTCGGGCGTAAGCAGCCCTTTACTAGGATCTTCGTAACGCGCCAGCACCTCGGCGCCGGTTATCTCTTGGCGCGTCAAATTCATCTTCGGCTGCAGATAGAGCTTTACAAAACCGTTTTTAATGCCGCGATTGAGCCAATCGTCAAGACAGGCCCTGTGTTCGGCGCAGAAAGATCTTGTCTCCTCCATCCGCAGCCTGCGCATGAGGCAGACAGACCTGCTATGGCCGCCTGAGTCTTCTATGAGACTTTTATACGATACCTCAGTACGCCACCGCTCGCCGCCTGCGATTGAAAAGCTGCAGATCATGCGGTCACGCTCTCTGCCTTTGAACATCCCCTCGACAAATGCGGCAAGGGCTTCGTCGGTCTCCTCGCATGACCCGCCGCAGTACTGAAAAAAGAGCTTGGTAATATCACCGCCACCGGGAATTTTAGCGCAGCAATGCTCTTTGGCGTCCCACAAATAGAGGGTCCTGCTGGGAAGATCAGCTATATAAAGAGTCGAAGCGGTCAGGTCCAGCATCCCAGACAGCATTTTATCTGTATTGTATAAACTCGTTCCATTAAACACAGCCGGTTTCCTCACCGTTTCTGTCATAAAAACATATTCCTTTCCCCGTCCGCGGCAATGAATGTCATTTCCCGCGGCTGCTTGCAGCAGCAACCATATATACGCTTCTCCATTATACAACATATAAGATGTTAATAAGACTCTAATTAATGATTATAGCGTTAACATTAATCTCGCACTCACCATAAAATTGACAGCAGGTGAGGTGAAAAAAATTGGACAGTGAATTTATCAGAAAACGAATCACCGAACTGAGAATAAAAAAAGGCGTCTCAGAATATAAGATGAGCCTTGATCTTGGGCACAGCAGAAGTTACATGCAGAGCATCGTGAGCGGGCGCAGCCTGCCCTCCATGGCGGAATTTTTATACATCTGCAAGTATCTTGACGTCACTCCAAGCGATTTTTTCAATGAGGAGATCGACCACCCCGCTCTTGTGAAGAGCGCCCGGGAGGGAATTTCAGGACTTTCGGAAAAAGATTTATCGCTTTTGCTCACTCTGATCGAAAGACTTCATTTTAAATGACCGAAAAGCGGCCCCTACCCTCTTCTACCCTTTTGACATCGCCCCCGCAATAAGATATAATGTCCTCCGTCGATATGACGATATAGTAACGGCGCACGCGGAGAGGTGTCTGAGCGGTCGAAGGAGCTCGCCTGGAAAGTGAGTGAAGGGGTCAAACTCTTCCATGGGTTCAAATCCCATCCTCTCCGCCATTATTATGTCCAAAGATTGTCGATGTGCCTTTTACGGGCACTCCAGTCCCATGCGGCGCGAGCCCGTGAACCTCGTCAGGTCCGGAAGGAAGCAGCGATAAGCGGAATCTCGCGGGTGCCATGGGGGAGCTGGAGTTCCCGTAAAGGGCACTTTTATTATCGGTTCTATTATCTTTCAGTCTGGACGGTGAGGTTATGAAAGAGGCTCCCGATTATTTTCTTCCGCTCAAAGTCATGCCCGCCGAGGGCGACAAAATAATACTCTCTCCGGCATATTTCTTTCCCGCGAACATCATGTCGCGGGGGCTCTTCGCAGGCGTCAGCCTCGTCACAAAAACGATCGTCGTAGACGCCTCAAACGGCAGGGCCGTAATCTCCGACGCCGATATCCGGCCCTGCGCGGCGCCGGATTTTCCCTGCATTCCCCGCGAGCTGCCCGTTAAACTGAGCGAACACCAGGCCCTCTCCGCCGCCGAAATGATGGCGACGCCGGAGGAGGCGCGGGGCTGGCGGCGCGGCTTCAATTCCGTGAGGGTGTTCTTCCGCAACAGTGAGTTCAATTTTGTCTGGCATACATATATAATCCGCGGCTCCCTGCTTATCGACGCCTTTACGGGCGAGGAAAGCGAAGCCGCGGATGTGATCGATATTTTACTTCGGTAGCCTGATTACGAAGGCCGTACCTCCGAGCTCGGACTCCCCAAGCTCAAGGGTGCCGCCGTGGCGCTCGATTATCCTCCGTGAGATCGAGAGGCCGAGGCCGTAGCCGCCGCTTTTCTTCCTGCCGCGCGCCCTGTGGCTGTCGCCGCGCCGGAAGCGTTCAAAGATCAGCTTTCGCTCGTTTTCTGCGACCCCGGGGCCGTTGTCGTCGACCGTGAGCCGCCACATACCGCCCTCTTCACAGAGCGATACCTTAATGATGCCGGCGGGGCTGTCACTGAACTGGATATATTTCTGCGCGTTTTCCATAATATTCAGCAGCGCCCGGCGCATATCCTCGTAGACTCCCATCACATGTGCGCCGCCCGTAGGAGCCGTTATCTCGATCTTCGTCTCTTTGGACTGCGGCAGCGCCGCGATCTCGTCCTTTACCTCTTCCGCGACTCCCACAAGGTCAACGTTGGCCACATCTTTGCGCATCGGATCGGCATCAAGACGCACCAGCAGCAAAAGGTCGTCGACAAGTCCGCTGATCCGCTCCTGCTGCCGCAGCAGGCTGTCTATCGTTTCGACATCCTCGGAGCGTTCGGGACCGTTCATCTGCGGAGAGCTCTTGAGCAGCTCCAGACCGGTGCGGATTATCGCAAGCGGGGTCTGGAACTCATGTCCCGCGTCGATGAAAAAGTCGCGCCGCACCTCTTCGAGCTTCGCCTTTTCCGTAAGATCCTGAAGGGCGATGAGTCTGCCGCGCGGCAGCCTCAGAGTCGTCGCCTCCACCTGCATCGCCATCGCGCCGCTGCGCATGATTGACAGCGTGCGCGTTGTGTCGGGCTCGTCCAGCATGAAGTAAAGCTCGTTGGAGGGCAGTATCAGCTCCACGGAGGAGCCGCGCGCGGGAAGCTCGCTCTGCCCGCAGATCGTCGAGGCCTCTTTGTTTATATAGCGTATCTTTTTTTCGTCGTCAATGAGAATGACACCAATCGGCAGCGCGCCCACAAGCTGGGCAAGCTCCTCCTTGCGCTCCTGCGCCTCGCGTATCGTCTTTTGCAGCGAGTCCTGCATGGAGTTCAGCGTATTGGAGAGCGCCTGTATCTCGTCGTCGTTGGTTATGGGGAAGCGCGCCTTCTCGCCCCTCGCTATCTGCGAGGCTGCCCTGCTCAGAGAATTGAGCGGCGTCAGGATCAGACGCAGTACGAGGTATGTTCCGAGCCAGACCAATATCAGAATGAGTGCGAAGTATTTGATAAATGGTATTGTAACGCTCTTTATGAGTCCCGATAGCTTCGCCACCGGGTAAGAGAGGCGCACCACATAGACCTCACCGGGGCTGCCTGGAGTAATGACCCTCTTCGCCATATATATCTGCCACTCGCGCTGCGTCTTGCTGTAGCGCAGCTCCGCCCCCTCGCCGTTCTCAAAGGCCCCCATCACCTCGCCGCGCGTGTAGTGGTTCTCCATCTGCGAGACGTCGGCCTTCGTATCCGTCACCACCTCGCCGTTGAGACCGACGACGGTGACGCGTCCGTCAGGATAGAGGGAGGTCCAGATGCCGGAGATATTCTTTATTCCCGCGACTCCCTTCTCCTCTCCTGAAACGGCCATAAGATCCAGATAACGGGAGAGCATCGTGCGCGTATATTCTATGCTGTCGCTGCGCTCCGCGCGGTATATTATTATCCAGGCCGCGAGGCCGATGACGGAGACCGCCAGCGTCATGAGGATGGCGATCTTTTTTTTCAGCGTCAGCTTGCTGAAGCTCATTCCTGCCCCTCCTCCCAGACGAGCCGGTACCCGCGGCCGCGCAGCGTCTGCGCGGAGAGCATCGGCCTCCTGCCGTCGTCAAGCTTCTTGCGCAGACGCGAGAGGTGGACGTCCACCGTGCGCGTGTCACAGTTGGACATACCCCATATCCGCCGCAGCAGCTCTTCGCGCGAAACGGTGTGACCCATGCGCCGCGCGAGCACCTCGAGTATCGAATACTCCGTCGGGCTCAGGTCGATCAGCGAACCGCGCAGCCAGGCCTCCTTCTCCACCGTATCCAGCTTGAAGGCGCCGTTTTCGATGATCTTGCGGATATCGGCCTGCTGCTGGGTGCGCCGCAGCAATACGCGGACGCGCGCGAGCAGCTCGTCCAGCGGGAAGGGCTTGCGCATGTAGTCGTCGGCCCCGAGGTCGAGCCCCTGCACGACATCCTCGGCGGAGCTGCGCGCCGTAAGCATGAGGATAGGGATATGTTTCGTCTCCGTATCAGACTTCACACGCCGGCAAATCTCCCAGCCGTCCATCAGCGGCAGCATGAGGTCAAGTATCACAAGATCCGGCAGCTCTTCATATATCAGGGAGAGAGCGGAGTCGCCGTCAAAGGCGCAGACGGTCTTATAGCCCTGCTGCCTCAGAGCGCGGCAGACAAATTCCGCGAGGCTCTCTTCGTCGTCTACGACCAGTATCTTCTGCGTCATCGTCCTATGCCATCTTCTTACGGCGGTAGCTGCTGGCCTTCACAGGCCGTCCCGTATACATGTAGGCCACGCGTTCGGCGACGTTCGTCGCGTGGTCCCCCGCGCGCTCGAGCGTCTTGGAGACGTTCATCAAATTGAAGGACTGCTCGATACGCTCCGGCTTTTCCATGATCAGCAGCAGCAGTTCGCGCATGATCTGTTTTTCCAGGTCGTCCACCTCGTCGTCCATCGGGAATACCCTGAGCGCCGCCTCGCCGTCATGGGTCTCTATCGCCGTCATCGAGAGCCGCAGCATCTCTTTAATGGTCTCCACCATGCGCGGTATGTCGATAAGCGGTTTAAGCTGCGGCAGTTTGCAGAGCGAGAGCGTCACCTTCGCGATATTCTCGCCGTAGTCGCCGATGCGCTCAAGGTCGACCGCTATGTGCATTATGCTGACGACGACGCGCAGATCCTCGCCAAGCGGCTGGTAGCGCGCCGCGAATTCCATACAGGCCGCGTCAAGCTTCTCTTCAAGATCGTCGATGACGTCGCCATCGGCAATCACCTTCTGCGCCATCTCCGCATCATTGTTTTTAAGCGCCCAGACCGCCCTTTCAATCGATTCGGCGGCCAGCCCGCTCATACGGTATATCATGTTCTTCAGAAGAGAAAGGTCTTCCTCTATTCTTTTTCTTGTGTTTATCACATCCATCACTGCAATCCCCCTGACCCTTTATTTATTAGCCGAAACGTCCCGAAATATAGTCTTCCGTGCGCTTATCGTGCGGCGAGGTGAACATCTTCGCCGTCCTGTCGTATTCGATCAGGTCGCCGAGAAGGAAGAAGGCCGTATAGTCCGAGATTCGCGCCGCCTGCTGCATGTTGTGCGTAACGATAACGACTGTATAGTCCCGCTTGAGCTCACTGATAAGCTCCTCAACACGCGCCGTCGACATCGGGTCGAGGGCGCTCGTCGGCTCGTCCATGAGCAGGATGTCGGGCTGAGTCGCTATGGCGCGCGCGATACAGAGGCGCTGCTGCTGGCCGCCGGAAAGCCCCGTCCCGGAACTTTTCAGCTTGTCCTTAACCTCATCCCAGAGCGCCGCCCCCTGAAGGCTGTTCTCTACTATCTCGTCGAGGCGTCCCTTGTCCTTCACACCGTTCAGACGCGGGCCGTAGGCGATATTGTCATATATCGACATCGGAAAGGGATTCGGTTTCTGGAAAACCATCCCCACCTTGCGCCGCAGCGCGATGACGTCCGTATCGTCCGCCAGAATATTTTCCCCGTCAAATTCAATTATACCCTCTACGCGCGCCGACGAAATAAAATCATTCATCCGATTGAGGCAGCGTAGATAGCTGCTCTTGCCGCAGCCGGAGGGGCCGATAAAGGCCGTCACCATATTCTCTCCCATGTCGAAGGTGATGTTTTTCAGCACCTGCCTGTCGCCGTAGTAGAGGTCGACGCCGCGCGTGCGTATCTTGACCGACATCTGCTTCGCGTCGGCGGCCGCTTCAAACCTTTCGTTGTTCACCGATGTGTAATCCATCTATCTTCCGTTCCTTTCTGCGAGACGGGCGCGCGCTATCACTCCCACCGCGCTCGTTCCCATTACAAGTCCGATGAGCACCAGTATCGCCCCGTACTCTATCGGGGCCGCCGCCTCGGGGTCCGTCGCCGAGGTGGCGAGAACATATATGTGGTACGGCAGCGCCATAACCTGGCTGAAGACGCTTTTGGCAATCTCCGGCGCGAAGTAGGCGGCGCCCGTGAACATTATCGGCGCCGTCTCGCCGGCGACGCGGCCCACCGCAAGGATGGCGCCCGTGATTATCGTCGAGGCCGCCGAGGGCAGCACGACCTTGATTATCGTCTGGTACTTCGTCGCGCCGAGCGCGTAGGAGGCGTCGCGGTAATCCTGCGGCACCGCGAGAAAGGCCTGTTCCGCCACCGTGACCACGAGCGGCAGGGAGAGACAGGCCAGCGTCAGCCCCGCCGAAAGCAGGCAGGAGCCAAACTGCATGAATACGACGAAGAGCGAGAGGCCGAAGAGCCCGAAGATTACCGAGGGAACGCCCGCCAGCGAACGGATCGAAATTCTCATCAGCCTGACAATCCAGGTATCCTTGGCGTACTCCGCGAAGTAGAGCCCCGTCATGATGCCTACGGGAAGCGCCACCCCCATCGAGACGAGCACCAGCTGCATCGTACCCACCAGCGGCGTCAGTATCCCCCCCGCCAGCATACCGTCCTTGGGCGGTTCGGAGAGAAACTCCCAGGAGAGGGCCTCCGCGCCGTTCCTTATCAGGTAGACGGCTACCGCGCCGATAACCGCCACAAGCAGCAGCGCGAAGAGGCATAGGACGAGAGTCATCAGCCTGTCGTATATCTTGCGCATAAAAGTACGGTTCATCTCTTTGTACCTCTTTTTTCAATATAAAGTGAAGCCAGATTTATCATCAGCGTCATCACCAGAAGGATGAGCCCCGCGAAGAAGAGCGCGTAATAGTGGACGCTGCCCACAGGCGTCTCTCCCATCTCGGCGGCAATCGTCGAGGTGAGCGGCCTCACCGGCTCCGTAAACAGCGTGGGAATGATCGCCGCGCCGCCGGCGGCCATCAGCACGACCATAGTCTCGCCGAGGGCGCGCATCACGCCAAGGAGCACCGAGGCGATTATCCCGGGCAATGCGCTGGGGAATACAACCTTTTGTATCGTCTCCATCCTTGTCGCTCCGAGCGCGTACGAGGCGTCCCGAAGCTCAAGGGGGACCGCGGCGAGCGCCTCGTCAGAGAGCGAGGCGACCACCGGTATTATCAAAAATCCCAAAAGTATAGAAGCGTTGAGCAGGTTTAGCCCGCTTGCGATACCCAGCGTATCCTGCATCCAGGGCGCGATCAGCATCATGCCGATGAAGCCGAGGACTATCGAGGGCAGGAAGCCGAGCATCTCAAGCAGGACCTTGAAGAAGTTTCTCAGTTTGCGGGGAGCTATCTCCGCGGTAAAAACCGCGAGCGCGAGCGCCGCGGGTATCGCGATGATGCTGGAAAGAAGGGTGGCGGCGAGCGTTCCCGCTATAAGCGCCGCCATCCCCAGTGCTGGTGGCTCCTCAGTCGGATACCAGTCTCTTGAAAAGAAAATCTCTTTAAGTGAAACCGTCTTGAGTACCGGCAGCCCATTTGCGATCAGGAAGCCGAGAATGAAAATCAGGACGATGATTCCCGTCACCGCCACGCAGAAGACCGTGCGTGACATTATCCTGTCTCCCATTCCTCCGAAGGCCTGTTTCTTCGCCGGCCGTTCGGCCTTTGTCAATGCGCTCATGGGCTGTCCGTCCTCTCCTGTTGACGATAGGCTATTTCTTAAGCTCGCGGAGTGATACGAAACCGGTGCCGTTTACGATCTTCTGTCCGGCGTCGCTCTGCATGTACATAATGAAGTCGAGCACCTCACCCTTGGGCCAGCCGTTTGTGAACATGTAGAGGTAGCGTGAGAGGGGATATTTGCCGCTGCGCGCGGTCGCCGCCGTCGCGCTCACGCCGTCGACCTGGAGCCCCTTAACCGTCTTGTTGACGTAGCCCATTCCCTCATAGCCGATCGCGTTCTTGTTCTTGCTGACAGAGGAGAGCATCGCGCCGCTGGAAGAGGCGACCTGGGCCTTCGGCGTCACGCGGATCTTTTCGCCCTTGTCCATGATCATCTCCTGCCAGGTGCCGTAGGTGCCGGAGCTGGTGTCGCGTCCGACGACTACGATAGGAGCGTCGGCGCCGCCGACCTCTTTCCAGTTCGTCACCTTGCCGGAGTATATATCCTTAAGCTGGGCGTGTGAGAGTCCCTTGACGGGATTGTCTTTGTGGACGATGGGGACGATGCAGTCGAGCGCGACCGCGAAGGGTACGGGATAGACATTCTTATCCATGCAGCTCTTGATCTCCGAATCCTTTATGAAGCGCGAGGCGTTCGCGATCTGGGCGCTGCCGTCGGCAAGCGATTTGAAGCCGTTGCCGGTGCCGGTGCCGGAGACAGAGAACTTGACGCCCGCGTTTTCCTTCATAAACTGCTCGACCGCCGCCTGACCGAAGGGCAGGACCGTCGTCGAACCGTCCATGACGATCGGGGCCGCCATCGCCATCGTCGCGGCGGAAAGAACCACAAGTGCTATAAACGCTGTTACTAACTTTCTCATCTGTATTCCTCCTAAGTTGTTGTACCTAGGAGTATAGACTTGCGATGTTAACAATGTGTTGAGCAAATGTAACAGGAACGTAACGTAAAAGAAAGGGGGCTTTTCCGCGCTGTCAGCGGGCCGAACGGCTTATGGCCTCCATAACGCCGCCCGCTATCGAGAGGGATTTGTCCGATATTGTAAAGCAGTAATCCGCCACGCCGCGCGGATCAACGTCGCCGATCTTCATGTCATAACGGCACTCCACGGAGGGATGAATGAGGCCGCGGATCACGCCGGAAATATTCGCCCGGACGGGATGGCCCGCGATCTCGCCGACCGTCTCGCCCGCCTCCACGAGGTCGCCGATACCTTTACGGGGAACCAGACGTCCCTCCGCCGGAGCGCGCAGCAGCCTCTCGATACCGTAGCCCATGATCACGCCGGGCCTCTTAGTGTCGGGGATCGCCGCGCCCTTCGTGATGACCCGTCCCAGGCTGTGGCCGCGCATCGTCTCAATAACGTAAAGGACGTCCTCCGGCGCGCTGAAACCGGGGCCAAGGGCGATCGTCACGGGGGCCATTCCGCGCGCCGTTCCCGTGGCGCGCTTCGCCATGATCGCGTCAATGAGAATCCGCGGACGAAGGGCGGCGATAGAATCGCCGCGCGGGTCGACCAGAACGCCGACGACGGCCGGATCAAACTCGTCAAGCGATGAGATGAGGCGGCACTCCATATCCTCGACACGGCAGCGCCCCTCATAGACGGCCTCGCAGACGGAGACGGCGCGGCGCACGGCCAGCGGACGCTCCGTCTCAAGCACAAGCACCGGAACGCCGGCCACGCGGAGCCGGTATATAACGCCGGTGGCGAGATCGCCGCCGCCTCTTACTATGACAGGGGAATCCTTAAATATATCCATAACGCTTTATCTTCTAAACTTCACGATCGTCACGCCATAGCCGCCCTCGCCGGGGCCGCCGAGATTATGCTCCGCGATATAGGGAACGCGCTTGCATAGCTCCTGCACCTCGCGGCGCAGAATACCCTCGCCGCGTCCGTGTATCACGGTGACGGTGTCATAACCGGCGCAGTAAGCCTGATCAAGATACTGCTCCACCATCGGGAGCGCCTCGTCTATCGTCATGCCGCGCACCATTATCGACGACGGCACGCCGACGGGACGCGAAACCTTTATCTGCACCTGGGCCTGCGGGGCCCGGTCAGGAGACTTTCTCGTGATCACCTTCAGCTTCGTGAGCGGCACCTCGATCTCCGCGATGCCCGCCTGTATACGGGCCTTCTTGCCCTTCACCTCTATCACCGTGGCGCTCTTGCTGGTACCGATCACCTGCACAGTATCCCCGGCCTTCAGTTCATGGCTCGTAGCCGCGACGGACTCGACGCTCGTCTTCTGCTCCTCACGCTTTATCGCAGACCTCTCTATCTTCTGGAAATGGCTGCGCTTCTTTTCAAGCTCGCGGCGCGCCTCGGACTCCGCCTGCGCGTTCTCCATATTCTTTATCAGCGCGCGCGCCGAATCCTCGGCGTTGCGCACGATCGAAAGCGCCTTCTTGTCGGCGTTGGCGATCAGCGCGTCACGTTTCTCCTCGATCGCCTTTATCTTCGCTTCGTAATCCTTTTCAAGCGCGGCCAGCTTCTTCCGCGAGGCCTCAACGGCGTTTGCCTCGCGTTCCAGCGCGGCGCGCTTCTCGTGAAGCTCGCCGATGAGATCCTCCATCGATATCTCGCGTCCGTTGATCGCCCGCTCAGCCCTCTCAATGATCGAGCGGCGCATGCCGAGCTTGCCGGCGATCAGCAGCGCGTTGCTGCGTCCCGGTATGCCGATCAGTATCCTGTAGGTCGGCGAAAGCGTCGCGCTGTCAAACTCGACGCTCGCGGTTTCAATATCCTCCGTCGTCAGGGCGAAACGTTTTATCGGGTTATGGTGCGTCGTGGCAAGGACGAGAGCCCTTTCCTCACGCAGCCAGTCGAGCAGCGCGATGCCAAGCGCCGCACCCTCCTCAGGGTCCGTCCCCGCGCCAAGCTCGTCAAGCATGACGACGGAGCGCGGCGTCACCCTGTTCAGTATCTCCGACACATGGGTGACATGCGCGCTGAATGTCGAAAGGCTCTGTTCGATGCTCTGTTCGTCGCCGATGTCGGTAAAAAGCTCGCCGATATCGCCGAGCAGTGAGCCCTCCCCCGCCGGTATCGGGAAGCCGAGCCAGCCGAGGTAAATACAGACGCCCGCGGTCTTGAGCGCGACCGTCTTGCCGCCCGTGTTGGGGCCGGTAATGACGAGGATACGAAAATCCCCGCCGCACCTTATCTCTATCGGCACCGACCTGTCGCCGAGCAGCGGATGGCGGGCGCTGACGAAAGAAAAGAGCGTGCGCGGATCAAGATCCGGCAGACGCCACTTATATATACGCGTCATCTCGGAGAGAGCGTAGAAGAGATCCACCGTCCCGAGAACATTTTCCGTGTCAATGATACCCTTTTTGCGGTTGATCAGCTTTGCCGTGAACTCACGGAAGATACGCGTCTCCTCGAGCATCTCCTCGCCGTAAAGCTTGCTGTACTCGTTGTTGAGCGACAGCAGCGAACGCGGCTCCATATAGACGCTGTTCCCGGAGCCGGAGCGGTCTATGACCGAACCGGGGAACTGCGACAGCGCGTCCTGCCGGACAAGAAAGGCATAGCGTCCGTTACGCAGCGTAAGTACCCGCTCCTGGAGCATCCCCGCGATCGCGGGATCGTTCAGCAGCGCGTGTCCGCGGCGGCGCACAGTATCCTTGAGTCCCCGCATCTGCTGGCGCAGCGCGGAGAGCTTCTCCGAGGCGTAGTCATAAAGATGCCCGTCATCGTCGATGACGGCGAGCATCCGCGCCTCCTCCGAAAAATCGCGCATATCGCGCAGCAATATGCCGAAATTCGGATACTCCTCGCGCGCGGCGGAGAGGGCATCCCTCATCCGCCCCGAGAGGGTGAGCAGCAGCCGTATCTTCACCAGCTCCTCGCCGGAGAGCAGGCCGTTCTCCTCCGCCATCTCAAGCATAAAGGCGACGGAGACTATATCATTTATCCACGGCAGTTCTCCCTTATAGCCGCGGTATCTTTCCACATCCATATAGAGCGCCTGACGCCGCTTAAGCTCCGCCATATCGAAAGCCGGAGCGATATTCCGCGCCACAAGCGCCCCTATCTCACTGCGGCAGCGCCGTGAGACCAGTTCCATAACCTTTGAAATTTCCAGACTGCTGTAGGCAGCTTTTTCTATAAACATTCCGTTCCTGCTTTTAATCTTCTCAAATTATTAACCAACGTACCTTCCGCTGACTAGATATGCCAGCTCTCGACGCGGATGATACATATAACCGGCGGCGCTTAAGTACGGTCGGGAGTGGGATCGTACCCCTCCGGCCCCCCGCCGCCCGTCCGGTAGGGCCTCAATATCTGCTCCAGCGTGCCGTCCGGCAGCGTCGTGCCCTCCGGCAGCAGGTTAAGGTCGATAAACATCGCGCGGAACTGCGGCCAGCTCCGCCCCGCGTAACGCAGGATATCGCTCTGCGACATCCAGGTCGGAGTGACTACAGGCGCGAGCAACAGCCCGCCCGTTATCACCACATAGACCACGATCACGCTCTTGATCACGCCGGAGAAGAGCCCCAGAAGTTTGTCTATCCCTCCGAGGCTTGCCGCGCCGATGAGGCTCTTCAATATCATGCGCAGCATCGCCGCGATGAGCGTCACTGAAAGCCAGATCAGCACCGCCGCCGCGGCCTGCGCCATATAGGAGTTGAGACCCATCGTCACGGACAGAAAGCGTCCAATTCCTCCGGAATAATGAAAGGAGAGGTAAAACGAGGCGAGAAAGCCCACAAGCGTTATCACCTCTCCGACAAAACCACGAAAGGAACCCCGGATGATAAAATAGCACCCGAGGATGATAAAAAATATATCCCAATAGTTCCAGCCGCTAAGGCTCACACGGGATCACTGTCCTGTTCGCTGAATTTATCCGATATCTCACCGATACGAAGGCTCAGCTCCTCCACCTGATGAGAGAGCGCCATAAGGGCGAGAAAGAGCCGTTCGTCCTGGCTGAGATTCGGAGGAAAGGCCTCCACCAGCTCTCTGGCGCTCTCAACGATACGGAAGAAACGCGCCGCCTCCAGCTTTGTGGTCAGCGTATATCTCTGACGGCCTATCCAGAAGGAATACTTTCCGTCGCCTAAAGATTTGATCTCGTGCGTTTCATCCATCGGTTAAGAGTTCCCGCCGCTTACTGCCGCTCTTCGCCCGCGGCAGGCTGTTCCTGGGCCGTCAGCTTGCCCATGCGTCCGAGGAGCCCCTCGAGGCAGCTGCCAAGCTCTTCCTTCTCGGCCCTGCTCGCCGCCGCCAGCTTCTCGGCATCCTCCTGGAGCTGCATGATCTCAAGATCGCGGTCCTCTATTATGCCCTTAAGCTCGGCTATCTCGCGGCAGAGCGTGTCGTTCTTCGCCTTCATGCCGCTAAGCATCTCCTCAAGGCGGTCGAGCGCCTCGTTGACCCTTTCAAACTGTTCCATCATTTTCTAAGCACCTCCATAATTCTTTCGTGCGTGAGATCATCCCAGAGGGGAGAAAAATCTCCCCTCTAGTCTATCAGACTATTGTGCTCCGCGGACATCGCCGCCGAATTTTTTGCCGATCTTTTTGACTACCTGTTTTGAAACATTCTCTATCTGCTCGGAGGTGAGAGTCCCACCGTCTGAGCCGACCCAGATCCTGAATGAGACTGATTTGCGCCCCTCTCCCACCTGCGCGCCACGGTACTCGTCGATAAACTTCACATCCCTGACAAGCTCGGCCTTTCTCGCAATGGCCTCGATCTCCGACCAGGCCACATTCTCGTCAAAGACGATCGAAAGGTCGAAGTCCGCAAGCGGGTACTCCGGCAGATGGGTAAACTCGTTCTGACGCGAGGGCAGCGGAACCAGCTTTTCAACATCCAGCTCGAAGACCACCGCGAGGCTGCGCTTGATGCCGGAGGCCTTGGCGCACTTCGGTGAAACGAGCGCGAGCGATCCGATCATCTCCTGCCCCTTCATGACGTTGACCCAGAGCTTCTCATCGGCCCAGAGCGGCTTCTTCAGCTGGGCAAAGCCAAGCGGCTCCATCTGCGCGGCACGGTGCATATACTCCAGCACGCCCTTGGCCTCGCGGAAGAGCTGCCTCGCGTCGCCGCCTACGAAAGCTCCTCCGAGATGGCGCGCCATCTCAGGAAGAAGCTCTCCGGCCTCCGCGGCCGCCTCGCTGACGCTGTGGAAATTCCGGTTGAAAAATACCTGCGTCATCTCAAAAAGACGGAAATCCGTGAAATAACGGATATTCGTCGACACCGCCTTCAGCAGGCCGGGAACTAACGTGGAACGCAGCTTCGCCTCGTCGGGCGCGGGCGGCGTTGAAAGTTCAAGCATCTCCTCCGTATCCGCGCCAGCGGCGGCGACAAACTCGTCCTCGATCCACGGATAGGTGAAAACCTCCTGCATATTGCAGCGGAAGGCGAGATACTCGCGTATCGCGCGCTCCATATCGAGAACCCGCTGATTGACCGCCCTGTCGAGCACCACCGTCGGCGGCGAGAACTCAAAATTCTCATAGCCCATGAGACGCGCGACCTCTTCGAGAATATCGTCTGGCAGCGAAATATCGCCCGTAGAACGCCACGAGGGCGCTTCAACGAGCAGGCTCCCGCCGCAGACCTCGGTCTTGAAGCCAAGCAGAGAGAGAATACCGACGATCTCCTCCGAGGAGATATCCTTTCCCAGACGCCTGCGCAGGAAACCGAGATCCACCTCGACCCGGGCCCTTTCAAGCGGCCGCGGATAGACATCCGTATGGGCCGTTATCCGCATCTCGGGGAAATATTTTTTGAAGGCCTCCACCGCGATCGCCACCGCGTCGTCGACGCGCTGCGGGTCAAGGCTCTTCTCATAACGCGCCGAGGCCTCCGTGCGCACGTCAAAGCGCTGCGAAGTACGGCGGATGCCGAGAGCCTCGAAGTTCGCGACCTCTAAGATAAGCTCCGTCGTATCATCCAGGATCGAGTCGAGCTTTCCGCCCATGACCCCCGCAAGCCCCACCGGCGACTTCTCGTCGGCGATGACGAGATCCTCCGTCGTGAGGTCGAGCGTCTCGCCGTCAAGCAGCTGCAGCTTCTCGCCCTCATAGGCGCGGCGTACATAGATGCCGCCCGCGATGTGCTTCCGGTCGAAGCCGTGAGTTGGCTGCCCAGTGGCAAGCATCACATAGTTCGTGATATCCACGGGAAGATTGATGGGACGCATCCCGACGCGCCAGATCAGGCTCTTGAGCTCAAAGGGCGAGGGGACGTTTTTGATATTCTCTATCACAAGGCCGGCGTAACGGGCGCAGCGCTCCGTATCCTTTATCTCGACCTTCAGCTCCTCCGTCATGCCGGTGAACTCAGCCGCCTCGATCGGCTTCAGAGGGCACTTGTAAATGGCGGCGAGCTCGCGCGCCATTCCATAGTGGCCCCACAGGTCGGGGCGGTTCGTCATCGATTTGTTGTCTATCTCGAGAATGATGTCGTCAAGGCCCAGAGCCTCGGCGAGCGGCGTGCCCGGTTTCACCTCAAAATCGCTGAGATCCATTATCTCTGAGTGCCGCGTCGTCGGGAAAAGCTCCGCGAGGCCGATCTCGCCGGAGGCGCAGATCATGCCGAAGCTCATCACGCCGCGCAGCTTCGCGGGCTTAATCTCGACAGGGTCGCCCTCGCCGTGCCACTTCACCCACGCTCCTGGCTTCGCTACGGCGACGAGCTGCGCGGGGGCAAGATTCACGCCGCCGCAGACGATCGTCGAGGGCGCGGGGTCGCCCACGTCCACCGTGCAGACGCGCAGCTTATCGGCGTCGGGATGCGGTTCCACAGTCAGAATGCGACCAACTACAAGCCCAGCGAGATTATCGGCGAGACTTACGGCGTCTTCGACCTCCACCGTCGACATCGTCAAATCATATGAGAGCTTGGCCATCGTAAGATCGGCAGGAAGGTCGGCATATTTCTTTATCCAGTTTAACGATAACTTCACAACATCACCCTCCTACTTGAACTGCTTCAGGAAACGCAGGTCGGCGCTGTGGAAGAGGCGCACGTCGTCAACGCCGTAACGCATCATCACAAGACGGTCGAGGCCGATATTGATATAAAAGCCCGACCACACCGCGGGGTCCAGCCCCGCCGCTTTGAGCACGTTCGGATGCGGCGTGCCGCCCGGCATCACCTCTATCCAGCCGACGTGCTTGCAGACGCGGCAGCCCGCGCCGCCGCAGACCTGACACTTCATGTCTATCTCAAACCCCGGCTCGACGAAGGGGAAAAATCCTACGCGCATACGCACGTCGACCTCGTGGCCGAAAACCTTCTCAAGTATCGTCTTAATCAGGACCATACCGGAGGCGAAAGAAAAATCCTTATCGACGATAAGCGCCTCATACTGGAAAAAGGCGCGCTCGTGGCGGGCATCGGTCGTCTCATTGCGGTAGACACGGCCCGGATAGACAAAACGCGCGGGCGCACCGTGCTCGCGAAGGTAGCGGACGCTGGCCCCAGTAAGATGCGGACGCAGACACAGCCTCTTCGCGCCGCGCTCCTCGTCGTGCCCCTTGAGCCAATAAGTATCCATACTCTCGCGGGCCGGATGCTCGGGAGCGAAGTTAAGATTGTCAAAGGCAAACTTCTCGCTCGTTATCTCAGGCTCGGCAAAGACCTCGAAGCCGAGAGAGCGGAAGGCGTCGTTCAGGTCGTAGCACATCTGCGTGACCGGATGCAGCCCTCCCTGAAACGGTTCAATGCCGGGGACAGTGATATCCGCGGCACCCTCAAATGCGGAGAGCGTATCCAGCAGCTCCGCGTTGCGGTTCTCCACCGCTTCGCTGATGATCTGCTTCACCTCGTTGGCCGCCTGTCCCAGCACCTTGCGGAGCTCGGGAGCGGCCTGTCCCACGCTCTTCAATATCTCGGTCAGCTCGCCCTTGCGTCCGATAAGGTTCGCGCGGACCAGCTGTAATTGGTCCGGCAGAGAACTTTGCGCTATCTTTTCCAGCCCCGCCTCTTTTATCTTCTCAAGGCGTTCAAGAAGGCCGCCGTCTCCGCCCTGCGGACCCTTAGTACCATCATGTTCCTGCATAAATCCTGCCTCCTGCAAGCGGCGCTATTGCGGCGCGCCGGGTAAATTAATCTCCTTCATATCGATGAGGCCGGAGACGTCGCTCTTATCAATCAGCTTGTCCATCTCCTCGACATGCCCCAGCACCCACATCCGGTCCCCCTTCTCAAAGGGACGCGTGGGCAGAGGCGTATGCTGCATACCCTCATACTCCATAAGTATAACAATAACTTTGTATTTTTGTGAAAATTTAAGCTGCGCCATATCACGGCCGATCATCTCCGGCAGCGGCTGGATCTTTCCGAGTACGAAATTGCCGCCGTCGATGCGGGTGAAGGCCGAATACCACGGATAGACGAGCAGCTCGCCGATACGCGAGCCCATATCCCACTCCGGCGAGATCACCTTATGCGCGCCGACGCGCTCAAGCACCTTCGCGTGCAGCTTATTCGAGGCGCGCGCTACCACCACCGGCACCCCCATATCGACAAGCAGCGAGGTGCAGAGAATACTGTGTTCCACCGCCTCGCCGATCGTCACCACCGCCACATCGACCTGGGTAGCCCCGATCTTGCGCAGAGAACTCTCGTCGGTAACATCCAGCTGCGCGGCGACGGCGATCTTATCGGAAAGCTCCATGACCGGGCCGGGCATACTGTCAATCCCGATTACGTTCTGACCGAGATTAGCCAGCTTTTCGCAGAGCGCGGTCCCGAAGCGGCCGAGGCCGACAATCAGAAAACTCTTCTTCTTTTTTCTATCCATGGAGAACACTCCTTTAACCTATCGGAATATGCGTACTAGGATAATGTATCCCCGAATCCCCGTCTGTGGTAACAAGCGTGGAGATGAATGAGTAAAGCCCCACCCTTCCCCAGAACATCAGAAGCGTTATCACAAGCTTCCCCGCCGTGGAGAGCTCCGTGGTAATGCCGACAGTCAGCCCGACAGTGCCGAGCGCCGAAGCTACCTCAAATATTATCGCCGAAAACGGCATATCCTCTATCAGCGTAAGCAGCATTGAACCGGCAAGAATCGTGAAAAGATAGATCGCGATCACCGAAAGTGCGCGGCGCTCCGTGCGCTCCGAAATGCCGCGGTTCAGGAAGGTCGGCTCGCCGCGCATATGCAGCTCGCTCCAGACGGAGACCGCCAGCACGCCGAAGGTCGTCGTCTTTACGCCGCCGCCGGTCGAAGCCGGAGAGGCTCCTATTATCATCAGCACGATCATGATGGCCTGGCCAAGCCCGGAGAGCGCGCCGCTCGGCACCGTCTCAAAGCCGGCGGTCCTCGCCGTAACGCTCGCGAAAAGGGCGTTCCAGACCTTCGCCCACGCGGGGAGGTCCTTAAAGGCGGCGTTCCAGTCCGAGAGCATAAGCAACACCGTGCCGACGACGAGCAGGCCGCCTGTTATCAACAGCACCAGCTTCGCGTAGACGGAGAGACAATGCTGCTTGCCGCACTTAACATAATTCGCGCACTCGGCAAACACTGGAAAACCCAGCCCGCCCATGACGATCAGCGACATCACCGTCCCTGGGATGATCAGCGTCGTCTTATAATCGTGCAGCCCGCCGATGCAGGGAGAAAAACCCGCGTTGCAAAAGGCGCTCACAGAATGAAAGACCGCCAGATAGGCGGCCCGCAGCACATCCTCGCCGCCAAGCAGGAAACCGGCGAACATCACGGCGCTGCCCAGCCCCTCGAAGAAAAGCGTGTACTTTATCACCGTGAAGAAGAGCGTGATCGCCCCCTGCACGCCGTCGACGCCGAGCCCTCCGAGAAAGAAGATGCGGCTCCGCAGCCCGATCCTGCGCCCCACGGCGATAGAGATCAGCATCATTCCCGTCATAATCCCGAGGCCGCCGATCTGGATGAGTCCCATCATGATTATCTGCGACAGCAAGCCGAAATCCGTTGCGATATCCACGACGCCGAGCCCCGTGACGCAGACCGCCGACGTCGCCATAAAGAGCGCGTCGACGGGCGAGAGGGGCTTGGCGTAGACAAAATTATTAGAGAGCCATAAGAGAAAGGCTCCCGCCAGTATCACCAGCAGGAACCCTGAAAGTATGACTCTTTCCACCTTGTAAGAGGTATGAAAACGCAACGTCTTCCACACTCGCTACATAAAAAACAGGTCTATTTACAGAGCCGCGCGCGCCTTTTCAACAAGCTGTGCGAAGGCGGGCGCGTCATTGACGGCGAGGTCGGCGAGCATCTTGCGGTTTATCGTGATGTTCGCTCTCTTGAGGCCGTTGATGAGCGCGCTGTAGGCGATGCCGTTCACGCGGGCGGCGGCGTTGATACGGACTATCCACAGCTTGCGGAAGTCACGCTTCTTGAGCTTGCGGCCTGCGAAGGCGCTCGTAAGCGCGTGCAGGTAGGCTTCGCGGGCGCGGCGGTAGACATTCTTCTTGCGGCCCCAAAAACCCTTCGTGATGCTGTATAGTTTTTTCTGCTTATTGCGGCTGGCGCTTGATCCCTTTACTCGCATTATATGTCACTCCTTGAAATTTATCTGATTAACCGTGGCTGCGCTTTACGCGTAGGGGAGCATCTTCTTTACGTGCGCCTCTACCCCTGTCGGGAGAATCCCCTTCTTCCTCAGCGTGCGGAGACGCTTTGAGTTCTTTGAAGAAAGAAGATGTCCGCGGCCGCTCTTCTTGAAGCTCACCTTGCCCGAACCGGTTATCTTAAAGCGCTTTTTCGTTGCGGAATGTGTTTTCATCTTAGGCATGTTGCTTGTCCTCCTCTAATATTCTTACCCCAGAGAGGGTAACTTGAATTTTTATATCTGGTCGGCGTCAGGCAGAACGTCCTTCTTGACCCTCTGCGCCTTCACCGGCGCCGCGGCGCTCCCCTCGCTCCGGGGCTTGGGCTCCGCTGCGGCCTCCGGTTTCTTCACCGGGGTCTCGGCGGCGGGCGCTATCATGATCCTCATGTAAGAGCCCTCCATGCGCGGCTCCATCTCCACCTTGCCGAACTCGGAGACGGCGGCGACGACCTTTTTCAAAACTTCGCGCCCTCTGTCGAGGAAAGCCATCTCACGTCCGCGGAAGAAAATGGAAACCTTGACGCGGTGTCCCGCCTGAAGGAAGGTCTGGATCGCCTTCACCTTGAACTCATAGTCATGCAGGTCTATCTTCGGACGCATCTTGATCTCTTTGACGACCTGGTTCTTCTGTTTCTTGCGCGCGTCCTTGTCGCGTTTTTGCTGCTGGAAGCGGAACTTCCCGTAATTCATAATACGGCATACGGGCGGCTTCGCCTGGGGCGCGACCTCAACGAGGTCCAGCTCCGCGGCCTCGGCCATTTTGAGAGCTTCCTGAATACTTACCACTCCGCGCTTGGCGTTTTGCTCGTCAATGAGGAGAATTTCCGGCGATCTTATCTCGGAATTTACGCGGGGTTCGTCTTCCCTTGTGTTTGCTATGGTATTGCACCTCCTGAAAAATTTATCTACTCATACAAAAAGAGCCCGGATACATAAGAATGCACCCAGACCCTTGAAATATCTTCTCGGGGGCGAGCCTGACAACTGAAAGCGTCGGCAGGCGAGAGGGGCATCCTCTGCTTAAAACCCATTGATACTAATCAACTGAGAGATAGTACCACAACGCGCTGCGATATGCAAGCGCCGCGAACGAAATATCATAGTAAACGCGTCAATAAGAGCCAGCGTCAGTCCCAAAAGACGCTCGACGCCGGGGCAAGCCCGGAGGGACGGAATGGACGATGGTAGTTTTGTCTTGTCACTCCAGCCTCCGGGCCGGAGCCTGGCAGCGTTGGAGTTGTCTTATTATTTATTACGAATCAAAAGCCCGGATGGGCGGGAGGGTGGCTCTCTCGTCGTCTCCGGGCTTGACTTGGGCTTAGTCTTTCTGACTTGCCTTATCCATTTGGTTTTGCCTTGTTGCCTTTGTTTTACTTATTCTGCTTTGTCTTATTTTTCCTGCCCGGTTTTATTCCCTTCCCGTCTTACCTTTTCTTTCTCCATGCCAGCGGCAGGAGGGCGATGAGCGCAAGCGCTCCGAGGCCGACGCTGCATCCGCCGGAACCGCCGTTGTGTTCGATGGAGTTCCAGAGGACCTTATACTGGCTCCTGGGGTCGCGCTGTTCAGAGGCGAAGAGGTAGGGCGAGAAGGCACGTACCGCCACGCCGTTGTCGTAGTCGCAGTTCTTCGGGTCGTAGACAAAGCTGAAGGTGCGCTCCTCCCCCGCCCTGATGAGGGGGAATTCCGTCGCGCCGAGCAGCGAGCGGTTGACGCCCCTTTTGCCCGCAAGCAGCCCTACGCGCAGCAGCGGCAGGTAGTTTATCTCTTTTTCTTCACCGCCGATGTTGAGCCTGCCGCCCGTATATTTCACCCTGACGTCGATCTTCATCTTCTTGGAGCGTGATTTTTCGTCGATCGTCAGCGGCTCTTGGGAGACGGTGCCGTCCTTCGCCATTTCGTAGGCCGTGACGCCGGTTATCGCGATGTCGGGATAGTTCTCGACGGAGACGGAGGCCGCGCGCGCGACGTTTGCCGCCTGGGCGCTCACCGTGCCGAAGAAGTCCTGCGGGTCATAGCTCCCGACCAGCACATAGCCGTGGTCGTTGTCGGCGCTGAGCTGCTCGCCGTCGTAGGAGATCACCGCGTGCAGCCAGCCGAGGCCGGTGTTTGTGGGGGCCGTCCAGCCGTTAAGAACGGCGTAGTCCCAGTTGTCCCCGTCATCCGAGTTCCCTGTACGTCCGCTTATACTATTGATGGCCGCCGGATTGCCTCCGGTTATATCATAACAGCCGCCGTCAGTGGCCGGGTTCGCGGCGGGATAGTTTACCCCTCCCTCTGTCCATGGCTGGTAATAGAATTTGACCTTGACCTCTCTTGTGTTAACGAAGCTGTAGTTTATCACGCGCAGCCTCAGGTTGTATTTCTGACAGCATTCGAGCAGCTTTGTCGCGGTGCCCTGATAGGCTCCCGTAGTGACCGGCGCGCCGTTATCCACCCTTTCAAAGCTCAGGCCGCGCATCTGATGGCTTGTGTTCGGGTTGTCGTTTTCGGCGAGGTAGTAGACCATGCTCTCTAGATTTTGCCCCGCGGACTTATTCTTTATATCGTTGTTCCAGCGGAAGGGCAGCAGCAGCCCGGGGTCGGCGTAGGTCTCGTAGGGGCTGCCGGGCCCCCATATTTTGCTTTGGAATGATTCAAGCTCCGGCACGGCGTAGCCGACGCAGAAGGCCCCGTCGTCCTGCGTGAAGTAGGCGGCGTCCGACTTGAACTGCATGTCGGCGGCGCTCCAGTTATCGGTGTACATCGTATAGTTGCGCGCGCCGGGCCAGGCCATCGTCATGCCGTACATTTCCGAGGCGTCGGTGGTCGTCGTTGAGTCCGTACCCCAGGTATAGTCGCCCTCAAGGTCAACCTTGATAGTAGCTTCTCTGTTGCCAAACGGGAAACGCTTCCCCACCGTTGGATGTATATAGATATGTGGGGCAACTGTCCCGCGGTTGTTATCCAAAACGTTGTCACTTGACGTGGCGGAGGCGTCCAGATGGAATTCGCTCGCGTCGAGGTTGCCGATGACGTTGCCGGAGCCGGTTACAAATACCTCGCCGTTGACGTCGGCCAGGGGATCGTTCTTATTTATAGATATTTTCTTATCCCTCCCCTGCGGGTATCCCGTTATATCTGTGAGCCGCTTGGGATAGGTGAAGAGGTTGTAGTTGTCGTGCAACGGCTCGTACCACGAGACGCTCCTCCCCGGCGTCGGCGTGAAGGTCGAGGCCGTCTCCGTGGGGACGATATACTGGATGTAGCTCTGCGCCTTGTATTCGACGCCGTTGTCGTCGGAGACCGTCACATATCTCCTGCTCTCCGGGTAGATGACCGGATAGCGGCAGATGTTGTAATCGTTGGCCCGGTAATAGAGCTGGTCGTCCCGGTCCGCCTTGTAGGAGAAGGTGCCGTTCAGGGTCGAGGAATATCCATCCGTATGGTCGTACACAGCTTCACCACTGAGCTTTACGGCGGTATCGATCATCGGGTCTTCGTTGGCGTTGTCTTCCGAGCGGTGGAATACTCTATCCATCACGGTGCCTTTGTGCGAAATGTCCACTCCTAAAGAACCTCCGTATTTTCCCTCGCTTACCTTCGTAGTGGACGAGGATTTACCCCACTCTTTGTTAAGCTGCATGCCGGTGTAGTAGCCCTCGGTATCGAATACGGCGAAGGAATCGAGCGTCACCTTGCCGTCCTCCTCGGCATAACCCGACAGCGCGCTGCCGGCGGCGCGCACACGGTCCCAGTGTTTCGGCGGCGCCTGCGTCACCATGAAGAGCTCGATGTTGTCCTCCACCGTGACGACCGTCGGCTCTCCCACGACGAAGCTTTCCTCATAAAAATCTACGGCCTGCACTATCGGCCCCATGTTGCCCCGCATCATCACGCCCTGATACCAGCCCTTGCCCTCCAGTTGCAGGCTGCTGCTTGGGGACCAGGAGAAGACGCCTACGTCGACATTGCCTTCGCCGCCCATGTGTCCCACCGCAATCTGGGCGCGCCTAGTTTGAAGATCAAATTTGAAGAAACCGGTACATAGTGAATAATGGATATAACTAGGGTCAAGTGTCCAGTTCATTTCACAGAAATCGTGCAGGTTATATTTATACACGGTCCCGGCATTGGTAATAACCTCACCCTTTTGGATGTTCCAGTCATGTATATACATATTGAGCTGGTCTTTGCCATCTATTTTTAAACCGTAAGTCCACACTAGCTCACCGAGTCCGTCGCCGTCAAGATCGGCAATTGTGGCATTCAGCGGATAAGTGGACTCAAGACCCTGACCAGCGAAAGGCCCTATATATGTTTCTCCTTTTGCAAAAGCTCCCCCTTGCCATTGATACACGTTCATGAAGATCTGTGTCATGGGAGTTATGCCATAGGGCCTAAACAAAATTAATTCATCACGGCCATCCCCGTTTATGTCACCAGCCGCCAGCCCACCGGAATAATTTAATCCGTAAATTCCGTAAAAACCAGTAGCATTATCCGTTGTCTCCGTATAGATTTGAGAGAAATTAAGACCAGATTCTCCAGATTCGATCTTATAGACTTCAAGCCACCCTACTACTGTGCCTAACATCATCCTTGTTCCGGTAGAATAAACCGCAACTTCCATTATGCCGTCCCCATCAAAATCACCAGTTGCCATTCTATAGCTAGTTGAACGCATATAACCATCAACATTAGGGCCGTCAATGTAATAGTATTTAGGTACTGCGGCGCTAGAGTTTTTACTCTTCTCATAAAGGGACTTACCGTCGATGATCAGCAGCCTTGCGCATGATTCAGAGCCTAATGTAACGTAAAAGGTCACCGCATAGTCGGTGTATCCATCTCCGTTCCAGTCGAAGGCCGCGATATCATGCGCCGTGTCCTTGTCCAACGCGGTTTCCAAACCCGCATTATTAAAGGATGAATAGGCCGGGACCATGTCGGGTATTTTTATTGGCTCGGACATCTCGTCGCCCTCGCGCACGGAGAGGTAGAGTTCGTTCGTGCCGCCGTCGTGGCGCACGAGGTATGAATTGACGAGAATGTTTTTTCTCACCATGACCGCGGTGTCGCCGCAGATGTCGGGCGAGAGCGGGACCTCGCTCGATATGTATCCCTCAGCGGATGCCGAGGCGAAAACGTAGTTGTATGAGTCGTTCGCCCTCATCGAAGAGGCGTTGAGCGTCCGTAGTCCGTTTTGTTCGCGCATGTCTTCAGTCATAACGTCGTTGTCTTTATCAGTAAAGACAAAGTTATTGATATTCCAGTTATTGTCCCGATATGTTATGGCCAGCCTCTGCTTGGGGATCAGGCGCGCGTTCTTTAACATGTCCAGCGGGTCTTTTGCCACCGAATCCGGCACGCCGGTCGGGTCGGCGTCGGCTTTGAGCAGCACACCCCCGCCGTAGAGCGCCGCTGCCGCGGCCACGATAAAGAGGGCCGTTAAAAGGCCTCTGCCGAGAAATTTTTTGCGCAGTTCGTCAAAACGCATCACGCCACTTCCTCCCATAAGTTTCCGTAAGGTTTTTATTCTTTTTACTTTGTGCGATCGTTTCCTGATTATATCAGAAAATAGGTAAAATTACGCATTTATTGCAAAATTAGGAGAAACGGCAGTGCCAACTGCGCGCAGTTTTTTCAATGGGCGGCGCGTGGCACGGTGAAAACAAAATCAACCCCGCCGGGCTCAGGCTCGAAGGCCGGAGCGATAAAACAAAGACAAAAGGCAGCCTAACGTCGATAGATAAAAGGTGAATAGCGGTTTAGCTTTTGACTTTGCCCTCAAAGGCGCCCTCTCAGAAGGAGCTGGCTCGGCGATGTTTTTCGCCGAGACTGAGGGAGAGTTGACCTTATGTTCTTCCACGGCTTTTGCCGCGGACTCTGTTTGGCGCGGTTTCCGCACCAAACAGAGCAACACTCCTTCCGTCAGCCGCCAAAAGCAGGCGGCCGACACCTCCCTCAGAGAGGGAGGCTGTAAGAAAAAATCGCCGTTTATCATAGATAGGGCCAAAGATAAACCGTTGTTTATCATTTCACCTATTGAAGGTAAGTAGCGGTTTATCAAAGATTTTTAGCGCCCTCTCCGAGGGAGCTGGCTCGGCGGTGTTTTTCCGCCGAGACTGAGGGAGAGTTAACCTTAGGTTCTTCCACGGCTTTCGCCGCGGGCTTTGTTTGGCGCGGTTTCCGCACCAAACAGAGCAACACTCCTTCCGTCAGCCGCCAAAAACAGGCGGCCGACACCTCTGATGTAACTACCAGCCGAATCGCACGAAATCAAAGATTTCGGCTCCCTGGCCGCCTCACAGAGGGCGCCTTTAAGGGCAAAGTCAAAAGAAAAGCTAAATCGTCATTTACATCTTTTCCTATCCGAAGGAAATCGGCGTTTAGAAGTGCGAGTTGCTAAATAAAATGGGGTCCCCGATACCGGAACCGTATCTTCATACGGTGAGGATTCGGGGCCCCCGTTTTATGACGCAAATCGTGCTTCTAAACGCCGATTTTATTTTTGTATTTCTTTCAGCGCCACATTATTGAGCTTTTCGTAGTAGAGCCCGAGCGAGCCGTGGTCCTTGGTCTCGTGCCCCTCGTTCGCGAGGGCGATCATCATCTCTATGACCTGCCCCGAGAGAGGGACGGAGCAGCTGACGGCGCGGCTGGTCTCGAGGACGTTCCAAAGGTCTTTGATGTGGAGGTTGATACGGAAGCCGGGGTCGTAGCGGCCTTCGAACATTCTCGGCGCTTTATCCTCAAGGCACTGGCTGCCGGCAAGCCCTTTGCGGATGGCCTCGAATACTCTGCGCGGTTCGACGCCCGCCTTTTTGGCGAAGGCCATGCCCTCGGCGACGGCGGAGATGTTGATGCCGACGATCATCTGGTTTACAAGTTTGGTGATCTGCCCCGCGCCGCTCTCCCCCACGAGGGTGACGGTGGCGCCCATCTTTTCAAGTATGGGACGGGCCTTCTCAAAGGCGGCGGCGCTGCCGCCGACCATGATCGCGAGGGTCCCCTGCTCCGCCTTTTCCTGGCCGCCGCTGACGGGGGCGTCGAGCATCTCCGCGCCCTTCTCTCTGAGGAGCGCGTCAAGTTCGCGGCTGGCGATCGGAGAGATGGAGCTCATGTCCACCACTATCTGTCCGGCGCGGATGCCCTTTAAGAGACCGTTTTCACCGGCGGTCACTTCGCGCACCTGCGGCGAGTTGGGAAGCATCGTCACGATAAATGTTCCGGCCTTTTCCGCGGTTTCGGCGGGCGTCGCCGCGCTCTCCGCGCCGCAGGCGCGCAGTTCCTCCACCGCCTGCTGGTTCACGTCGCAGACCACGACGGCATATCCTGCTTTGATAAGGTTTTTCGCCATCGGCCTGCCCATTATTCCCAAACCGATAAATCCTATTTTGTCCATCTGTATGACCTCCGTCCGTTGTTCTCTGTTTTTTGCCGTTAGTATCCCTTTTTCCTGTCGACGACGTTTTCCAGCCTCTCGCCAGCCTCAAGGCGGCGCAGGTTTTCAAAGACGATGTCGAAGGTGCGGTGGATGTAGTTATCCTCGTCGTCGCAGCCCATATGGGGCGACATAGTGAGGTTGGGGGCCGACCAGAGCGGCGATTCCACGGGAAGCGGCTCCTGCTCAAAGACGTCAAGCACCGCACCCGATAGGTGCCCCGATTTGAGGCTCGCGATGAGAGCCTCGCTGTCGACGATCCTTCCGCGGCTGATGTTTATAAAGCCCGCCCCCTCTTTCATCGCGGCGAATTCTTTTTCCCCGATGAAGCGGTATGTATCTTTGGTGGAGGGCAGGGTGACGACGACGTAGTCCGCGGAGCCGAGAGCCTCGTTCAGCCGCGAGGGCGGCAGTATCTCGTCGAAGTTTTCCCTCGGCGAGGGATCGATGTCCACCCCGACCGTGTCAAGTCCCAGCCGTTTGGCCGCCAGGGCGACGGCGCTTCCCTGTTTGCCCGCGCCGAGGATGGCCGCCTTAGAGCCGCGGATGACGGAGACGAAGTGCGCGTCCCATTTGCGTTTCTGCTGCGCGCAGGCGAGCCGCGGCATGTGGTTCGCGAGCATGAGCAGCGCCATCATCGCGTATTCGCAGGTTTTGGGCGCGTGCGCCCCGCGGTTGTTGGTGAGGACGCATCCCTCCGGCAGCCAGTCGAGCGGCAGGAGGTGTTCTATGCCCGCGCCGATTATGTGTATCCATTTGAGGTTCGGCGCGAGGGCCGCGACCTCCGCGAGAGGGAACATGTAACCGACAAGGATGTCGGCGTTCACAATGTCGCGGCGGAATTTTTCGTAGTCTTCCGAGTTCCAGCTCGGGTCGTTTTCAAAGCTCGTGCTGGTGCGGGTTATGGAAATCTCCACTTTGCCGCGGAATTCGGGGAATCTTTCCAGCGCCGCCTCAATGCGTTCCGGGGTCATACGGAAAACTTTGAGGCTGTCCTCCGCAGTGAGTACCATGATCTTCAATTTGTTCTGCATTAGACTGACCTCCTAGTATTCTCTGCCGGTGTCCACAAGGTTTTCCAGCGGTCCGCCCTCAAGGTAGCTGCGGACGTTGCGCATGAGGATGTCAAGGCAGCGCGGCATGTAGTTGAGGGGATCGTCCGATGAGACATGAGGCGTCATGATGAGGTTGGGCGCGGTCCAGAGCGGCGATTCGTCCTCCAGCGGCTCGTGGTCGAATACGTCGAGTATCGCGCCCGCGATCTCTCCCGCGCGCAGAGCGCGGTCAAGCGCGTCGGCGTCAAGCAGCTGTCCGCGCGCGACGTTGAGCAGGGAGGCGCTCTTCGGCATCAGTTTAAGCTCCCTCTCGCCGATTATCCGGTAGGTAGCCTTCGTAAGCGGCGCGGCGATGGCGAGGATGTCCACGTCCTTCAGCGCCTCGTCAAGTCTGTCGGGAGTCAGCACCTCGTCGCACTCAGGATGGCTTGTGCGCTGCGGGTCGATGCCCGTCACCCTCATGCCAAGGCGCTTGCCCTGCCTGGCGACCTCGCCGCCCTGACAGCCTACGCCGATGACGACGAGCTTCCGTCCCTTTATGACGCTCGTAAAGGTCCGCTCCCATCTGCCGTTTCTCTGCGCCGTGAAGAGCCTGGGAATGGCGGAGTTGAGCATGCCGAGGTAGGTGGCGAAGCTCTCCCCCGATTTCGGCTGATGCACGCCACGGCTGTTCGTCAGCTGCAGCCCCTCCGGGACCCAGGTGAAGGGGGTTATCTGTTCCACCCCCGAGCTGTTGAAGTGTATCCATTTGAGTTCCGGCGCGTAGCCGCGAATATTCTCCGTGGGAAAGGTGTAGCCCATGAGCACGTCGGCCTCTTTCATGTGCTCGTAGTAGGATTTGAGGTCGTCCTCCGTCCAGCGGTCGTAGTCGTATTCGCTGCTGCCCATCGTTATTTCAAATTTGTCGGCGATGTCCGCGTTTCTCGCAACCGCCTCTTTCACCTGCTCCTCGGTCGCCTGGTAGACCTGGGCCTGGTGGCGGTTGTTCATGATGTGTATCCGCAGTTTTTTCATCTCTTTTATACCCTCTTAGAATTCCCGCGAGATGTCGACGATGTTTTTCATGGGACGTCCCGCCAGCTCGTTGCGCAGGTTCTCGATGGTGAGGTCGAGGGTCAGCGGGATGTAGTTGACAAGGTCGTCGGAAGATACGTGCGGCGTTATTATCAGGTTCGGGGTCGTCCAGAGCGGCGAATCGTCGGGAAGCGGTTCAGTGTGGAATACGTCGAGCACTGCGCCGGAGAGTTCACCCTTCCTCAGCTTTTCATCAAGCGCCGCCTCGTCGAGCAGCGGCCCGCGTGAGACGTTGATGAGCCCCGCGCGCTCCGGCAGCCAGCCGAGGCGCTCCCTGTTGATGATCCCCTTTGTCTCTTTGGTGAGCGGCGCGGTGATGGCAAGGAAGTCTGCGTCTTTGAAGGCATCCTGCATCTCATCCATCCCCACGACTCTGTCGCAGTACGGATGTTCCTTACAGTAGGGGTCTACACCGGTTACATATAGCCCCATTTCCTTGGCGCGCCTTGCCATCTCGCCACCCTGGTTTCCTACGCCGAAGACAACAAGTTTTTTGCCCTTGATGACTGTGGTGAAGACTCTGTCCCATTTGTGATTGCGCTGAGCGGTCATGAGGCGCGGCATGGCCGAGTTCAGCATACCGAGGAATGTTGCGAATGATTCTCCTGATTTGGGAAGGTGTACGCCTCTGTTGTTTATAAGTTTCATCCCTTCGGGGACCCAGGTGAAGGGAGAGACATGTTCCACTCCGGAGCTGATGAAGTGTATCCATCTGAGCTGCGGGGCGTAGGAAGCGATGTTTTCTGTCGGGAAGCTGTACCCGACGAGGATGTCCGCTGTCTTCATGTATTCGTAGTATTCGCGGAAATCCTCTTCCGACCATTTTTCAAGTTCGTCGTAGCCGCTGCTGCCGATCGTTATGCAAAGCCTGTCGGCAAGGTCGGCGTTCCTCGCGAGCAGGTCGTCTACCTGCCTCTGGTTGGCGATGAACACTTCGACGGAATGTCTGCTGTTTTCAATGTGGATGTGGATTTTGTTGTCTTTCAAGATCGTTACCTCCTATTTGTCGTCTGCTAAGCCCGTGCCGTTAGGCGGCCTTCGCCGTCGCCATTTTGTATATTTTTCTGATGAGCGGGAATACCCAGATGAGGATGGCGACCGCCGCCAGAGAGCCCGCGATGGGGCGGTTGAAGAAGTCCATGAAGTTGCCGTTGGACTTAACCATCGAGATGATGAAGTTTTTCTCCAGCAGGTTGCCGAGCACTATCGCCAGCAGCATCGGCGAGATGGGGAAATCGTTTTCTTCCATAATGTAGCCGAGGAGTCCGAAGATGAGCATTATCGCGACACCAAAGAGGCTGTTGTTGATGGAGAAGGCGCCGACTATGCAGAAGACCAGGATCACCGGCAGCAGCATGAAGGGAGGTATGCGCAGGATGTGACGGAAGGTCTTGATCGAGAAGTATCCGAGGATCAGCATGAATACGTTGGCGATCGCAAAGCAGATGAATATGCTGTATATGACCTCTGGATGATGCAGGAAGGCCGTCGGCCCCGGCTTAAGGTCTTTGATGTAGAGGATGCCGATGACCATCGCGGTGGTGACGTCACCCGGGATGCCGAAGACAAAGGCCGGTATCCAGGCCGAGGCGAGGGCCGAGTTGTTCGCGGAGGTGCTTTCGATGATGCCCTCCATATGGCCGGTGCCGAATTTTTCCGGGGTCTTGGAGAATTTTTTGCTGATCGCGTAGGCCAGCCAGGCCGCGATGTCCGCACCCGCTCCGGGAAGGGCGCCGACGACGACGCCGATCGTGTTGCCGCGCAGGAAGTTGGGGATGTGTTCGCGCCATACTTTGAATATGCCCGTGTATATATTGCCTATCCTGCCGTTATAGGCCGCGGCGGGAGGCGTGGTGGAGCTGACGCGGCGCATGATCTCCGAGACAGCGAAGAGTCCGATGAGAACGGGGATCACATGGATGCCAGCGAGCAGTTCCGTGCTGCCGAAGGTGAAGCGCGGCTGTCCCGTTATCGAGTCATAGCCGATGGTGGTGATGAAGAGTCCGAGGAAGAGCGAGGCGATGCCCTTTACTTTGTCCTGCGATGTCATGAAGGTGGCGCATGTCAGTCCCAGGCAGGCGAGCCAGAAGTATTCGTAGGTGCTGAAGTTGAGCGCGACCTCCGCGAGGAGCGGGGCGGCGCAGACGAGCACGACGAGGCCGAAGAGTCCGCCTATCGCTGAGAAGAAGCAGTTTGCACCGAGGACCATTTCGGCCTTGCCCTGCTGCGTGAGTTTATATGAGTCGTCGGTGTAGGCTCCCGAGGCGGGCGTGCCCGGTATTCTCAGCAGGGTCCCTGGGATGTCTCCCGCAAAGACCGCCATCGCGTCGCAGGCGATGATTGCGGCCAGCGCGGGAACGGGGTCGAGGAAGATGGCTATCGGCATGATGAGCGAGACCGCCATGACCGCCGTCAGTCCGGGAATGGCCCCGATGATGATGCCGTAGAAGGATGAGGCAAGCATAACCAGCAGAACTTCCGGCTTAAAGACGATATTCACAGCCTGAATAAGAGTGTCCAGCATAACGTTAATTCTCCTTCTCTTATACTATCGCTATAGTCCCAGGAATCCTGCGGGAAGCGGAACCAGCATTATTTTTGAAAAGAATACGTAGATCAGTATGGAGCTTACGACAGCCACGATGAGGGAAGATTTCAGCTTCCTGCGCAGCCACCAGATGGTAAATGTGAGCATTATGACGACGGTCGGCATAAAACCGAGGGTGTTGGAGACAAGCATGTAGAAGATGAGGTTTGCCGGTATGAGGCAGATGTTCGCCACCAGCCGCGGGGATTTCGTCCACTCGCCAAGTACCAGCAGCCGGTCCCTCTTTTTGATTCCTCTCACAAGGAGGACGATACCGCATCCGAGGGTGAATATGGCCGCCGTGGCGGGAAAGAAACCAGATCCGTAGTTTTGTCCAGGCAGGGTGGGAAGAGATCGCGCGTAAACCAAGACAAACAAAGAGAAACATATTAACACCGCTCCAAATATTTTATCACTGATTTTCATCGAAATCCCTTCCCTTTCCCGTACCTGTTACCAGTTCTTTTTTTGTTTTAGTTTTTAATGATTCGTCTGTGACGCCGTTTTTAATACCCGCCGCTGCGCGCTTACTTCGCGATACCGACGGACTTCATGACTTTGCCGTAGTTTTCGTCCATCTGCTTGAGGAATTCTTTGAATTCGTCGGGGCCGAGGAACTGGAGGTTTTTGCCGGCCTTTTTCATCGTATCCTGGAATTCTTTCGTCTCCCAGACCTTTTTGATGGCGTCTCCGAGGTTCTTCTTCATTTCGTCGGATATTCCCGCGGGCGCCGCGATGCCGCTCCATGAATCAAGCAGCCAGTCGGAACCGGTAGCCTCTTTCAGGGTAGGGGTGTTCGGCCAGTCTATGTGGCGCGTCTTGGATACCACCGCCAGCGGGCGTACCTTCTTCGCGGTGACAAGGGGATCGGCCTCGTTGGGGGTGCAGACTACGAAATCAAGTCCGCCCGCCGCAAGGTCCTGGAGCGAGGGAGCCGCGCCGTCGTTGGGGACCCACACGACGTCGCTTGCTTTGAGCCCTTCGGCCTGAAGCATGCCCGCGGTGCAGAGATGCCACATGCCGCCCTGGGATGAGCCGGAGGCTTTGAGCTTGCCGGGGTTCTTTTTGATCGCCGCGACAAGATCCTTCATATCCTTATAGGGGGATTTTTCATTGACGATGACGCTGCCGCCCATAGAGACGATGAGGGCGATCGGGGTCAGATCTTTGTAGGTCAGGTCTGTGAGACCGGCCCAGTGCATCATGTTGAGCTCGCATTCGATGTCGCCGATCGTGTATCCGTCGGGAGTGCCCTTAGCGATGGCGGTATGCCCGACGACACCCTGTCCGCCGGTGCGGTTGATGCAGTTGACGCGCACGCCGAGGATATCGCTCATGATCTTGGCTACGAGGCGCGCGTTGAAGTCGGTGCCGCCGCCGGTGGCAAAGGGAATGAGCATCGTGAAGGGCTTTTCCTTCGGCCAGGCCTCTGCGGCGGACGCGGTGCCCGCGCCGCTGAGAGAGAGTGCGCACACCATAAGCGCGACAACCAGAATACTTACTTTCTTGAACATCTTATTTCCTCCTTTTATTTTTTTGGGAAGACAGCTTCCCATAACGCACAAAAAGTATCTTTATTATTTAATGTGTCTGGCGAGATGCTGTTCCGAAAAGAATCCCGCCTTCTGCGTGTCCCTCTCTTTTATCGCGGAGAGTATCTTGTGGTGGGCCTCAATGGTGGAGCCGAGCAGTCCGAGGTCCTCCTTGTACCGCCGCCACATATGGACGTCGGCCTTCGCGAGAAGCCCTTCGGTTATCGAGATTATATCTTCGTTATTGGTGGCCTCCGCGATGCCAAGATGAAAGGCGGCGTCAAGGTCGAGGAAATGCTGCACGTCGTTGGTCTCAAGCGCCCTCTGGGAATCGGCGATCAGCCCTTCGAGCTTTTTTATCTGCTCCGGCTCCGCGCGGCGCGCGGCCATCACCGCTACCGAGGGTTCGAGCGCCATCCTCGCCTCCAGCGCCTCAAAGGAGCCGTTGACATTCTCGGTATCTTCAAGAAATTTTTCCAAGATACCGCGCGGCGCTGATTTTCCGGACGGGGCGCTGCAGCTTACAAAGGTGCCTTCGCCGGGGATACGCTGGATGACATTCATGATCTCCAACGCCGAGAGCGCCTCGCGCACAGAGCTTCTGCTGATGTCCGTCTGCTTGACGATCTCAAATTCATTGGGGAGTTTGTCACCGGGCTTCAGCGTGCCGTCTTCGATGAGTTCGATAATTCTCTTGACGATGATCGCAGGCTTTTTTGTTGAATCTTGCTTGCTGAAGAAATCTCCCATGTGAACCTCCTCCATTTCTCGTATTATGTCTTTTGTTATATGTATGACATAGCTTATTATGTACACCTTTGCATATTTTGTCAACTGGTTATGCAATAATATTTAAGTAAAATATACGATGTTAAATCACCATCTTATCTCACAAAAAGTTAACACGCAGACACCGGCGCCGCCTTCGCGCCGCCTGCCCGCCCGCTTTAACCATTAGTGAACGTCCGCCGTTCAAAGGATTTGCCGCCCCCTCTCTTTAATAGGGAAAATCCCGCCGCGAATTAAAATGCGGCGGAATTTTCTCTGGCTTTAGTTTATCTTCTCACTGTGTGGGATGGGAAGTTTTACAGCCTTACAGTGCAAATAGAGGGGCAAGAACGGTGGCGACCACGGACATCAGCTTGATGAGGATGTTGAGGCTAGGACCCGCCGTATCTTTGAAGGGGTCTCCTACCGTGTCTCCAACTACCGCCGCCGCGTGCGGCGCCGTGCCTTTGCCTCCGAAGTGACCCGATTCTATGTATTTTTTCGCGTTGTCCCACGCTCCTCCGGAGTTGGACATGAAGATCGCCATCATTACTCCCGTCACTATCGATCCGCCAAGCATTCCTCCAAGCGCCGCCGCTCCAAGGAGGTAACCTACAAGCACCGGCGCAAGGACCGCCATGATTCCTGGAACGACCATTTCTCTTAAGGCCGCCGCCGTGGAGATGTCTACGCAGCGCTCGTATTCAGGACGTCCCGTTCCTTCCATGATTCCAGGGATTTCTCTGAATTGTCTTCTGACTTCTTCTATCATTTTTTCCGCCGCGCGGCTCACCGCCTGGATGGAGAGGGCGCTGAAGATGAAGGGCAGTAGTCCCCCGATGAAGAGGCCCACCATGACGTAGGGGTCTTTGAGGTCTATGGATTTGAGGTTGGTCGCCTCCGCGAAGGCTACGAAGAGCGCCAGCGCCGTCAGTGCCGCGGAGCCTATCGCAAGCCCTTTGCCTACCGCCGCCGTGGTGTTGCCTACCGCGTCAAGGTGGTCGGTGATTTCACGCACTTCTTCAGGGAGTTCCGCCATTTCCGCTATGCCTCCAGCGTTGTCCGCTATGGGGCCGTAGGCGTCAACTGAGAGCGCCATGCCGGTTATGGCCAGCATTCCCACCGCCGCGCAGGCGATTCCGTAGAGGCCGCCGAAGTAGACTCCCGCGATTATCGCGCAGCAGACGAGGATTACCGGCAGGGCCGTGGATTTCATTCCCACTCCGAGTCCCGCGAGGATGTTGGTCGCCGCTCCCGTCTCAGAGGCGGAGGCTATTTCTTTGACGCTCGGGTAGTCTCCCGAGGTGTAGTATTCTGTCGCCGCTCCGATGAGAAGTCCGGAGACGACTCCCGAGAGAACGGCGTAGAAGAGGGTTAGGTCGCCGCCGAATATCCAGTTGGTGAGGAAGTAGGTGCCGACGAGCATGAAGAGCCCCGTGGAGCCAAGGCCGTAGCGAAGGGCTTTCGCAGGGTATCCTCCCTCTTTGACGCGCACGAAGAAGGTTCCGAGTATCGATGCGATTATTCCGATTGCCGCAAGCATGAGCGGGTAGATGACTCCCGTGGCTTCAAGGGTTATGGCTCCTATGGCCATGGCCGCTATTATGGAGTTGACGTAGGATTCGAAGAGGTCCGCTCCCATTCCCGCGATGTCTCCTACGTTGTCTCCAACGTTGTCCGCGATGACAGCAGGGTTGCGCGGGTCGTCTTCGGGGATTCCGGCCTCTACTTTACCTACAAGGTCCGCTCCCACGTCGGCCGCTTTGGTGTAGATGCCGCCGCCGACTCGCGCGAAGAGCGCTATGGAGCTCGCTCCGAATCCAAAGGCCGTTATGGTGTCCGGGCTCTGGAAGAGGAAGTACATGGCCACCACTCCGATGAGCCCAACTCCGACTACCGTCATGCCCATGACGCTGCCGCCCATGAAGGCGATTGTGAGGGCGTCGTTCATGCCGTGCATAGCCGCGAAGGCCGTCTTACCGTTGGATTTGGTCGCCACTTTCATGCCGACGTAGCCCGTGAAGGCGCTGCATATCGCGCCGCAGACGAAGCAGATGGCGCTCGGTACGCTTATTTTCCACGCCAGAAGCGCCGCTACTATAATGACGAAGGGTACAAGCGCCTTGTACTCTCTGTAAAGGAACGCCATCGCTCCTCCCTGAATGATTCCGGATAGTTCGTTTACACGGTCGTTTTCTACTTTGAACGCCGTGATTTTGCCCGACGCATATGCCGCGAACAGCAATGCGATTACTCCTATGCCTCCTGCAATGGTTAAGATATTCATCTTATGTGCGCCTCCTTGATATTTTTGTACATAAAGACTGCGCACCGGCCTGTCCGCCGGTGCACAGAGACTGTTCTTTATTATGCGCCGAACATATTCCGATCCTGCTTAAGGCATTCGGCGGCTCCGTAATGTCTTTGCCGGCCCCTCATAAATCTCATGGAGCTGATTCAAAAGAGAAGCGCGCCGCCCGCGCCCTGCCGCAAAGATTCCCGCGTACCCCGCCTAGAGGGGAATATTCCCATGCTTGCGCGCGGGGCGTTCTTTTTTTCTGCCCCAGAACATACGCAGCGTCTGAATGATCTTGATTCTCGATTCAGCCGGCTCGATAACGTCCTCGAATTTTCCAAGCTCGGCGGAACGGTAGGGATTTAAAAATTCCGTTTCGTACGCCTGTTTGTACATCTCCCTGGCCGCGGCCGGATCGGCGGCCTGCTCTATCTCGTTTTTATAAAGTACCTCAACGGCTGCGTCCGCGCCGACCACGGCGCGCTCGCAGCTCGGCCAGGCGATGACGAAGTCGGCCTTCATGTCTATGCTGCACATCGCCGGTGTGGCGCCGCCGTAAGACTTTCTGATCGGCATGATGATCTTGGGGACGGTCGCCTCCGCCCATGCGTAGAGCAGTTTCGCCCCGTGTCTGATGATGCCGTCATGTTCCTGGTTGACTCCCGGCAGATATCCCGGTACGTCTACGATCGACAGAAGCGGGATATTGAAGGCGTCGCAGGTCCGGATAAAGCGCGCCGCCTTGCAGGAGGCGTTGATGTCAAGGCAGCCGGCCATGCAGCTGGTCTGATTGGCGACGACGCCGACCGGCATACCGCCCATACGAATGAACCCGACTATGATGTTGCGGGCATAGAGCGGGGAAATTTCAAAAAAGAAATTATTGTCGGCAATTTTTGTAATGACGGCCTTCATATCGTAAGCTTTGCGCTTACTGTCGGGAATAATATCATTGAGCTCTTCTATCCGGCGTGAAACGTCGTCGTTATTTGGACAGACCGGCGGAAGCTGCTGGCAGTTATCGGGGAAAAAGCTCAGCAGACATTTGATCTGTTCGATGCAGTCATAGTCGTCCCTCGCCATCAGATGAGAGAGTCCTGATTTGGTGCTGTGCGTCGTCGCGCCGCCCAGAGTTTCGAAGTCCACGACCTCGCCGGTAACCTCTTTGATGACGGCGGGGCCGGTGATAAAGGCTTTGCTGGTCTTGTCCACCATGATGATGAAATCGTTGAGGGCGGGGGAATAAGAGGCGCCGCCCGCGCAGCTGCCCATGAGGGCTGAAATCTGGGGAATGACTCCCGAGGCTGTCACGTTGTTATAAAAGATAGTGCCGTAGACCGAGGCTCCCGGCCCCTCCTGAAGTCTGCCGCCGCCGGAATCATTGAGCCCGATAATGGGGACCCCGACCTCCAGCGCCAGCTCCTGCATTCTGGCAAGCTTTAATCCGTGCATTTCACCCATCGAACCTCCCAGAACGGTGGCGTCCTGAGCGTAGGCAAAAGCCTTTCTGCCGTTGATAAGCCCATGTCCCGTGACGATCCCGTCCGCCGGAGCGTCGACTTTATCCATGCCGAACCGCGTCGCTCTGGGTTTTACGAACATGTTGTATTCTACAAAGGTGCCGGGATCAAACAGCAGGTTGATTCTCTCGCGCGCCGTCAGCTTGCCCTTGATGTGCTGCCTGTTAATTTTTTCCTGTCCGCCCTGAAGCAAAATATGCGCCTTTTTATCGAGCATGGTTTGAAGCTTTTGATTCATACGACCATTCCCCCCTAAACTTTGATTTTCTCGGATGGCTGCCGACATCACCCTCTTTCGCCAGCTGCGCAAACGGCTGTGGACGTGAACGGCGTTAAGTGCCACGTAGAACGTGAATCTTACAGTATAGTCATCAGCGTTCTACGTGGTAAAAAATTATAGCTGGAATTTCCTAAACGAAATTGCCCTTAATGAGCTTCGCCGCAGTCCGTCCGCGCGGAGAAACCCACTGCCCTCTTAGACTAATCCCTTCCAGGGGCTCAGGTCCAGCCCGCACTTCTCAAATCTTTCGCCGAGGAAGTTAAGGGCGTTCTTATACATGACCTTTTCCATGATACCGGGTCTGAGATCCAGCTCTTCCCACTGCTTGAGGATTTCGCTGAGTTTGAACACACCCCACTCGGAACCGAAGATGAACTTGTCCTGCAGACGTCTGTTCATGTCGTAGGTCATGCACTGCGGGAAATATTTGGGCCACATTCCGGAGGTCTCGCGCATCACGTTCGCCTTGTGCATCGCAACGTGGTTGATGACTTCCGGCCACGGCTCGCCGACGTGCAGGGCGATAATTTTCAGGTTCGGGAAGTCCGCGGCGACTTCGTCGACGTCAAGAGGCTGGCAGTAGCTCATGCTGTAAAGTCCGTCTCCGCCGGGAGCGCCGCTGCCCATTCCCGTATAGCCGATGTGGAACTGTACCGGCGCTCCAAGCTGCTGGCAAAGGTCCCACAGGGGGTAGAAACGCCTGTCGTTGACGCGGAATTTCTGCGTGCACTGCTGGAACTTTAGACCGATCAGCTTCAGTTCGGTGATGGCTCTCTCCGCTTCGTGGAGAGCCTCCTGGCCCTGCCAGGGATCGACCGAGCCCCAGGCGCCGAAAAAGGCGTCAGGGAATTCCTGCCACAGACCGTAAACGAAATCGTTGCTGGTGGGCGGTTCGCCCATGCCGCTCGTCGCGTCCCAGCCGACCGGCTGCATCTTCACGCCGTGGGCGAGGGCGTCGTTCGCCATTACTTCTCTGCTGGTCTCGTCAAACTCCGCTTTCAGATCGTCCAGAGTGCCCTTGCCGGACTTGCCGACCCAGTTGGGCTGTGTGTATTTTCTAGAGGCCAGCATGGCCTTCATTGCGGGCGGATATCCGCCCTTAATAAAGGGATGCGCGTGGACGTCGATAATATGGTAACCTCTCTCTTCAAGAGTTTTTGGGGTTCTGTCTCCCTGAGGCTGTGCCATGACTTATACTCTCCTTCCAAAATTGTAATGTCCAAGCGATGGAAGCTCGAACAAATTAACGGTATTGGGCGATGTCAGGATCTCTCTTTTCGCTGAAAGCCCTGCTGCATTCCTTCGCTTCGTCCGTGTTGAAATACATGCCCAACGCGACGCCAGCCATGGACTGAATG
This sequence comes from Cloacibacillus porcorum, assembly GCF_001701045.1. Taxonomy (GTDB): domain Bacteria; phylum Synergistota; class Synergistia; order Synergistales; family Synergistaceae; genus Cloacibacillus; species Cloacibacillus porcorum. Next base: position 2,258,549 of record NZ_CP016757.1, read on the forward strand.
CCCCAGACGGAGGCAGAATCAGCGTTGAAGGACATCTTCAGTGCCGCCAGAGAGGTCGGGCTGGATTTAACAATAGTGTCGACCCATTTGTCCGTCTCGGCCATCAGCTCTTCCGGCGGGACCACGGCGTTGACCAGCCCCATCTGCAGACACTCTTCCGCGGTGTATTTCCGGCACAGGTACCAGAATTCCCTGGCCTTTTTCTCGCCGACTATGCGGGAGAGATAGGCGCTGCCGTATCCGGCGTCAAAGCTTCCAACCTTGGGGCCTACCTGGCCGAACTTGGCGGTAGAGGCGGCGATTGTAAGGTCGCAGACCACCTGGATAACGTGGCCGCCGCCGATCGCATAGCCGTTGACTGCCGCTATCACCGGCTTGGGAATCGTGCGGATGATATGCAGGAGCTGGGCGAACAGGCTGGGCATCGGCAGCTTTTCAATGGGCTGAGCCTCTGCATCCGTCTCGCCGGGAGTGCCTCCGATCGTAAACGCGCGGCTCCCCGCCGCCGTAAGGATAACAGCCCCGACCTCCTTGTCTGTCCACGCGCTTTGAAACGCAGTAATCATCTCGCTCAAAGTATGATTGGTGAACATATTCATATTGTCAGGCCTGTTAATGGTTATTTTCGCCCGGTTATTATACTTTTCATACAGTATATCCTGAAATTCCATATTTGCCGCAGCCTCCTTATTTATTGCCGATGGCGGATGTTTTGCCGCCGCCTGACGCGGCCCCTGCCGGTCCGCAACCGCAAAACATCCACATGGATCGAAAGAGTGATTAGACTTTGATTATAAAGGCTTCGCTCTCGCCGACGCCGCCGCAGATCGTGCAGAGGCCGTATCCGCCGCCGCGGCGCTGGAGTTCGTAGGCCATCGTCATTACGAGGCGTCCGCCGGTGGCTCCCGTCGGGTGGCCGATGGCGATTGCGCCGCCGTTGATGTTCGTCTTGGCGCGGATCGCCTCGACCTTCGCTGGGTCCTCTTCTCCAAGCAGTATCGTGGAGGCGAGGGGCATAACAGCAAAGGCTTCGTTGATCTCAATGATATCCATCTGGTCGATCGTCATGCCGGCTTTGGCAAGCACCTTCTGTGCGGCGAAGGCCGGAATTGTCGCAATGTATTTGGGGTGTCCAGAGGCCTGGGCGTGGGCTACGATCGTCGCCAGAGGCTTCAGCCCGCGGCGCGCCGCTTCGCTTTCGCTCATGAGCACGAGCGCGCTGGCTCCAGTGTTAAGTCCGGGGGCGTTGCCCGCGGTGACGGTCGGGCTCTGGTTGACGGTCTTGAGCTTCGCGAGCCCTTCAAGCGTCGTGTCGGGGCGCGGCGACTGGTCTTCGGAGATCACGACGTCGCCCTTTTTGGTGTGAAGGACGTAGGGCTTTATCTCGTCCTTGAATTTACCGGCCTTGAAGGCCTCCTGGTAGAGCATCTGGCTGCGGTAGGCCCATTCGTCCTGCATTTCGCGGCTGATGCCGTACTGGAGAGCGACCTCTCCCGCCTGCTTCGCGCGCGGTTCACCGGTGTAGGGGCAGGACACGACCATGATGTCTTTGAGGACGATGTCGCCGAGACGCTTTCCCCAGCGCAGGTCTTCCACGAAGTAGGGGACGTTGCTCATGTTTTCCGAGCCGCCGCCCACCGTTACCTTGGCGTCGCCGAGTTCGATCGCGCGTTTCGCCATCGCGATGGCTACCATCGACGAGCAGCAGGCGCGGTCGACGGTGGTCGAGTTCGCTTCGGGCGGCATGCCCGAGGCAAGCGATATCTGACGGGCGATCGAGCGGTTCGCCGTGGGCATGTTGATGCCGATGTATGTCTCTTCAACGTCCGCGGGATCGACCGCGGCGCGCTCCATGGCCTCTTTTACGACGAAAGATCCGAGGGCTACCGTGTTTTCGCCCTTCATCGGGCCGCCGAATTTATCGAACGGCGTACGTACTGCGGATACTATGACTACCTTTTCCATATCTGTCACCCTTCTCTCTTTTATCTCTTATATGACCTTTTTGTCGTGCAGCTCGGCGATGCGCTCGTCCGAGTATCCAAGTTTTTTCAGCACTTCGTCCGTATCGGCGCCAAGATCCGGCAGCGCGCTGTAGGATGTCTCATGCTCTTCCATCTTGATCGGGCAGCCGACGACGGTGAGCTCTCCGACGACGGGATCGGGTATTTTAACGAGCATCTCGCGCTTTTTGGTGTGCTCGTCATGGGCGACGTCCTCGGCGTTCTGTACCGGTCCGCATGGAAGTCCCTGGGCCATGAATATCTCGCAGGCCTCTATCTTCGTCTTATCGGCAAGCCATTCGTTGATGACCGGACGGATGAGGGTCTCCATGTGAGCGCCGCGTCCGGGGCCGGACTGGATGTCTGGGTTGTCAAGCAGCTCCAGGTGGCCGATGGCGGTGAGGAACTTCTTCCACATCGACTCCGTGGGAACGATGATCGCTACGTAGCCGTCCTTGCACTTGAAGGGGCCCCAGGGGGCGATAAGCTTGTCCGGGCCGCGCGACACGACGTTGCCGGTGAAGGCGTAAACGTTGTGCGAACGCTCGGCGAGGGCGATCATGCAGTCATACATCGAAACGTCGAAGTACTCGCCCTTGCCGGTACGCAGCTTGTTGATGTATCCGAGCATCGCCGCGTAAGCCGCGTAGACGCCGGTGCCGGAGTCACCGAGGGCGAAGCCGAGCCAGGTCGGCGGTCCCTGGGGATCGCTGCCGCAGGTGTGCATGAGTCCCGCCATCGCCTGGGCGATGATGTCATAGGCTAGACGCTTCGCATAGGGCCCCTCGTACTTCTTTGAACGTCCGAAGCCGCTGATGGCTACGTAGATGACGCCGGGATTGACCTCTTTGATCTTCTCGTAGGTGAAGCCCAGCTTGTCCATCAGCCCCGGCTTCACGTTCTCGATTATTATTTCGGTATCTTTGATAAGGTCCCAGAGAACGGCCTGTCCCTCCGGCGACTGCATATCGATCGTCACGCTCTTTTTGCTGCGGTTGAAGCGCGCGAAGTATCCGCTCTGCGCCTCTCCTTTGTCATTCTTGAGCATCGGCGCCATCTCGCGCGCGGTGTCTCCGCTTCCGGGGCGTTCGACCTTAATGACCTCCGCTCCCTGGTCGGCGAGCATCATTGTGCAGGTCGGTCCCGCGACCTGCTGCTCTATGCCAAGTACCTTAACTCCTTCAAGTATCCCTGCCATGTAAGTGCCTCCTTTAATATTCTTCTTTTATATATTTGAAGCTTTGTTCGCCATATCAGAGAGCGCCTGCTCGGCCATCTCCTCGGCCTTCGCGAGCGCCACCTGCTCAAAGGTGAATTCGGTGACCTCGTCGAGCCTGGTGCCGGGGCCAAATACGCCGCTGACGCCCTTTTCCATGAGTCCGGGAATGTCCTGCTGCGGAATGATGCCGCCGAGGATGAATACCGTATTCTCCATTCCCTCTTTCGCCTTTACCTTGTCTATCACCTTCGGCATCAGCGTGTTGTGCGCGCCGGAGAGAAGGCTCACTCCCACGACATCCACCTTTTCTTTTGCCGCTATCTCCGCTATCTCGTCGGGCGTCGCCTGCAGGCCGGTGTAAATGACCTCCGCTCCGGCCTCTTCAAAGGCGCGCGCGACCACCTTCGCGCCGCGGTCGTGGCCGTCAAGGCCGGGTTTTGAAATCAGAACTTTTACCATAACGCAGCCTCCTTCCTTAATAGATCTTCATCGGTGTATACTTGCCGTAGACCTCTTTGAGCACGCCGCATATCTCGCCGAGCGTCGCGTAGGCGCTCACCGCTTCGATCATGTACTCACCGAGGTTCTCGTCGTTCCGGGCCGCCTTCTCCACCGCCGCGAGGGCGCGCTTCACCCTTTCGTTGTCGCGTTCCGCCTTCAGCTTGTTGATCTTCGCCGTTTGCTTGATCGCGACATCTTCAGGAACCGTGAACTGAGCCGGCTCTATGGGCTTGCCGTCCTTAAATTCATTGACGCCCACGACGATGCGTTCTTTGTGGTCCACGCTCTTCTGATACTTGTATGCGTTGTCCGCCAGCATCTTCTGCTGGAAGCCTTCCTCAATACATTTCATTGCCCCGCCCTTTTTCTCTATCGTGTCGAGCAGGTCGAGGACCTCTTTCTCTATGGCGTTCGTGAGGGCCTCTACCGCGAAGGAACCTCCAAGGGGGTCCACCGTCTCCGTCAGCCCGGACTCATAGCCTACGATCTGCTGCGTGCGCAGCGATACCGTCACGGCCTCCTGCGTGGGCAGGGAGATCGCCTCGTCGTAGGAGGAGGCGTGGAAGGTCTGAATACCGCCCGCCGCCGCAGCCATCGTCTGAATGGCGACGCGAACGATATTGTTGATCGGCTGTTCCGCCGTCAGGGCCGAGCCGCTTGTGAAGGCAAATATCTTCAGGCGCTGCGGCTCTTCTTCTGTTACGTGGTAGCGTTCCTTCATGATCCGCGCGTACAGACGGCGCGCGGCGCGGTACTTCGCTACCTCCTCCAGGAAGTCCATCTGTGCGCCGAGGAAGAAGTAGCTGTTCGCCGTGGCCGCGACGATGTCAACTCCCCGCTTCACAGCGGCGTCGTAGTATTCGATCATGTCCGCCAGCGTGAACGCCAGCTCCATCGCCGCGGTGGCTCCGGCGTCCCGGATGTGGTAGCCGGAGACGGCGATGGGCGTCCAGTGGGGAAGGTGCTTCCCGCAGTATTCCAGCACGTCAACGGAGAGCTTGACGCCGGCCGCGGGCGGGAAGATGTAGGTGCCGCGGCACATATATTCTTTAAGGATGTCGTTCTGAAGGAAAAATCCGATTGTGTTGGGATCGATGTTGTTTTTCTTCGCGAAGGCGACGTAGAAGGCGAGCATAATTATCGAGTTGGCGTTCGCCGTCGTACGTATCTGGCGTACCTTCTCGAAGGGGATCCCCTTGAAGAGCGCCTCGATGTCAGCCAGAGAGTCTATAGCGACTCCCACCTTTCCGACCTCGCCCTCCGACATCGGGTCGTCGGAGTCGTAGCCCATCTGCGTCGGCAGGTCCAGAGCGACAGAGAAGCCGGTGCCGCCCTGTTCAATGATGTAGCGGAAGCGTTTGTTGGCCTCCTCCGCGGAGGCAAACCCCGCGTACTGCCCCATCGTCCACAGGCGGCCGTCGCGGTACATCTCCTCGCGAATACCGCGCGTAAACGGATAGTGACCGGGATCGCCGAGCTGCGCCCTCAGATCTTCACCCTTTATATCCTCTTCGGTGTAGACCCTTTTAAGCTCATATCCGGAAAGTGTGGTATGTTTCTTCTCTTCAGCCATTCTTATTACCCCTTTCACCTATTTTTCTATAATTCTGCCTTATTGATTCTCAAAGCTTATTTTCATCTTTTTGTCGTGGAATATCCGTTCGTCCATAAGCCGCAGCCCGTCAGATACCCGCGGCCGGAATTCCATTCTGGCGAGGATGTCCCGCTCCAGATCGACGCCGGGCGCTATCTCCGTCAGCGTAACGCCCTCTTTTTCGAGCCTGAAGACAGCCCGTTCCGTTATATAAAGCACCTGCTGACCCTTTTCCGCTGCGCAGAGTGAGGAAAAGGTAACCTGCTGCACATGTTTTTTAAACTTGATCCCGGGAGCGTCTCTCTCTATCTCGAGCCTGCCGCCGCCAATCCGGCATTCTATCGGCCCCGCGGTGAAGGTCCCAAGGAAACAGACCTTCCGCGTACTCTGCGTGATGTTTATAAAACCGCCCGGTCCCGTGCAGCGCGAACCGAATTTCGAGACGTTCACGTTGCCCGCTTCGTCCACCTCGCCCATTCCGAGAAAGGCCGCGTCAAGCGCGCCGCCGTCGTAAATGTCGAAGTTATCCGTTATCGAAAGGATCGCGTCGGGATTCACCGCCGCCCCCAGGCCGATACCGAGGTTGACAAGCCCACCGGCCTTTATCTCGAGCGCCGCCCGCCGGCCGCATATCTTGCGCGGCGAGAGCGCCATCGGCGGCACCATATCGAGCTGCATCCTCACGTCGCCGATAAGCTCGGGGCGGAAGAGCGAGCCGTCGTAACACTGGAGATGATTTTCCGGCTTCGCCTGCACCACGTAATCGACGAGGGCTCCGGGGATCGCCACTCGCCGCGGGTCGAGCGCGCCGCGCTTAAAGACGTTCTTTACCTGCACGATGACCGTACCGCCGCCGTTGTGAACCGCCGCGGCCATCGCCGCCTGTTCGCTGTACAGGGCCTCCTCTTCAAGCGAGATGTTGCCGTACTCATCGGCGTAGCTGCCGCGGATGATACAGACATCGATGGGGAAGCTTCTGTAGAAGAGGTATTCCTCACCTTCGAAGTCGATCAGCGAGACTACCTCCCTGCCGGACTCTTCCGCCAAGCGGTTCATCAGGCATCCCTCAAGGCGCGGATCGCAAAAGGTGTGCAGGCCGACCTTCGTCATCACGCCGGGCTTGCCGGCGGCGATCGCCCTCAGAAGCTCCCCATAAACCCCGAGAGGCACGGTATAACCGGCGATCTCGCTGCCGCTCACGGCCCTGCCAATCGCGGGAGACATCCCGACATGGGCCGCGTATATGGAAGAGATGATCCCAGGAGCCTTGATTATGCTGAGGCCGTAACCCTCTTCCCTGAGGTCTCCGGGGGAGACGCCGGATACGACGTGCAGCCCCTTCGGGCTTCCGTGGGCAGAAAAAGACTTCGCCATCTCGCAAAGTATCTCGTCGGGAGCGGAAAAACCGCCGAAACCGCCGATACCGATCACCGAATTATCTCTAATTAGTGATATTACATTAGCAGATGATATGATTTTGCCCATCTTTCCTCACCCCGCACCTTTTTATATTTTCCCGCCGCCGGAATGCGGCGGGAAAATATAAACATTAGATTTAGTTAGCTCTTCGCCGCCGCGCCGCTGCCAAACTTGTCTACCACAAATTTGGTGATATATGGAAAGACGAAGATACAAAAGACCAGCGTCACCGCCATCTGTGCCGTCGCCGACTCCACATAGGGCTGATACTGCGGCAGACGCTCGCCGATGATCCTCGGCGCCACCACCGAGAGGCCGCCCAAACAGGTGGCTCCCACAGCGGCGTATCCGGGCCGTTTAAGAATAAGTCTGTCCGCGGCTATCATTATCGGCAGGAAGATGCAGACGATAAGCCCGATAAGTAGAATATTCGCGGTTCCGGCCTGAGATAGCGCCTTGAGGTTTATGCTCGCGCCAAGGCAGCAGCCCAGAAAAAAGAGCACCACTGGCGTCGCCGTAGAGAAGAGTTTGCGGATCTTCTCATCGGAATTGGCGAGGACCATGCCGAGAACGAACGGAACGAGCGAGGCAATGGCGCTCATATAGTCAAATCCCGTACCGTCGGCCATGCCGAGGATCACCAGAGGCGTGGCGGGAACGGCGATCAGATTGAGGACCCCCATCGCCGCCTTATCGACGTTGTCTCCATAGGACTGCATCAGCCCCGCGTAGACGCCGGGGTTGCAGCTGGCGAGGGAGATCGTAATCGCCAATGCGGAGGCTCCGCAGATCCCGCCGATGCCAAAAAATTTCAGCGTCAGCCAGGCGCCCGTAAAGGCTACCGCCAGACGTACTACGACCAGCAGACCGCCGCGCGCGCATACCGCGCCAAGGTCGCTGTATTTCGTCTGACTGCCCGCGACAAAGAGCAGCATACCGATGGTCGCCATCGCGCCTGCCCCGCTGAAAGCCGCGGTGGTGGGGCCGCCTATCTTGAGCGCCGCCGGAATAAAGGTATTGATCAGCGCGGTGATGAACATCGGTACGACCATGATGCCGCCAGGTACTTTATTGACCTTGCCTAGAATATCCATAGCCTGCCTCCAATCTCTCTTTTAATGCCTCTTAATTTGCGAAACTTGGCAAATCCCGGCGCGCGTTTTCAAGAAAAACGCGCGCCGGAGGCACGCTAATTCCGGCCGGCCGCGTTACGTTCGGCCACTTTATCGGCGATCACGCAGTTGACTGCTTCGTGCTTCTGGTCGCGGACAAGGCAGCCGTTGCAGTAGAGGCACTTTATTATCTCTTTTTCGCGTCCCTCCACCTGCTTCGTGATCCATTCGGGATCGGCGAGCGCGGGACGGCAGATACCGATGAGGTCGGCCTTGCCTGCTTCAAATATCTCTTCTCCATGCTTGAGGTCCTTGACCTTGCCGGAGACGACGACGGGAATGTCGGAACCGATCTCACGCAGCGCCTCTTTGATGCCGGCGGAGAGATAGACATGGCAGCCATAGGGCAGGTTGGCCGTCGCCATGCAGCGGCTTCCGCTGTAACCGGTGTACCACGGGCCGTCTTCTGTCTTGCCGCCCGCCGATACGCTGATGAAGTCCATGCCGGCGCGCGCGAATATCTGCGCGATCTCCGTCGTCTGCTTCAGCGTGTTGCCGCCCATAACAAACTCTTCGCCGGAGATGCGGCAGCCGACACAGTAATCGTCGCCAACCTCTTTGCGGATGCCCTCCATGATCTCCGTAACGATGCGGCAGCGGCCCTCTGTGTTGCGTCCGTACTTGTCGGTGCGCTTATTGAGCAGGGAGATAAATGATGAAAGCGTATATCCATGGGCCACGTGCAGCTCCACACCGTCAAAACCGGCCTTCCTGGCTCTGATGGTGCTGTCTATAAACTGGCGTTTGCACTCTTCGATATCTTCGTAGGAAAGATCTTCGACGGCCTGTTTCCAGCCCGTGCGAACCGACTGCTTCACATAATGGATGAGCTGGACGGTCATCTTGCAGCCCTCGGCGTGCACGGCGTCCGTCATCTCTTTGAGTCCGGGGATAAACTTATCGTCGCAGATACGGAGGAGGTTGGGACTCTTCCTGTCAAGCACACCGCAGGCCTCAACGTCGATGAGACCAAAGCCGCCCTTCGCGCGCGCCACATGGCGCTCGATCAGCGGGTCGGTGACGAAGCCCACCTCGTCGGCGAGGCAGGATACGGCGGGAAGCCATACAAGGCGATTTCTGAGTTCGAGGTTTCTAAATTTTACGGGCTCTAATATTTTCATGGATTCATTCCTCCAAATTTTTATATAGGGGGTGTGAAGGGCTTGAATAGCCCTTCACGCGTTTTATGGGTGGCCGGACAGGGAAGTATCCGGGTTATGCCTTATTTTTTTCCTCTTCCGCCATTATCGCGTATATCTCAACGCGCAGCTCCTCTTTCTTGACCTTGCCGATATTCGTATGCGGCAGATCGTCGCGGATCTCGAGGCGCTCCGGAAGCTTGAACTTCGCGAGCTTGCCGGAGAGGAATTCCACTATTTCCTTCAGCGTGATTGTGTCGCCCGGGTTCCTCATTGAAACGAAGAGACAGGCCTTTTCACCAAGCACGTGGTCGGGCATCGGGACGAGCGCCGCGTCATGGATTTTTTCATGCTTCAGGACGAGGTTCTCCACCTCTTCGCAGCTGAACTTCTCGCCGCCGCGGTTGATCGCGTCCTTGATGCGTCCCATGATGACGAAGCCTTTGCCGCTGGCGTGCATCGCAGCCAGGTCTCCCGAGCGGTAGAAACCGTCCTCCGTGAAGGCCTTCTTATTGTGGTCGGGGGCGTCATAGTAACCGCGTATCGTATATGGACCGCGGAAGATTATCTCGCCGGGACGCTCCGTTTCGCCGCGGAACCGCGCGCTGCCGTCGTGTACGCTCTCCGCGATCAGCTCGCCGGTGTCCTTGTCGATAATCTTCCATTCGTCGGCGGGAGAGACCGGAAGCCCGATCGTATTATAGGTGACTTCGTCGCTGTCAAAGAGGCTGGTCTGCGTGATGGTGCCTTCGGACATGCCAAACTGTGAGATCAGGCGGCAGCCAAGCTCCGGATATACACGGGCGGCAACGACCGGTTCGATCTTGGAGCCGCCGTTGATGACGATCTTCCACGACGAGAGGTCGTACTTGCTCCTGTCTTCAAAGTTAAGCATATTTATGACCATCGCCGGAACCATGGGGATGTGTGTGATCTTTTCTTTCTCGATCAGTTTGCAGATATCCTCCGTGCGCGGCGAGGTGCCCATAACGACCTTGCCGCCGAAGGAGAAGGCTCCCTGGATTCCAGGGGCCGCGAGGACCATGTTGTGCGCTACGGGGGCCACCGCGAGCTGCACCGTGTACATGTTATATCCAAGTTCGCGGCTCGACTCCTCCGCTACGTAGCGGTAGGCGTTGTATTCGCGTGGGATGAGCTTCGGGATGCCCGTAGTGCCGCCGGAAAGCAGCAGAATGCAGACGTCGTGCGGGTCGGGCAGATATTTTTTCAGCAGTTCCGGGTCGTCCTCACCATCGGCGGGAACGGCGAGAAGATCGTTGATATAAAGGTATCCTTCCGGGATCTCCTGGTTGAGTCCCGCGATCATCTTATATTTCATATAGGGCAGCTCGGCGGCCACCTGATCGACCAACTCCACGTAGTTAAATTTATTCGCAAAACCTGGTATAATGTAGCCGACCGCTTTTGCCTTTGCCGCGATCTGCGATATCTCCGTATATCTGTGCTGGGCCAAGCACATTACGGGAATGACGCCGATCTTCTGCAGAGCGAGGTAGATAAATACAAACTCGGGTATGTTTGTCAGCTGAATGACTATACGGTCTTCATGCTTAAGCCCCATCTTCAGGAAGTGCAGGGCAAGACGGTCTGAACCTTTTTTAAGCTCCCCGTAGGTGAAGCGCTGTTCTCCGCCTACGAGGGCTTCACGATCCCAGAAACGTTCCGCAATGTTATCGAAAACCTGTGAGAAGTTCTCTCTCTTCCAGTAGCCTTTCTCTTCGTAAGACTTTGCAAGTTCGGGTTGATAAGCGGTCCAATGTTCTAGCATAATTCCCCTCCGTTCGAATAAATGGTACATCTGTTTCTCAGTAGTTGTGTGTGGTTTTTGTAGCCTGTGAAAAATTTCATTTATTAGGTCAACAAAAAACGGGGGTCACTGCATCACCTCTCATTTTATTTATTTTTAGGCAAACAACAACTGCGGCAGTATCACTAATTAGTGATATTACTACAAACAAAAAACTTAAAAGCCGTTAAGCCTCTTTTTTATCGTAATTTCTTCAGTATAGAGACGACCTGTTCTTTCTCTTCCGTCGTCAGTTTTGAAAAAGCCTCGGCAAGGTTGGACATATGTTTAGCGAAGGTAACGTCCATCAGTTCCTTGCCCTCTTGAGTTATTCCAATAAGATAAGAGCGCCTGTCGTTCGGATTATCACGGCGGTAAACGAGCTTCATCAGCTCCAGATTCCTCACCACCACCGTGATGTTGCCGCTGCTTGAGAGAACTTTGTCGATTATCTGCTGTATCGTCTGTTCTCCTCTGCTGTACAAAAGCTCCAGCACTGTAAACTGCGGCAGAGTCAGCCCCTTCTCACGGAACAGCTCGTTAGATCTCCGGTGCGCGTTGCGATAGGTCCTTCCAAGCGCGATGATGAGTTTGCCGTTTAATCTGTCCTTGGAGTCCATCTCAAACCCCTCATCTCTATTTAGTCTTCAGTGGATTGACTTATCTCTTGTTGGCTGTAGAATAACACTAGTTAGTGATATTGTCAACTTAATTTTCAGACTACTCAGACTAAACTATATATAATTTGCAAATGTAAGGAGTTTATTTTTAGAAATTTTATTCATAAAGGAATGAATATTAATGATAAAAAAAATCGTCTTCTTCTACGGCCCCAAATATAATTTTAAACGCCGTCTGCCGCGGAACAGGGCGCTGACCACGATAAGCGAACTGGCAATATACAGCGACAGGAAGATGAGGGAACATACCTTCAAGATACAGAGCAAACACAGCGGCGACGCCGCGGAGAAGCAGGAGGAACGGCTCGTAATCCCCTGCCTCGTCGCCTACTCGGAGCAGTACGCCTCCATCAGCGAGAGCGCGCTGCATTCTTTTTTAAGTTTCATCGATCAGTTTGAGGTGGAGTCGCTCTATCTGCAAAATCCGCCGGCGCATATCGTGTCGCAGTTCCGCGGACTGCACAGCCGCGTAAAGGTCATAAAACACGAATATAAGACGCTGGATATCGAGGGACTTAAAAGGATAGACCGCGAATACCCGCAGGTCATCATTGGCCAGAAGAATGTAAAGCATCGGCTTCTAACAGCCCTCTATCCGCTTGCGGCGGGAAAGCTCTCAAAGCCGCTTGTGCTGCTCTTTTACGGCCCCACCGGCGTCGGCAAATCGGAGACGGCGAAGTATCTCAGCGAGGTTGTAGGGCAAAAATTATTCCGCCGTCAGTTCTCGATGTTCCACAGCAACGAGTTCGCGCCCTACCTGTTCGGCGGACGCCACACCGGCGACTCTCTCGCCAAGGACCTGATGGAGCGAGAATCTTCCGTCATCCTCTTCGACGAGTTCGATAAGCCGAACCCGCTCTTTCACAGTGCCTTTTACCAGCTATTTGACGAGGGGGTATACGAAGACAGGAACTACTGCGCCGAGGTAAAAAACTCGGTCATAATTTGCACCTCTAACTACGCCTCCGCCGCGGAGGCGAAGGAGCGCCTCGGAGCGCCGCTATTCGCGCGTTTTGACGCGGTGATAGGATTCGGAGCTCTCTCCGCCGAGGCTCTCGGCATTATCCTCGAAAAGCGATGCCGAGAGGCGGTGGCGGAGCTCACCGACGAAGAGAGAGCCATCGTCTCGGAGAGGGAGCTCTGCGGCTCCCTCCTGCCGCTTGTCAGCGGCGGCGACGGCGTGCGCGGCGTTATGCGGATAGTGCGGGAAAAGATTTCGGAGATGCTGCTCGAAGCGGCGCTTCGCCGCTAAAGTACGGACTCCATCAGCCTCACGTCGTCAAAGACGGGGAATTCGCGGCGAGTCTGGCGCACGGTCTCAGCAGAGGCCTCGCCTTCGATGATCCCCTCTCCCGGCAGGATATTCGTGAGCATCTCGCCCCAGGGGTCGATGACGCCGCTCTCCCCCACCATCGTCAGATGTTTGTAGGGGCCGATCAGGTTGCATGACAGAAGGCAGGCGGAGTTCTCCATCGCGCGCACCTTGTTGAGTATCTTGAAGGCCTCGCCGCGCGGCTGGGGCCAGGCGGCGGGAACGATGAATATCTCCGCGCCCATGCCGAGCGTCATCATGCGGAAGAGTTCGGGAAACCTTATATCATAACATATGGCAAGCCCAAGTTTGCCGAATTCGGTGTCGACGACGACCGGTTTGGTGCCGTGCGTAAATGAATCGGCCTCGCGTCCGTAACAGGAGAAGAGGTGTATCTTGCGGTATTCCGCGACATCGGTGCCCTTCCTGTCAAAGAGGAGGCTCGTGTTGTATATCTTATCTCCCTCTTTATGAACGAAGCTCCCGCAGTGGATAAAGGCCCCGAGCTCCTTCGCCTTTTCGGAGATACGGCGCATCAGAGGCCCATCCTTTTCCTCCGCGAAGTTCCAGATCGTACGGTAACTCAATATCCCGATATGCCACAGCTCGGGCAGCACGATAATGTCGGAGCCGCGGCAGCCGTCTATCAGCCCGAAGACCCGTTCGATAAGATCTTCGTGGGCCTCCGTCTCTTTTATTTCCAGCTGGATAAGCGATGCTTTCATGGATGTCCCCCTGTTCGTTTCAGATTTTTCACTTATCCCCTTATCCTATAATGTTTTTCGCATTGGCGCAATAGATTTTTGCCGCGGGATAGGCAGCGGCGGGAAACCACCGCCGTTATTTGTCGTACCGGAATACCCTTGCGCGCTCGCTGCCGCTGAGTATGCGGTAGGCCCCGTGCGCGAGCGACTCCATCTCATTTTCTCCCGGATAGAGCTTCACGGGGGCGATAAAACCGATACGGCGTTCGATCTCGTCCGTGAGCATCTTTGAGTGCGCGAGGCCGCCGGTAAGGATGACCGCGTCCGCTTTGCCGCAGACGGAGGCGGCGAGGTTGGCGATAAATTTAGCTATTTGCAGCGCCATCGCCTCATAGACCAGCCGTGCCTTTTCGTCGCCCGCGGCGATCATCTGTTCGACGCGGCGGGCGTCGCTGGTGCCGAGATAACCGAAGAGGCCGCTGTCGCCGCGCATGACGCGCAGTTTGTCGCGCATGTCGGTTTTATTCTTTCTGACCAGATATTTTATCAGCTGGATCACCTGCTGGCCGCCGGCGCGCTCCGGCGAGAATGGACCTTCGTCGTCTCCCACGACGTCGACGATGAGTCCCTTTTTGTGCAGCGACATCGAGATGCCGCCGCCGAGATGCGCGATGATGAAGGTACAGTCGCCGTAGGCGCGTCCCATCTCCGACGCCGCGCGGTGCGCCGTAGCGCGCATGTTGAGGCAGTGGGTCACGGAGACGCGCGGCATATCAGGGATGCCGCTGATGCGGGCGACAGGCTCCAGCTCGTCCGTTGAAATACCGTCGTAGATATAGGCGTGCGGGATATCATACTTCCGCCGCAGTTCGAAGGCGATGCAGGCGGCGACGTTCGAGGCGTGTTCCTCCGCGCAGACGTTGAGCAGATAGTCCACCATCACGTCGTTTATCTCGTAGCCGCCGGCGTGTATCGGCGGCAGTATTCCGCCGCGCGCGACGATCGCGTCGAAGGCCCCATACTCGGCGACGGCCTCTCTCATAAAGTCGTCGGCCAGCTCCTGACGCATCGGCAGCTGATCCGCCATATAGGGATATTTCTCAAGAAATTCTTTCGTGTGTTCAAATTCTCTCTGAACGACCTTTTTATCGTCAAAGTAAACCGCCATTTTTGTAGATGTCGAACCGGTGTTGAGCACCATGATCTTATATGTCATTACACGCCGCCTCCTCGTGATATTCGCTTATTTTCAGACTAATCTTATCGATTATATTTTATCATCTATTTAACAGATATTACCGTATAAATTAAGTGATATATTATCTTTCGCCAATGATAGATATATCAATATCATATTATAGACACCTAAAAGAAATTTCTAAAATACATTTTATAAAAACCATCAGCCTCTATTTTTAAAAAAATATCATTATGTTTGTACCTGCCGGCAAAAACGATTATTATAAAAATTAGAGGCCCTTTATCCATATAAAAATAAAATGGCATGGTAAATTTAGATATTTTATTTATATATTTATACTTTTTTATTATTTATATTTATTTTTAAACGTAATTTTGTAATAATAACCTCATCTTTTATCAAAGTTTACAAATTTTATGTTATTTTTTATTGACAACAAACCCAATCTTAAATATTATATTGACGAGCTGCAGTCAATGCAGAACGCCCACATC
Source organism: Cloacibacillus porcorum (assembly GCF_001701045.1). GTDB lineage: Bacteria > Synergistota > Synergistia > Synergistales > Synergistaceae > Cloacibacillus > Cloacibacillus porcorum. Next base: position 2,273,794 of record NZ_CP016757.1, read on the forward strand.
GCGGAGTTTCCGCCTTGTGGGCTTTTATTTTGGCGGCAGAACGCCCACATCGCGGAGCTATCGCGGCGTGGGCGTTTTTTATCTTTAGGAAATGGGTGAAGAGATGAGAAAAATTCTTGTTTTTGTGTTAATGTGCTTACTCCTCCCTTCCGTCGCGGCGGCGGACGAAGGCCAGACAGTCACGATACGGCAGACGATCCAGCGCGCGCTGGAAAGTTATCCCGAGGTACAGGGAAAACTGCACGCCTACGGGGCCTCGCGCCACGATCTTGAGGGCTCCTATTCCGGCTACCGGCCAAAGCTCGACGTCTACGCCGGCGTCGGACGCTACAACCTCGACGGCGACGGTTACCGCTATACGGCAGGAGATATGTACAACCACGACTATGACGGACTTTCCGCCGTCGCGACCCAGCCGATATACGACGGCAACCTCACGAACAGCTCCGTAAAACGCTATAAATACGCGAAGAACATGCGTTACTTCGATCTGCTCTCCACGATGGAGCAGGTCAGCTACGCCGCCTTCCGCTCGCATCAGGATGTCGTCCGCTACCGCGAACTGGTGGCGCTTGCGAAGGGGAACCTGACACGCCACGAGGAGGTCCTGAAAAAGGTCCAGAAACGCACGCAGGCGGGCGTCGACAGCTCGGTGAACTACGACACGGCATATGGACGCGTCGCGCTCGCGCGGGTCAACCTCATAACGGAGGAGAGCAACCTGCACGATGCCGAAACGCAGTACGCGCGTATCGTCGGCGAAGCGCCGGCGGCCAACCTTGAGGACCACGCGATCGACGTCACCCTTCCGGCGCTGCCGCAGGAGGGGCGAAAGGCGGCGCTCGCGGGCAACTATCAGCTCATATCGTACGCAGAGAACGCGGAGTCGATGCGACACATCGTCGGCGAGCAGGCCTCGCGTATGCGACCGAAGGTCGACGTGCGCGCGGGAACCTACCTGAACAATAACGACGACGGCACGCAGGGACGCAAGGACAAGGCCTTCGTCGAGCTGGTGCTCCACTGGAACCTCTATAACGGCGGCCTCGATAAAGAGAATATCAAAAAGGCCATCGAGCAGTACAAAGAGTCGGAAGAGCTCTACGGCAAACTTGAACGCGACGTCGTCCAGTCGGTGCTCATCGCCTACAACGACATCAAGAACACCGAAAAACAGATACCGAACCTCGAGACGCACGTAAAGACCGCGGACGTGACGCGCACCGCCTACACGAAGCAGTTCGAGGCGGGCAGACGCAGCCTCTTCGACCTGCTCGACTCGGAAAACGAATATTTCCAGGCCAGCATGAGCTACGCGAACGCGAAATACAACATGAAGAATATGAAGGCGGAATATCTTGCCGCGACGGGAACGCTGCTGAGCCATTATTCAATAGAGCTCCCCGCGGCGCCCACGCTCGCAGAGGCCAAGATCGACATGGACAAGATTGTAGAGGAGTTGTCGAAGAGACAGAACGATGAGTCAAAATAGCACCTCTGAACATCTGTCAACGGAAACAGCCGTGCCGAGGGAGACGTCCAGCCTCCCCGGCGGCGGCCCTCTGGTGGCCTCTCTCACGCTGATCGCGGCGCTCCACGGACGCCGCATTTCGTGTGACGCACTGCTCTCCGGACTGCCGATGGAGAACGGGGTGCTTACGCCCGCTCTCTTTTCGCGCGCCGCGAAGCGCGCGGGACTTGCCAGCAAAATAATCAAAAGTCCGTTGGAACGGATAAACGGCCTGCTCTGCCCCGCGGTCCTGATACTCGGCGGCAGCCGCGCCTGCGTTGTCACCTCTATCGATGCGGCGGCGGAGAAAGCCTCCGTCATCTTCCCCGGAGAGATGGACGAGGGAACTGCGGAACTCTCTTTTGAGACGCTGCGCGATATCTACACCGGCTACGTGATATATTTGAAGCCGCAGTTCAAGTTCGACGAACGCGCGGGAGCGGACGGCAAGAGGCGCAAAGGGCACTGGTTCTGGGAGACGCTCGCGACGGAGAAAAATATCTACCGCGACGTGATCATCGCCTCCCTCCTCAGCAACATCTTCGCCTTCGCGATGCCGCTTTTCGTGATGAACGTCTACAACAGAGTCGTACCGAACAACGCCGTCGAGACCCTCTGGGTGATGGCAATCGGCGTCTTCATTATGATAACGGCCGACTTCGCGCTGCACATGGCGCGCGGCTACCTTACAGACCTCGCCGCTTCGCGCACGAACACGCGCCTCTCCGCCGACATGATGGAGCAGGTATTGTCCATGCGCAGCGAGGCGCGCCCCGCCTCGGTCGGCTCGATGGTCAACAGCATTCAGGGATTCGACAGCGTACGCAGCTTCATCTCCTCAGCGACGGTATTCGCCTATGTCGACCTGCCCTTCTCGATCTTTTTCATCATCGTCATCGCGATCATCGCCTGGCCGCTCGCCATACCGATACTGATCGGCGGCCTGCTCGTGCTCGCCGAGGCGGTCATGGTGCAGAAACAGATGCGGGAACTCTCGGAGACGACGAACCGCGCCAGCTCGCTGAAAAACGCGACGATGGTCGAAAGCCTAGTCGCAATAGAGTCGGTCAAAACACAGAACCTTGAGAGCACCGTCCAGAACCGCTGGGAAAAGACCGTCGCCCACCTCGAGGCGGCGAACGTGAAGATGCGGCTGCTCTCCTCCGCAGTCATCAGCTGGACACAGTGGATCAACGTCACCATATCGATCGCGACGATGGTCATCGGCGTCTACCTCATCCGCGCGAACGCCATAAGCATGGGCTCGCTGATCGCCGCCTACATGCTCTCCTCGCGCGCGATGATGCCCATCAGCCGCGTCGCGGGGCTTCTCATGCAGTACTACTCCACCTCGCGCTCCCTCTCGGCGCTCGACGACATCATGAACAAAGAGACGGAACATGAGGAGGGAGTCACCTTTCTCAGCCGCCCCGACATCGCGGGCGGCATACAGTTCCGGGACGTCGGCTTCGCCTATCCCGAGCAGGAGCGTCCGGCGCTCTCGGCGCTGAACTTCACCGTCAAACCGGGGGAACACGTGGCGATAGTCGGCCCCATCGGCTCCGGCAAGAGCACCCTCTTCAAACTCATACTCAAACTCTTCCGCCAAACGGAGGGCTCGATCCTCATCGACGGCACCGACAGCCGCCAGATGGACCCCGCCGAGCTGCGCCGCGCCGTCGGCGTCGTGCCGCAGGAGGTAATGCTTTTCTACGGGACCCTGCGCGACAACCTTGTGATGGGAAATCCCTACATCACCGACCAGGCCCTGCTTCAGGCGATCCAGATAAGCGGCGTGGACGGCATTGTGAAAAACCACCCCAAAGGATTCGACATGCAGGTCGGCGAACGCGGCGCAAACCTCTCCAGCGGGCAGCGGCAGGCGGTGGCTATCGCCCGCGCCGTGCTGAAAAATCCTTCGCTGCTGCTGCTCGACGAACCCACCTCGGCGATGGATTCCGGAAGTGAGGAGCGTGTGCGCCACAACCTGAAAATATTCGCGAAAGACAAGACGCTGTTGCTCGTGACCCACCGCACGGCGCTGCTCGACCTCACGGAACGGGTCATCGTCCTTGACGGCGGACGGATCGTGGCAGACGGCCCCAAAGAGCAGATACTCGCGGCCCTCAAAGAGGGCGCAATTGGGAGGGCCTACTGATGCTGGAGCCAATGAACAAAGATAGCTTTGAAAAGGCCGGCAAAGCAATCGCTAAAGTTGAGAACTTCGGCGGCGGCGTCACGCGCCGGGTCTTCGGCCTGCTCTTTAAGGAAAACGCGCGCCGCCCGGGCGACTGGGCCAGCGACGCCGCCTGGGCCGAGGCGGAAGAAAAGCCGCTCAAGGCCAGGGCAATAGTCTACATCGTGCTCGCAACCTTCCTCCTGCTGCTGCTCTGGATGTCCATCGCCAAAGTCGACGAGGTCGTCACCGGCAGCGGCAAGGCCATCCCCACCTCCGGCACCCAGATGGTGCAGGCGATCGACGGCGGCATGGTGGAAGAGATACTTGTGAAAGAATCGCAGACGGTCAGCAAAGATGCCGTCCTCGTGAAGATAAACCAGACCCGTTCCTCCTCCTCCCTCGGGGAGCGCAACGCGCAGCTGCTGGCGCTCACCGCCAAGGCCTCGCGGCTGGAGGCACAGACACAGGGCAAGCCCTTCATCGCCCCCGTTGAGGCGGCAGCCTCAATGCCGAACATCATCGAGCACGAACGCCGCCTCTACCAGACGAGCCTCGATGAGATGCGCTCCGCCGTCAGGGTGGCGCGCGACCAGGCCTTTCAGCGCCGCCAGGAGCTCGTGGAGGCCAACGCGCGCCTCTCGCAGCTCACGGGAGCCTGCGAACTTGCGGAAAACGAGCTCAACGCAACAAAACAGCTGCTCTCGTCAGGAGCCGTCTCCGAGCTTGAGGTGATACGCCTCGAAAAAGAGTCGGCCCGCGCAAAGGCCGACCGCGACCAGGCGCGCGCGCAGATCACGCGTACCAGGGGCGCGATACAGGAGGCCGAGGGACAGATAAAAGAGACCGAGCTGCGCTACCTGAACAGCTGGCGCAGCGAACTCACCGCGACGCTGCGGGAGCTCGAAAGCCTCGAAGAGGGAAACAAGGCGCTTATCGACCGCGTATCACAGGCGGAGATAAGGGCCCCCATCAGCGGCACCATCAAGCGGCTCTTCGTAAACTCCAAGGGAGCCGTCATCATGCCCGGCGGCGCGGTGGCCGAGATCGTCTCGGACCAGGACGCGCTCGTCGTAGAGGCGCGCCTCGCGCCGAACGACAGAGCCTTCGTCCGGGCGGGAATGCCGGTCGTCGTAAAGGTCACCGCCTATGAATACGCCGTTTACGGCGGCCTCGAGGGGACGGTCGAATACATCGGCCCCGACACCATCACAGACGAAAAGGGCAACACCTACTACACCGTCCGTATCAGGACGAAAGAGACCAGCTTCGGCCCGGACCGGCCGATACTGCCGGGCATGGTCGCGCAGGTCGACATCATGACGGGAAAACGTACAATATTAGCCTACCTCTTGCGGCCGCTCTTCCGCGCCAAAGAAAAGGCATTCAGAGAACATTAGACAGGAGGAGACAGACATGGCAAAACAGATCGTGACAAAGGCAGAGGGAGAAGTTTACCGGCTGGATGCTGACGGAGGCAAAATAAAGCTGCAGACCGGCGACATCGTCGAGGCCGGAACGCGGATAATAACTGAAACCGGAGCCTCCGTGCGTTTCGAGGACGAAAACGGCATACCGATGGAGCTTGGAGAAAACTCCGGCGCCGTTCTATTCAGCGACGTTTTAATAGAACCGGGAGACACGCTCTTCGCAATGGACACGGAAGCGGCGGAAGAATCGGCCGCTGAAGGACCTCAGGACGGTGAGGAACTGCCGCTGCCCTCCGACAGCGAGAGCAAGAGCGACACCGTCAGCGAAATGCACTCGTTCGTCAATATGACGCGCACCGAATACGGCGGCGACATAAACCTCAGCTACGCGCGCGACGTCAACGTTACTAGAGAGATAGAGGGACGCGCCTCGCTGAACCCGAGGATAGAATACGACTACAACGTCTCCATCATCCAGGAGGTAAAATCCTACGAAGACCCGCGCTTCCCCTTCGACGGCGGCGGACGCGGCGGCGAGGAAAGCCGCTTCGAGCCCGTACGTCCCGCGGCGGATACCATTCCGATGCCGGAGACCACCGGCACCGCGGCGATGACGGACGAAGACGTCCCCGTCGTCATCGACCCGCTGGAAAACTTCGTCATCCCCTCGGGATTACAGCTCACCGTCACGGGAGCCTCCGCGCAGTACGGTACCGTGCAGATAATCGACGGGAAAATAGCCTACCAGCCAAACGCCGATTACCACGGCGGCGACAAGATCACCGTCACCGTCACCGACCAGGCGGGGCGCACGTACGAAAGCGAGGTCGACGTCACCGTCAGCCCCGTCGACGACACCGTCGACGACAGCGACAGCGTCACAGAACACTCCTCCGTCGACACCGACGTCCTCGCGAACGACAAATTCGCCGACCTCCCCGGCGCGAAGGTGACGGATGTGACGCAGGGACAATACGGCGAGGTTACGATAAACGAGGACGGCACCGTCAAATATACCCCGAAAACGGACTGGCTCGCGGAGGGCGAGAAGCTGACCGACACCTACCAATACACCGTCACCACCGCCGCCGGCAACACCGAAACGGCGACCGTGACGATCACTATAACCGGGACAAACGACGCGCCGCTGCTCACCGACGACGTCAGATACGTCACGGAAGACGCCCCGGACACCAACACCGGACTTCCGCACGGCAGCTCCTTTGACAACGACGACACCTCAAAAGTCACCGGCAACATTCTGGCCAACGACAGCGACCCCGATCAAACCGACACGCTGGCAGTGACGAAAATAGAATTCAGCGACGGCACGACAACGACAGTGAACGCGGGAGAGACGATCGCCGGCAAATACGGAAGCCTGACGGTAAACAGCGACGGGACATACACCTACACGCTGAACGACGGCACGAACGGAGACAAGAATAACAACGTCCAGCAGCTCATGGCGGATGAAAAGGCGACGGATGAATTTACCGTCTCTGTTACAGACGGGCACAACATAAAGACGGAGACCGTCACCATTCACATCACCGGCACTAACGACGCGCCGGTGATAACGATGGAGGCGGGCGACAGCGACGGACACGACTTTACGGGCGGCGATACCCTTTCGCAGGACGGCACGCTGACCGTCGCCGACATTGACGTGAAGGACACCGTTGGCACCGAAAAAATGGATTCCCTCACCGTCAGCGGCAATTATACTGAAAACAGCCTTCCCGGCGGCCTTACCGTCGACGATTTGAAAGACATGCTGACGATCGAGAACGGCTCGATTGACGGCAGCTCTACGGACGGCAAGATAGACTGGCACTTCGACGCGGGCGGAGACGGCAAATTCGACTTCCTCGCCGACGGCGAAAAGCTCACGCTCACCTACAAGGTGAAATCCACCGACGGCTCCGGCGCGGAAGCCACGCACGACATCAAGATCACCATCACCGGCACCAACGACGCTCCGGTCATCTCTCTCGGCGACGGCGACTCGGCGGATGGCGGCGTCAGGGAGACGGATTCGGGCAGCCTCACGGCAAGCAATACCATGACGGTAACGGACGCCGACATCTCCGACACGGTGAGCACGACCGTTACTGGTGTCAAAGTATCCGGATCCGGCGACATCGCGGGCCATATCCCGGACGAGCAGGAGCTTCTTGGCATGTTCACCGCTGAAACCAGCGGACTCACGGACACCACGACGGAGGGAAAGATCAACTGGGCCTTCAACACCGGCGACAAGACCTTCGACTACCTCGCCGTCGACGAAGAGGTCAAGCTGACATACACGATAGAAGTAAAAGACAGCAGCGGAGCCACAGTTACCAAAGATATCGTCGTGACGGTCACCGGCAGCAACGACAGCCCCGTGATAAGCGTCGGCAACGGAGACAGCTACTCTATCTCCTTCGACGATGAGAACGACGCAAACATCGCCGACGGTTCGGCGGGCGGCACGCTCACCCTCACCGACGTGGACGTCAGCGACAAGGTCGGCGTGACGGTCGATAAAGTGGAGATCGACGGCAGCTACACCTACAACGGCGATCTGCCAGCCGGCCTGCAAGAGGCGCTGAAAAATATGCTCTCCGTGACCACAGAAGACATACTCTCCAATACGGAGACAAGCAAACAATTCAACTGGAAATTCAACGCAGGGGCAAACGACAAATTCGACTTCCTCGCCGATGGTGAGACGCTTACGCTGAAATACACGGTCAAGGCCGACGACAAAAACAACATTGCCGGCAATACATCCGACCCTTACAATGAAATGTCGACCGACACGCACGAGATCACCGTCACCATCACAGGCACGAACGACGCGCCTACGTTAAATACGACCGCAGAGGTTAAGTACGACGTTATTGAAGATGTCACGACCGAAGCCACAAAGGACGCCAATATAATAACAGGACGCGTCACGGACGCGGACGCGCACGATATACTCTCCGTCACAGAGGTCAACGGCACGGAAGTTACAGCCAACGACACGGAAATCACAGGCACATATGGAAAACTTGTGATATCGCCTGATGGAAAATATCATTACGTCCTCGACAACGACGATAACGACACGCAGGCGCTGCAAAAGGGCCAGTCTGCGGAAGACAAATTTATCGTAAGGGTCGAAGACGGACATGGCGGTTATGTCGATCAGACGATAACCGTAAACGTCGCAGGCCGCAATGACAGTCCAGATATAAGGGTAGTGGAAGGCAAAGATTTAGCCGAAGGAGCTTTTGCCGAGGGCGAACTTTTACAATCAACCGGTACGCTGACCCTTACCGACGCCGACACCGCCGATAAAGTATCGGCAGCGATCAGCGGTATACAGGTGGGCGGTACATACAATTTGAGTCAACTGCAGGCAGCAGGATTTCTCAAAGATCCATCAAAATTGCTGGAAATGCTGAGGATAAAAAATACTGGTTCCCCAGATTCTGATTTTGCTTCTCGCGATGAGATAATTACCGGCACTGAAACAGGTTCGGATGGAAACATCACGTGGAAATTCGACGCGGGCGGTGAAAAATTCGCTTTCCTAAACGAGGGCGAGACGCTGACTCTCACCTATACCATCAAAGCCGACGATGGGCAGAAGGTGGAGACAGACGCGGATGGCAACTATATTTCCACAGATACACAGACCGTGACGATAACCATCACCGGCACAAACAGCGCGCCCATACTTACGAACGACACAAACTCGGTGACGGAGGACAACGGCCAACTCGACGACAGCCGTCCCGAAGTGACAACGACGACAGGAGACCTCTTTAAGAACGACAGCGACCCCGACTTCAACGGCAAGGGCAACTGGAAGATAACGGCCAAAGAGAGCACATCGGGAAGCGATACCGCGGTCAGCGCCGATGGAACGGAGATCGTGGGCAAATACGGCAAGCTGCATCTGAACCCGAACGGTACCTACACATACACGCTCGATAACAGCTCCGACAAGATACAGCAGCTCGGCCACGACGGCAAACTGGAAGAGATATTTACCGTTACCGTCAAAGACGGCGATCTTCCCGAGAAAACACAGAATCTGACGATAACCATAAACGGCACGAACGACGCTCCGAAGATAACGAAGATCGTCGGCACCGACGAAAATGAGGCGCCCATATATGAATTAGATATAGTCCCGTCAGCTAGCACCCCGGAGGCCAGCGGTACGCTGACCCTCTCCGACGTTGATCTCGGGGACAAGGTGACCGTCGCAAAACTCGGCATAGACGATGCTAACTTTAAGATAGAGGGAGAGCAGGCCGGACTTATCTCTACCAGAAAAGAGCTTTACGATATGCTCTCGCTCTCCAACGTTGATTTCACCACCTCGGACGGCACTCACTCGCATCAGTTCACCTGGACGTTCGAGAGCGGCGACGAGCGGTTCAACTATCTACATAACAATGAAACGCTGATTCTGAAATATAGGGTACAGGCTACCGATGATTCCGGCGCGGGCAACAAAACAAGCAACGATGAATGGATAACAATCACAATCAAAGGGTCCAACCAGGACGGCAATCCGGCTCCCGACACCGGCATCGTGGAAGAGAACGACACGTTGACCATGACCGAGACCAGCCATTCCGGAGCCATTAATCAGAGCAACCAGAATCTGCTCTATAACGACGACTCGGACGGACACATCACGTCATTTAAAATAGGAGACGACGGCGCTTCTCACAACGTACCTGCGACAGGCGTAAACGATGGTTGGGTGGATGTAAAGATAGGCGAAGAGTTGATTGGCAAGATAAAGATAGAGGCCAATGGAAATTATAGCTTTAAAGCCCTTAACAATTTCAGCGGCGAAGTCCCCCCCATCACCTACACCAACAGCTACGGAAACACGGGCACTCTCCAAATCACCGTAACTCCGGTGGCCGACGAGCCTACGTGGAAAGAGCAGAACGATCCGACCAAGCCAACGCCGTCGGGCGACGAGGACACGAAAATAAACCTCAACCTGAAACTGCCGGAGATAACGGACAACGTAGACCTTAACGGCAACGCCCCCGGCGACCATCCCGAGCGGCTCGGATATATCACGATCAGCAACATACAGGACGCAAATATTTATAAGGCCGACGGCACCCTCCTCAACAAGTCGACCAACGGCGAAATAAAGATCGTCATCGTCGGCAACGATGTCAAACTGGATATGGGGCTGCATTATACCGATCTTGGTCTCAGCGGCGCCAATGTCGTGCAGCTCACGCGGGGCGAGTTCGAAAAGCTCCAAATCCAGCAGGAGGCGAACAGCGGAGAGAATATCGTGATAAAACTCGGCGCGACAAGCTACGAGACGGACGACAACGGATTCCCGCTGAAAGACGCCAACGACAAATTTATATCCGACGGCTCCGAGACAGATGTCATCGTAGACGTCAAAGCCGTAACCGACGCGACGCCCGACCTGAAATTTGGCAGCGACGATACGGTCACAAAAACAGCCATCGACAATGCCATCAAGGACGACGGCCTGACGCTCACAGACAGCGATGGAAATAAAGTAACCGACGGCGTCACCAGCGGCGGCGACGACGCCAATCCGACCATCGTAATGGACGAGGACTCCGGCACGCTGAATATCTCCAACACTCTGCTGACCGACACCGGCTCCGCGGCGGACACCGACGACAGTGAAACGTACACCGTCACAATATCCGGCCTCGCCGAGGGGACCGTCGTCAACAGCGTCACCGCCAGCGACGGCAAAGTAATACTCGATTCCCAGGAGATCGACAGCAGCGACCTCAGCTCTTTTATGGAAAGCCTGAAAATCACGCCGCCCAAAGATTTCAACGGCGATATGACCATCACGGTCACGGCGGAGGCCGTGGACAGTGACGACGATTCGCCGGAGGCGGAGCCGAAGGCGAATAGCGACGGGCTTTCGTTCACTCTGCATGTCACGCCCGTCGCGGACGGCCTGGAGACGATCACCGTATCGCAGGCGAAGATATACGAGGACACCTTCGGCGGCGAGTATAACGCGGACGGAGAGCTTATAAATAAGGAAACCGCGCTCGATATCCGCCCGATACTCAACGCCGGCAACGAGTCGGCTACCATCACGGTGGAGGATATCCCCGTTGGCTCGACCATAAAATACAACGGCGTCGAGTATAAAATGACGGGAGATACTTTTTCACCCGACACGGGAGTGAAGATAACCGCCGTCAGGGACGGCGAAGGAAAGATTACCTCCTACAGTATTACAATGGAGGATTTTCAGGAGGGCAAGTTCTTCATCAAGATCAAGCCGCCGCTGGACAGCAACGAAGACTTCGACCTCAAGGTCAGCGGCTTCACCACCGACGGAGACGACATATCATCTTCGATCTCAGATATTATTCTCCACGTGGACGTCGTCGGCGTGGCGGACAACGTCGAAGTTATAACCAGCCCGAAATACGAGGGGGTATCGTACACCGAGGCGCAGGCGGAAAACGGTGAAATTTCCATCAGTAGCCTCTACACAAAAAATGATGACCACTATGATAATTCAGAGAGCGTGACCATCAAGATCACCGGCCTGCAGGACGGCTTCTCCGTCAAGGGCGACAACGTGCGCTTCCTCGGAGGCGAGGGCGAGAGCAGGGAATGGCTCGTCACCAATCCTACGGACGGCGATATCATCACGACGCCGAAAAATTTCAGCGGCGATATCGTCTTTAAGGCGCAGGCGGTCAGCACGGAGAACGACGGCAATTCCTATAAATCAGAATTGACCGATGTAACTATCAATGTCACGCCGACGCCGGAGGCGACAATCACGAGCAGCGTCTTCGCGGACGAAGACACCCTCACGAAGATGGATTTCGACATCGTGCACCAGAACGGCGACAACGACGAAACGCTAGATTATGTCCTGATAAAGGCCTCCGACATCGAGGACGGCAGCTTCACCCTCTACTACAAGGGGGCGGGCGAAGACACAGCGCTGCAGGACGCGGCAGACAAGGTCGACGGAATAACCACGACGACGGTTAACGACGATACTTATTACAAACTGGAGGGCGGCGCCATCAACAGCATTCATATCAAGGGCGGCGCCAATTGGTCCGGCGACGGCAGCATAGAGGTGCGGTATGGCGTCACCGATTCACATTACGGCGATACAGTTACCTCCATTGACGGCGTTACGAAAGAATTCAACCTCGACGGCGGATATTCCGTAACTGTCAAACCAGTCTCCGACACGTCCAGCCTGGATAACCTAGCCAACGTGGACTTTAAGGACAGCAGCGCCACAATAACGGATTCAAATTCAGACGGGATATACACCGCGACGTTCAATGTCACCTGGAATGGAAATAAGGAATCAGTCACGATAGGTACGCACGTCAATACCCCGACCGATGGCGTGAACGGCGCTGACCGCGACGGCAGCGAACAGCTCGTCAGGATTGAGATAAACGGCGTGCCCGACGGGGTCAAGGTCGAAGGGGCCACCTATATGGGCGACGCCGAGGGCGGCACCGAGGGCGGATTGTGGATAATAAATTACAGCGACAAATTTACTAGCGTCGATGAAATACTTAAAGACATCAAATTTACAATCGACCCCGGCAACATCAAGTTATTGCACCAGAGCGGCGATGAGATACCTATCACAATCAAAGCCGTCACGCAGGATACTCTTGAACATGGCTCCGGAGAGACGATATACGGGGAAGAGGTAGACAGTAGCACTACGATAACATGGAATCTTCAGGTCAATTTCGAAGGCGGACCCGGAGTAACGCCGGATATCGGGGCTCCTTACCTGCAGCTCACCGAAGGGCAGGGAACTATTGAGGATTCGCTGACGACGATGAACAACCTCTTCTCCGTGAAATTCACAGAAGACGCCGATCATAATGTAGAATCCAGCGGCGAATACCGCTTCGAGATAACCGTCGGCGGCCTGCCGGAGGGCACGGAGATAAACGGTACCGTAATCACCGGCGGTTCATATACTATCAGCGGTTACGCAGACAACGACACGATCAACGACGTCCTGAAACAGATATTGGTAAAGCTGCCCGATAACTATAACGACAACAACGACAACAACGGAGGCGACGGCCTCGGCCTGTCGCTGTCGTGGCATACATATGGATGGGATATGAACGGCGACGGTAAAACACCGGATCGTAATAGTGACAGCCCAGAGCAGCTAAATCCCACAGTAACCCCGGTGACTGATCCGATGGAGATCACCGTATCCGCCGTGGATAACATTGACACTATGCCGGAAAACCAGGGCGGCAAAGACGGCACACTGACCTTTAAGGTTGATATCGGCAGCGGGAACGACGGCAAATTCGGTGAAGTCGTGGGCAACAAACTTTATCTCAAGGTGGACGGTGCCGCAAGCGGCGATAAGATATACCTCCAGAACGCGGACGGCAGCAGCAGCGAACTCACCGCCGAGGGCGGATATTACGTCATCAGCGGCGTAAACGGCGGCGACAGCCTGACGTTCAAATATCAGCCCGCCGAGTATAGTTCGGGAAAGATCACCGTCACCGCGAGCCTGACCTCGCAGGAGCAGGGCGCGGCCAATCCGGAATCCGCCAGCGGCAGTCTCGACCTTATAGTCGAATCACAAAACAGCGGATATGAGCTTACAGTCAAAGACAGCAGCGGCAGCGAAGACGCCATCTTTGAACTGGACATTGAAAAGTCCGGCCTCATCGATACGGACGGCTCGGAAAAGGCCTACAGCGCCATCATAAAGGGCTTCTCCGATACGGAAAAGTTCATCGTCCTGTACGATGATTCGGATGACCCGTCAAAAGCCGTCATCGCCTCAAAGATTTTCGACGAAGCGACGGAAAGTTATGTCTGGTCAGTCGACGTCAAGGCTGACGGCACGCTTCCGCACATATTCATCCAGTCTCTCGACAATTACAGCAGTGTGGAACACCTCACGCTCACCGTGATATCGGGCGAGTCCGATAAGTTCCCTATCACCAACCCCGTTTTCGATGAATTTGTGGTGACGGTAAAGCCAGTCGCCGACGGCATTTCGGACTTCAACCCCACGCGCTCCATCGGCACGGAGGGAGAGGCGGTGTCGCTCAATATCAACGGGACCGTGGTCGACACCGACGGCTCGGAGACGGTAAACATCGCCGTTAAGGGACTGGGAGACGGCGTTTCTTTCTACGAGGACGGCGCGCTGATCGACGGCGCGCGTATAAGCTACGACGAAACCTCCAACAGCTACGTCATGACTGGTATCAAGTATGAAAATCTCGGAAAAATCACCTTCGTCGGCGCCTCCGGAACGGGAAAGGCCGAGATAACCGTCTCCACGACGGACGTGCTTTTGGATAAGGATGGAAATATCTTAGCGGAAGACATCTCGAAAGGGGAACCACCAAAAGAGATCGATTTCATCATCGACGCCGCCGCGCCAGGCGATAAGGACGACACGATCATCTACAGAGGCGAAGGCTCTTACGACGGACTGGAGGGCAGGGACACCCTCTATATGGCGAACTTCCGGGATTCGGCCAACTCCGGCAAAAACAACATCGACTTCAAAAGCGCGGTCGACATCAAAAATATCGAGATCATCGACATGAGCGACGGCGACCATACGCTGGCAAACCTCACCGCCGAGGCGGTGAAGAATATGACGGACGGCAACAATAAGCTGCTGATCAGGGGCGACGCCGGCGACAAAATCGCGCTTTCAAAAGGATGGGAAGGTGGTAATATCGTCGACGGCTACCGCGTCTATACGAACGACGGCGCGACGATCAAAGTAGCTGGCGACGTCAACGTCACCATCAGCAACGGCATAGATACGGCGAGTTTGATGATGGCGATGGCCTTCGCGCCAATATCCAACGAGGCTGCGGTCATGCCCGACAGTATCACGGACTACGGCGACAGCTCAATGTATGACGGCATTCACGGCTCTGCGCCGCTCTCCATCGGCACGGAGGGAACGCTAGACTTCTCCGCCGTCTCCGGCTCGATGCTGGATTCCATCGATATGACCAACGATACGGCGCAGTCGCTCTTTAACGTCGACCCATTCGGAGTCTACAACGTCACCGGCGGCTCGCATGAGCTGACGATCACGGGGACCCATATCGACGACGTATCGGTTGCGGACGCCTCCGACGTTCCCTGGGGCGCGCCGGAGCTCTCCGCCGACGGCTCGCACTACACCTATACGGCGACGGGCGACTTCGACCATAACGCGGCGACGCCGGACGAGACGGTGACGCTCAACGTCGCGCGCGAGATCTACGACAATACCCTCGCCTACGACGCGCACGCGCTGAACGACGGCGGCCTCGGCGACGATACGCTGACCTTCGCCCACGAAGATTCCGTGATTGATTTCAGCGACGGCGCGGCCTCGCAGATCGCGAATATCGAGCGCTTCGACCTCGGCGACGGCGACCACTCGCTGGCGAATATCACGGCGAAGGATGTCTTCGACATGACGGACGGACGCAACACGCTGACGATAAACGGCGACAACGCGGACCATGTGTCGCTCTCCGACGTGCTGAACGATTCGTCCGACGGCATGTGGGAGGCGAGCCCCTTCCACAGCGTGGAGAACGGCGTCGGCTACAACGTCTACACCGGCAGCTTCGAGGGCCACACGGTGATACTGAAGGTCGAAGAGGACATAATACAGCAGCTGACAGGAATATCCAAGGCATAGGGGCACCGCGCGGGCGGCGAAGTATAGTTTTTTACGTTTATCTCAGACAGGAGAAAGAGCCGGAGGCGCGCAGCCCCCGGCTCTTTCTCTTGTTTATATGGCGTGTGTTTTTACAGCGGGTTGAATTCCGTCTTTGTCTGGGCGAGAAATTCCTCGAATGTCATCGCGCCGAGGTCGCCCTTTGAGCGTTCGCGGACGGCGAGCGTGCCGTTTTCGGCCTCTTTCGCGCCGATGACGAGCATGTAGGGAACTTTCTGAATCTGCGCGTCGCGGATCTTCTTGCCGAGCTTTTCGTCGCGCGCGTCGATCTCCACGCGGATGTCCTGCTCTTTGAGCCGTTTGGCCATCTCTTCGGCGTAAGGCAGGTATTCGGCGGCTACGGGCAGCAGCTTGGTCTGCACGGGGGCCAGCCAGTACGGGAAAGCGCCCGCGTAGTTTTCTATGAGGATACCCATGAAGCGCTCAAGGCTGCCGAGGACGGTCCGGTGAAGCATGACGGGGCGGTGCTCCGCGCCGTCCTTGCCGATGTAGGTCATGTCAAACTTC
This sequence comes from Cloacibacillus porcorum, assembly GCF_001701045.1. Taxonomy (GTDB): domain Bacteria; phylum Synergistota; class Synergistia; order Synergistales; family Synergistaceae; genus Cloacibacillus; species Cloacibacillus porcorum. The sequence continues at coordinate 2,290,176 of NZ_CP016757.1, forward strand.
TCCGGCATCTGGAAGTCGAGCTGGATCGTGCCGCACTGCCAGGTACGGCCGATGCAGTCCTCGAGGTGGAAGTCGATCTTCGGGCCGTAGAAGGCGCCGTCGCCGGGGTTGAGTTTGTAGGGCGTGCCGGTCTCCTCAAGCGCCTCTTTGAGGCACTGTTCGGCGAGCTCCCAGAGCTTCGGGTCGCCCATCGAGTCCTCGGGGCGCGTGGAAAGCTCCACATAGTATTTGAAGCCGAATACGTCCTGATAGACGTAGCGGTCCAGCTCCATGATCGCCTTTATTTCGTCTTTTATCTGCTCCGGCGTGCAGTAGATGTGCGCGTCGTCCTGCGTAAAGGCGCGCACGCGCATGAGGCCGTGCAGCGCGCCGGAACGCTCATGGCGGTGGACGAAGCCGAGCTCCGCCATACGCAGCGGCAGTTCGCGGTAGCTGTGGATGTCGTTCTTGTAGACGAGGATGCCGCCGGGGCAGTTCATCGGCTTCACGGCGAACGGCGCTTCGTCTATCTCCGTAAAGTACATGTTCTCTTTATAGTGGTCCCAGTGGCCCGACTGGAGCCACAGTGAACGGTCAAGGATCATCGGCGTCTTGATCTCCACGTAGCCGCGCTTCACATGTTCTTTGCGCCAGAAGGCCTGCAGGGTGTTCATGATGACCATGCCCTTCGGGTGGAAGAAGGGGAAGCCGGGCCCCTCGTTATGGATTGAGAAGAGGTCAAGCTCTTTGCCGAGCTTGCGGTGGTCGCGCGCCTTCGCCTCTTCCAGGCGGCGCAGATAGGCCTTGAGCTCGTCCTCCGAGCCGAAGGCCGTCCCGTAGATGCGCGTAAGCATTTCGTTTTTCTCATCACCGTGCCAGTAGGCCCCCGCGAGCGAAAGCAGCTTGAAGAATTTGCAGCAGCCGGTATGCGGTACGTGCGGGCCGCGGCAGAAGTCCACGAAGTCCCCTTCGGCGTATACGGAGAGCGTTTCGCCCTCTATGCCCTCGATGAGTTCGACTTTGAGGTCCTCGCCCATCGCGGAGAACTTTTTCACCGCCTCCTCTTTGGAGAGCTCGCTGCGTACCAGCGGGATCTTCTCCTGCGATATCCGGCGCATCTCGGCCTCGATCTTCGGCAGGTCGTCCTCTGAGATCGGCTTCGGGAAGCGGATATCGTAATAGAAGCCGTCCTTTATCGCGGGGCCGATGCCGAACTTCGCCTCGGGATAGAGGCGCAGCACGGCGTGCGCGAGAAGATGCGCCGTCGAATGGCGCAGAAGGTGAAGCCCCTCCTCGCCGTCGGGGAAGAGCGGCGTAAAGACCGTATCCTCCGCGAATACCCTGTCACAGTCCACGGGCTCGCCGCCGACCGTGGCCCCGATCGCCTTTTTCAAATGCCATATGTCAAGCAGCTGGCGCACTGTCGCGCTCTCCGCCTCGTAGCTTTTACCCTCCGGTGTTGAAAAATGTGCCATCATATATTCCTCCTTATTAGTAATCAAAAAGGCCGCCCCCTGAAACAATTCAGGAGGCGGCCTGTATCATCCGCGGTTCCACTCCAATTCGACCCCTGAGGGCCCTCTGACGCGCTGTACAGGGCGCAACCCTGATATCTTATCCTCCCGGCTTCGACATCCGCTCCGGGGTGGTCTTCAAAGCTCTGACGCCGGGAACCTTCCAGCTCTGTAAAACAGGGCTCCCTCTCTGTGACGCCGACGGGCCTCTACTCTCCCCTTCATCGCGCTGCGGTATGCAATTCAACATCTGCGTTTATACCGCTCTGCGGCGTTTTTGTCAAGGTCGTATATCGCTTCCAGAGCACACCAACTCAGCGGCGGCGGTCCCTGGCACCGTACATTGCCGTTTCGCCGCATAAAAATAACCCCGCGCCGTCCAGATAAAAACCTGTTCGCGCGGGGCTATTATTTAATGCGAAAAATCAGCTTCGGAACGAGTCCGGTCAGTCGTTATAAACCGTTATCTCTTCCCCGTGCTGCCGAAGCCTCCCGCCGCGCGCTCCGTGTCGCCGAGCTCCGCCGCGGCCTCGAGTTCGACCTGCGTCACGGCGGCGAATACCATCTGCGCGATACGGTCGCCGGGCTCAATCTTGAAGTCCTCTTTGCCGAAGTTCGCGAGGATCACGCGTATCTCGCCGCGGTAATCCGAATCGATCGTGCCGGGGGTGTTGAGCACCGTGACGCCGTGCTTGAGGGCGAGGCCGCTGCGCGGGCGCACCTGCGCCTCGCAGCCCTCGGGCATCTCAAGGTAGAGCCCAGTGCCAACACAGCCGCGCTCTCCGGCCTTTATCACGGCGGCCTCATTGGCGCGGATGTCCATGCCGGAGGAGCCGGGGGTCGCGTAGGCGGGAAGGGTCACCCCTCCGGCCGCCTTAACCTTCACGGTCATCTTTTCCATTTTTAGTTCTTACGGTCTCTTTCAAAACGACGCGCCGGACGGCCCTGTCTGTCGCCGTCGGAGCTGCCGCCGCGTGAACGGTCATGGCCGCGGTCTCCGCGGTCACGGTCGCCTCTGTCGCGTCCGCCGCCGTCTCTGCGCTCGCCGCCGCCCTTGGGGAACTGCGAGTATCTCTCTTCGCGCGCCTTTTCCGCGGGCACCTGCTCCGCGAACACAGGATCGAGGGCAAGTTCGTCAAGCTTATCAAGTATACGTTTGCGGCTGAGGTTGACGCGGTGCATGTCGTCGATCTCTTTCACCGTCACGATCACTTTATCGCCGATCTCGAAGGCCTCCTCGATCGTCGGCACGCGGTAGTTGCTGATCTCGCTGACGTGGAGCAGCCCCTCTTTGCCGGGCAGCACTTCGACGAAGGCGCCGAAGGAGAGCATTCTTGTCACGGTGCCGACGAATGTCTCGCCCGCCTCTACCTCGCGCACGATGTCTTTGATGATCTTAACCGCCATCTGGGCCGCGTCGTCGTTGACCGCCGCGACGCTGACTTTGCCGCTGTCTTCGACGTCGACTTTGGCGCCGGTCTGCTGGACTATGCCGCGGATCGTCTTTCCGCCGGAACCGATGACGTCGCGGATTTTTTCCGGATCGATGTTGAAGGTGACGATCTTCGGAGCGGTGGGGGCGAGGTCGGGACGCGGAGCAGCGATCGCGCTGTCCATTATGTCTAGTATCTGGAAGCGGCCCCTCTTGGCCTGCGTGAGGGCGTCCGTCAGTATCTGGCGGGTGATGCCGCCGGCCTTGTTGTCCATCTGCAGAGCGGTGACGCCGTCGCGCGTACCGGCGACTTTGAAGTCCATGTCGCCGTAGTGGTCCTCAAGGCCCTGGATGTCGGTGAGGATGCAGATCTGCCCGCCATCGGCGATGAGTCCCATCGCGATGCCGGCAACGGCCTTTTTCACCGGCACGCCAGCCGCCATCATCGAAAGGCTGCCGCTGCATACGGAGGCCATCGAGCTGGAGCCGTTGGACTCCAGAATATCGGAGACCTGGCGCACGACGTAGGGGAATGATTCGTCGTCGGGGAATACGGCGCGGAGCGCGCGTTCCGCCAGCGCGCCGTGGCCGATCTCGCGGCGTCCGGGGCCGCGCATCGGGCGCACCTCGCCCACCGAGTAGGGCGGGAAGTTGTAGTGCAGGATAAATCTCTTGGAGGGTTCGTCAAGCTTGAGGCCGTCCATCATCTGATCGTCAAGTCCGATCATGCCGAGGGTGGTGACTCCCAATGACTGGGTCTCGCCGCGTGTGAAGAGCGCCGAACCGTGCGTCATCGGCAGGATGTCGACCTCGCAGGTGATCGGGCGAAGCTCGTCCATCGCGCGTCCGTCGGCGCGTTTTCTGTCCGTAACGAGCAGCTTGCGGACCGCCTTCTTGACCATTTCGTCCATCAGCGAGGCGATATACTTTGACGAATCGGGATAGCTTTCGGCGAACTGGTCTTCGGCCTTCTGCTGGGCCGCGGCGATCGCCGCGCCGCGCGCCTGCTTCTGGTTGATCTGTACCGCCTCGTATATTTCGTCGGTGAGGTTGTCTTTCACCCAGTTGTCTATCTCTTCGATGACTGCGGGCGCGGGGAGCTGGGCCTTCGGCTTGCCTATTTCGGCGACCACGCCGTCGATGAAGTCCACTATTTTGCGGACCGCTTCGTTGGCGAGCTCCATGGCGTCTACAAGAAGGTCCTCGGAGACCTCTTTCGCTCCCGCCTCGACCATCGTGATGCCGCCCCTGTGGCCGGCGACCACAAGGTCCAGCGTGCTGTTGGGGATGTCCGTCTCATCGGGGTTCACGACGAGCTCGCCGTTGATGCAGCCGATGCGCACCGCCCCTATCGGGCCGTTCCAGGGAATGTCGGAGATCGCGAGCGCGAGTGACGCGCCGTTGATGCCGAGGATATTCGCGGGGTTTTTCTGGTCGACGGACATGACGGTCGACACGACATGGACGTCGTTCCTCATCCACTCGGGGAAGAGGGAACGTATCGAGCGGTCGATCATGCGTCCGCTGAGGATCGCCGTCTCAGAGGGACGTCCCTCGCGTTTTATGAATCCGCCCGGCACCTTGCCGGCGGAATAGTAGCGTTCTTCAAAGTCTACAAGCAGAGGGAAAAAGTCAAGTCCCTCGCGCGCCTTCTCCGCGAGCACCGTCGTCACGAGAAGCGCAGTATCTCCATGCCTGGCAAGCAGCGCGGCATTCGCCTGCTTCGCAAGACGTCCCACTTCAAAGGACATCTTTTTGCCGTATAGTTCCAGTTCAAAAATCCGTTTCATTTTCTTCCTCCTACCTTTTATCTTCAACATTAGAAGAATAGCACAAAAATATAAAAAATGGCGAAAGGATATACCTTTCGCCATGCAAATCTTTTAATTTTTGCGTGATTTTGATTAGTGACGCAGCCCGAGGCGCTGGATGAGCGTCTGGTAACGCATGAAGTCCTTCCTCTTGAGGTACTGGAGAAGCTTGCGGCGCTTTCCGACCATGATGAGGAGTCCGCGGCGGCTGTGGAAGTCCTTCTTGTGCGCCCTCATGTGCTCCGTGAGTTCGCGGATGCGCGCCGTGAGGACCGCCACCTGCACCTCTGTGGAGCCGGTATCGGCCTCGTGTGTCTTATACTCTTCAATAATTGACTGTTTCTTATCCTTTTCGATCATTTCGATCACTCCATTCTGAGCCTATTGCGCTCGATTTCCCTTAACTCAGGCAGGTGTAAAGACGCCTGTCCGTGTAAAGGGCTCATGTATATTACCAGAAAGGAGCCGCAGATGGCAAGCTTTTATTTTAAGGCTGGGACGGGATAAACATCTCGGCCCTCCAACCCTCACGATAAAGATACCAGGCGGTCCGCCCCTAACGACGGGCTTTTATTCATTGCCCCGCTTAGGCCGGCGAAGCGACCCTGATATTCTCCGCTTTCCGCCGCCCGTGCCGGTATGTTGGCAATAGATTATTCCTCATCAGCAAAAAATTACATTGACTCGCTGTCAGCCGCTTTATAGAATTTTAATTATCGTTAATAATATAAATCTCAATGCAGGACGAAAGGGGCAATAGGGCTATGGCGAAGTATATCATGGCACTCGACGCGGGCACTACCAGCAACCGCTGTATCCTCTTCAACGAAAAGGGAGAAATATGCAGTGTGGCGCAGAAGGAGTTCACCCAGTATTATCCGCAGCCGAGCTGGGTCGAGCATGACGCGAATGAGATCTGGGCCACGCAGCTCGGCGTCGCCATCGAGGCGATGGCCAAGATCGGCGCGAAATCGACGGACATCGCCGCGATCGGTATCACGAATCAGCGCGAAACGACCGTCGTCTGGGATAAGAACACCGGAGAGCCCGTCTATCACGCCATCGTATGGCAGTGCCGCAGGACCTCCGAGTACTGCGACAGCCTCAGGGAAAAGGGGCTGGCAGACTCTTTCAGAGAGAAGACCGGCCTCGTCATCGACGCCTACTTCTCCGGTACGAAGCTGCGCTGGATATTGGAGAACGTTCCCGGAGCGCGCGAACGCGCGGAGAAGGGCGAACTGCTCTTCGGCACGATAGACACCTGGCTCATCTGGAAGCTATCGGGCGGAAAGATCCACGTGACTGACTATTCGAACGCCTCGCGCACGCTGCTTTATAACATAAAGGAGCTCAAATGGGACGACGAGATCCTCGCCGAGCTCAATATCCCCAAGTGCATGCTGCCAGAGGTGAGGCCCTCCAGCGCCGTTTACGGTGAGACGGACGAGGCCCTCTTCGGCGATCCGGTCAAGATCGCGGGGGCCGCGGGCGACCAGCAGGCGGCGCTTTTCGGACAGGCCTGCTTCACGCCGGGCGAAGCCAAGAACACCTACGGCACGGGATGCTTTATGCTGATGAATATCGGCGACAAGATAAAGTACTCAAAGAACGGGCTCGTCACGACGATCGCCTGGGGGCTTGAAGAGGGCAGGGTCTCCTACGCCCTCGAAGGCTCGATCTTCGTCGCCGGCGCGGCGATCCAGTGGCTCCGCGACGAGCTCAAGATCGTGGACACCTCGCCGGATTCCGAATACTACGCGAAGAAAGTAGCCGATACCAACGGCGTCTATGTCGTCCCCGCATTCGTCGGCCTCGGCGCGCCCTATTGGGACCAGTACGCGCGCGGCACGATCGTCGGCCTCACACGTGGCGCCAATAAGTCGCATCTCATCCGCGCGACGCTGGAGTCCCTGGCCTATCAGACTTACGACGTTCTCAAGGCGATGGAAGAGGACAGCGGCATCAGCCTCGCGGCCCTCAAGGTAGACGGCGGCGCATGTAAAAATAATTTCCTCATGCAGTTCCAGTCCGATGTGATACAGGCTCCCGTCCGCCGTCCGATGTGCGTTGAGACGACGGCGATGGGCGCGGCCTACCTCGCCGGTCTCGCGGTAGGATACTGGAAGACAAAGGACGACGTCCTCAACAACTGGGCCATCGACAACGAATTCAAGCCGGAGATGTGCCCACAAAAGGCGCAGGAGCTCATCGACGGCTGGAAAAAGGCGGTCCGGTGTTCCTTCGGCTGGGCGAAAGACTGACCGACAGCGGAGACCTGTTTCAATAAAAACATGACAAGACCAAAGGGGAAAGACAGGCCCGCAAAGGGGCGGGCCTGTTTTCGTTCCTTTGCGGGCGGGAGAGCCACGCGACGGGAGGAATATGACATTGAAGTATGACGTCCTGATCATCGGAGGCGGCGTCGTGGGCTGCGCCGTCGCCCGCGAACTTTCGCGCCGCCGCCTCCGAATAATTCTGCTGGAAAAGTCATCTGATATCTGCGCCGGGCAGAGCCGGGCAAACACCGCGATCGTCCACGGCGGCTATGACGCCGAGCCGGGGACGCTTAAGGCAAAGTATAACGTCGCCGGCAACACGATGTTCGGCCGCGTATGTTCCGAGCTGGAGGTACCCTACAGGCGCAACGGTTCGCTAGTCGTCTCTTTCAGCGAAAGCGACGACCCTAAACTGGGCGGGCTGCTCGCGCGCGGCGAAAAAAACGGCGTCTCAGGGCTTTCGATAATCGGCGCGGAGGAGATCCGGCGGCGGGAGCCGCATCTCTCAAAGGCGGCCTCCAAGGCGCTGCTCGTTGAGAGCGGAGGGATCGTCTGCCCCTACGGCCTTACGATCGCCTACGCTGAAAACGCCGCGCGCAACGGCGTCACCTTTATCAGAAACGCGGCGGTCACCGGTATAAAAAAATGGCGGGATGGCTGGCATATCTCGGCCACGGCGGGGGATTTCACCGCCGACGCCGTCGTGAACTGCGCCGGTGTCCACTCGGACGAGATCAACAATATGGTCTCCGAAGAAAAATTTTATATCACGCCGCGCCGCGGCGAATATTACATAGTGGACAAAAAGTATACCGGTTATTTCAACTCCGCGATATTCCAGCTGCCGACAAAGATGGGAAAGGGCATCCTCGTCGCCCCCACCGTGGACGGCACGCTGCTCATCGGCCCCACCGCCGAGGATATCGATGAACGAGAAGACACGCGAACGACGCGTTTCGGCCTCGACAAGGTACTCGCGGGGGCCTCGATAAGCTGGGAGGATATTCCCACGCGCGCCTTTATAACAAGCTTCGCGGGGGTGCGCGCCCACTGCGACCGCGACGACTTCATCATTGGCGAAGCCCCCGACGCGGAGCTGTTTTTCAACGCCGGCGGCGTGGAATCTCCGGGGCTCACCTCCGCCCCCGCGATCGGATGTTACCTCGCAGAGCTGATCGCCGAGAGGCTCTCGGCGGCCGATAATCCGTGTTTCGACCCCACGCGCCGCGCCATTCCCTCCTTCCGCGAGATGACGAACGTGGAACGCGCGCGCGCGATCGCGGCAAACCCGGACTACGCCAAGGTGGTCTGCCGTTGCGAGAACGTCACCGAGGCCGAGATACGGCAGGCGATACGCCGCCCCGTCGGCGCGCGCACCACAGACGGCGTCAAGCTGCGCGTAAGGGCGGGGATGGGCCGCTGCCAGGCAGGTTTCTGTACTCCGCGGACGATCGGGATACTCTGCGAAGAGCTGGGGCTGGACCCGCTTGAAGCGGCAAAATCTTCCGGCGCCTCAAGGCTGCTCTCGCACTATCTCTTTGAAAAGGAGGCAAAGCCCCATGCGTAAAGTCGGACTGGCGATCATAGGCGGCGGCCCCGCGGGACTTGCCGCCGCCGTCGCCGCCTACGAGGCTGGCTGCCGCGACCTGATCATTCTGGAGCGCGAGGACTCTCTCGGCGGGATACTAAAACAGTGCATACATAACGGCTTTGGCCTCCACACCTTCAAAGAGGAGCTCACCGGGCCGGAGTACGCGCAGCGATATATCGAAAAGATAATAGAATACGGCATCCCCTGCCGCTGCGGCACCATGGTGATAGATATAACCAGGGACAGAAAAATCACCTGCGTGAGCAGGACGGCGGGGCTAGAGGAGATAGAGGCCGGGGCCGTCATCCTCGCGATGGGCTGCCGCGAGCGCCCGCGCGGTTCGCTCGGCATTCCCGGGCAGCGCTGTTCAGGCATCTACACCGCAGGCACAGCGCAGCGTTTTGTGAATATGGAGGGCGTCATGCCGGGCAAAAAGGTGATGATCCTCGGCTCCGGCGATATCGGCCTCATCATGGCGCGCCGCATGACCTTCATGGGCGCGGAGGTCAAGGGCTGCGTGGAGCTGATGCCCTTTTCCGCCGGCCTTAAGAGAAATATCGTCCAGTGCCTCGACGATTACGGCATCCCGCTGCTTCTCTCGCATACCGTCGTCGACATCGCGGGCAGAGAGCGTCTCAAGGGCGTTACGGTGGCGGCGGTCGACGAACGCCTCAGACCGATACCGGGCACCGAAAAATATTACGAGTGCGACACGCTGCTCCTCTCCGTCGGCCTCATACCGGAAAACGAGCTGTCGGCGATGGCCGGCGTTGAGATCTCCGAAACGACAAACGGCGCGGTCGTCGACGAGTCGCTGCATACCTCGGTGGAGGGGATATTCTCCTGCGGAAATGTCCTTCATGTACACGATCTGGTGGATTTCGTCTCCGAGGAGGCGGCGAAGGCCGGAGAGAACGCCTGGCATTATATCAACGGGGAACGGCCGCGCGGCGGCGGTACGGTTACAGTCTCCGCCGGTGCTGGCGCGTCGGGCGTCGTGCCCCAGTATATATCGCGCGGCGCACAGGGCGAGGTCACGATGATGTTCAGGCCTCGCGACGTCTATAAGGATGCCGCCGTCGTCATAACGGCGGGCGCGGAGAAGATATTTTCAAAGAGGCACCGTATCTTGACCCCCGGCGAGATGGTCTCCTTTAAACTGGATATGGCGCTCCTTGGAGAGCGCCCCGAAACGTCGGAGATAACCGTAGGAGTGGAGGCGCGGCCATGATAACGGAGCTTACCTGCATAGGCTGCCCCATGGGCTGCCAGATAACCGCGGAGAGCGAAAACGGCAAAATACTCTCCGTCAGCGGACAGAGCTGCGCCATCGGCAAAAGATACGCGGAGGAGGAGCTGACACATCCGACACGCATGGTCACCTCGCTGATGGAGACGGTAGGCGGCGGGACACCTCTCTCCGTCAAGACCTCAAAACCGATAGGCAAAGAGAAAATATTTGAATGCCTCGCGGAGATCAGGAGAACGAAGGCCCAGCTTCCGGTCCACATTGGGGATATCCTGATAAGGAACGTCTGCGGAACGGATACGGATATCGTCGCGACAAAAGAACTATACTAAAATGCAAAAAATCCAATAATTCAGAGAGGCCGGGAGGGACAAAATCCCGGCCTCTTGCCATTTTTATATCCCAAAAAGAGATTTTTATGTTATAAATATTGGTAATGTGCATTTTGAATTGTGAAAAGAATGAGAGAGCACAACAATGTTTTACGGAGGGAATCGTTGCCATGCCATCACCATGGAACCTGCCTAATATGCTGAGCCTGTCGCGGGTCTTTCTCGTCCCCGTCATTCTCGTCTTTCTGACCCTGCGGACACAGTTCGGATTCATCGAGGGGGTAAATATCGGAGACCTCATCGCGGGGCTCGTCTTTATCATAGCCTCGATCACGGACGCCGCGGACGGACATATAGCGCGTAAAAGAAACCTTGTCACCAACATGGGGAAATTTATCGACCCCTTAGCAGACAAGATACTCGTCATCGCCGTGCTGACGGCGCTCGTCGAACTCCACCGCTTCCCCGCTTGGATGGTCGTCGTCATCGTCTCGCGTGAATTCATCGTCTCGGGGCTGAGGATGGTGGCCGCCTCGGAGGGCGTGGTGATCGCCGCCTCCAAGGGAGGAAAGCTCAAAACCGTCACACAGATAGTGGGCATCGTGATGCTTATCTTCAACATTCCCTACGCTATGGCGGTCATGTGGGTCGCCGTCATCCTCACGGTATGGTCCGGCATAGACTACGTGATAAAGGGAGCAGACCTGCTGAACTGAACGCAGCGCAGACAGCCTGAATAAAATATGCCGCCGGAGCAAAAGCTCATAGGCGGCATGTTTTTATATTTAAGAAAAAATTCCATCCGGCGGCCATAAAAAAATTCATCGGCACGGCACGCCGCCCGGCAAAGCTCCGTGACAGCGCTTATAACCGCAGGAGAGGCCACGCGTATCCCGGATATTCGCCGCTGACGGCATTTACAGCGCCGCAGAGGCGGCAAACACCGTGATTCGGAACAGGAACACAGACAGAAAGCCAACGGCCCGTTTAAGGGCTCAGTGCGGCGGCGCGGCAATATTTGTGAAGATAGATATCCCGCCTGACCCAGTTACCGGCCCCGGTGTTTCTCTATCTGCCCCTCAATAAGGGCCGTGTCGTCGAAATAATTGATGCGCATCGCAGTGCGCACGTCGCAAAGGGTCGCGGCGGCCGAGGCCCTCGCGGCCTCGCTGCCGCGCCGCAGGATGTCGTATACCTCCGGTATCTGCCGCTCCCACTCCCGGCGCCGCTCGCGGATGGGGGCAAGACGGCTCTGCATAACGCTGTTAAGAAACTTTTTTACCTTTATATCGCCAAGACCGCCGCGGCGGTAGTGGGCCTCAAGCTCATCCAAGCCGCCGTATTCGGGCATAAACTCCGCAAAATCCTCCGGGCGGCTGAACGCCTCCAGATAGATGAAGACGGGGTTGCCATCCGTACTGCCGGGATCGTCCACTTTGAGATGATTGGGGTCGGTGAACATCGACATCACCTTTTTGCGTATCTCCTCCGGCTCGTCGGCAAGGTAGATGCAGTTTCCCAGAGACTTGCTCATCTTGGACATTCCGTCAATGCCCGGCAGCCTCATACAGACCCTGTTTTCCGGCAGTACGATCTCCGGTACGGTCAGCGTGTCGCCGTAGGTGGCGTTAAATTTATGCACTATCTCCCGGCACTGTTCCAGCATCGGCGCCTGGTCCTCCCCAACGGGCACAGAGGTAGCACGGAAGGCCGTGATGTCGGCAGCCTGGCTGATGGGATAGGTAAAGAACCCCACGGGGATGCTGGCCTCGAAGTTGCGCTGCTGTATTTCGGCCTTGACGGTGGGATTCCGCTGCAGGCGCGCGATGGTGACAAGATTCATATAATAGGAGGTCAGCTCCGTAAGCTCGGGAACCATAGATTGAATAAAGATGGTGGACTTGGCGGGATCTATGCCGCAGGCCAGGTAATCGAGCGCCACCTCGATGATATTATCGCGCACCTTCTCCGGGTGCTCGGCGTTGTCCGTCAGCGCCTGCGCGTCGGCGATCATGATGTATATTCTGTCGTATTCACCGGAATTCTGCAGCGCAACGCGCCTCTCCAGAGAGCCTGCGTAGTGTCCCACATGAAGCCGTCCCGTCGGGCGGTCTCCTGTTAAAATTATTTTTGCCATTTTGCCTTTATCCTCCGTGTGCAGTCCTATATACTTTTCCGACTACGGCAGTATATCACATCAGCTTGGACGCCACATGCTATTTAGCCGCGCTCTCCGCGGGGCTAAGATTTTACCTTCGACTCCGTGCCGTTTTTCAGCCGCACGATGTTTGCCCTGTGACGCCAGACAGAGAGGAGGGCGAGGAAAAACGAGGCGGCCGTGTAGGGGCGCGGCATCCCAAAACAGGCGGTGAGCCCCGCGGCGGCGAGCAGCCCCACCATCGAGGCCACCGAGACATATTTCGTCGTCTTCATGACGGCGTACCAGATAATGCCGCCGATTATCGCAGGCCACGGCATAAAGAAGTTATAAAAGCCGATCACGCCAAATGTGGTAGCGACACCTTTGCCGCCTCTGAAACCAAGCCAGAGGGGAAAATTGTGTCCCAGCACCGCGCACACCCCGGTAAGCGCGAGTATGGTCGGGTCGGAGATGAAACAGGAGGCTGCGAGGACGGCGAGGCCTCCTTTAAGCATGTCAAATACGGCGACGGCAACGGCCCATCTTTTGCCCATAAGCCGGCCTACATTCGTCGCCCCGATATTGCCGGAGCCGAAGGCGCGGATATCGGCTCCCTTTATATATTTCGCGACAAGAAAACCCGTGGGACACGACCCCGCAAGATACCCGGCAAAGGCCCAGAAAACAGCTGTCATAAGATCATCTCCACATGAAATTTTATCAGGATAAAGACGCTGAAACACAGTTAAATTTTACGATAGAGGCCCCGGCAAGTCAAATAAAAAGCCCGCAGGAGCGGCGGCGCAGACGCATAAGTCAGCCGCCGGCGCCCGAGACTCCCTGCGGCCCTCCTGAACGGTCAAAAGTTTGATTTTTCATAGTTTTGGCGTTGCCCTCCGCGGATCAAACGGATAATATGTAACATGCCCTAAGGGCAAAAAATATCATGACAGGCATCTCCATGGGGAGATATCAAATAGGAGGTCATATTTATGAGAATGAGGAGACTGCTTACATCAGCGGCATTTATCATGCTGTTGGCTGTTCCGGCATACGCCGCACCGCAGCTGATCCAGGCGAACAGGTATGAGGGATATCTTTTACGAAACGGCTCCGCGGCGGAACGCACGGCTCTGGTGCTGAAGTACGACGCCGTCACCGGAGCTCCGGTAAGTTATCTTGAGACCGTTTACACCGGCGCGGCAGGCGAAACAAAACGCAGCGGAACTTTCACCGTGAAGGAAGACCGCGCCGCCGGTGCTTCGCGCTTTACGCTGAAGGCAAAGACCAGAGGCCATGACGAATATTTCCTGCGGACCTCCATGGGCACTAGCCTGCGGGCGCGGAACACGGGAGACGGCGGCACGCTGCTGGCGACAGGCGCCCAGCTTCTGAAAGACGGCAAAGAGATAATGCGCTTTCCCGCGAGCTACAGCGGCACTATTCCGGCGGCCTCCGGCCCTGGGATACTGATGGAGGTCACCTTTCGGGCAGACCACACCTTCCGCATCGCCGAGACCTACATCGGCGAGCCGGAGGGAAGCAATAAATTTTACGGCAGCGGACGCTGGTCGGTGAGCATGGTCAATAAAAAGCCCCTCCTCACCCTCAAAACCGGGGACGGCGACCGCTATTTCACAGTCGGCGATAAGAGCGTGACGATGGTCGACAGCCGCGGACACGCCGCCGAAAGCAAACTGAATTACACGCTGACCAAAGCTGCGGGAGGCGACCTCTTCAAAGCGGCGGCCCTGATGGAGGGCGAATACAGCCAAACCGAAGAGAGGGTCGTATTCCGCGACACGGCCACGGGCAGGAGTTACCTTGTGGCCAAAGGCGGAGACAACGCCGATATGGAACGCGCCTATTCCGATACTGGGACCACGCCGGGCAAATATCTTCCCGCAATGGTGAAGGGCAGCCTCGTCGTACAGCACGGCGCGGACGGCCATCCGGAGGAGATGCTGCTGGTGGAACGTCTGGTCGCTCTCGGTTCCCAGGAGGTCGAGCTGGTAAAGGGAGACTGGAAGATCGTCAGCGCGGGAGAGCTAAATGCCGCTGAAAATATCGAGGAAGGCAGAGAAAGGCCTTTCCTGAAGTTTGACCCGGACGGACGCTTTTACGGATACGCCGGATGCAACCGCATCGCCGGTTCATATATCGTCTCCGGTATGAAGCTGAAGCTGGACGGTATCCTCAGCACCAAGATGGCCTGCAGCGACATGAGGCTGGAAGACGCGCTCCTGGAAGCGCTCCCGCGTGTGCGCTCTTATTTTGTGGACAAGGGCGTGCTGACCCTCAAAGGCGCTGACGGAAACACGCTGGCCCTGCTGACGGACGAAAACGCCGCAAGATAGAGATAAACTCAAAGAGGCTCCCGAAACGGAGCCTCTTTTTATGCAGAGCGGCGGCTCCGCAAAGAGAGTAAATATTTTTAAAGATGACAAAAAGGGCTCGGCCGGTTTCGGCTGAGCCCAAGATATTGTTTTACAGCTAGTCGTTATAAATATCTTTTCTATCTCCTATTTTCAAAACAAGAATTGTCACTCTCTCATCTGAAATTTCCGCAAGTATCCGATAGTTTCCCACACGATAACGCCATTGCCCCGCTCTGTCTCCTGTGAGGGGCTTCCCGTGTAATCTTAGGTCTGTACAGCCTTCAAGATTCTTGCGTATCCACGCCGTGATCAGCCGTGGCTCTCTGAGGCACATACTTGCAATTTTACATAATTAAGTGTACACTATGTATATACTTAGTATGGGGGGATTTATATGCAGACAATGATCCAAAAGTGGGGCAATAGCCAGGGGATCAGGCTGCCAAAGCATATTTTAGAATCAGTAGGTCTTGAAATACCGGCGACAGGCAAGCCTGTGGAGGTGGAGGTTATCGCCGAAGAGGGTAAGATAACGATCAAGAAGCCGCTTCCCAGCCGCAAGCGCAGGAACATTATTGAACTTTTGGCCGGTTATGAGGGCGATTATAAGGCTTCGGAGACAGATTGGGGAGTCCCCGTAGGTAAGGAAGTATGGTAAGCCAGGGGGATATCATCTGGCTGGAGTTTAACCCGCAGGCAGGACACCGCCCCGCCGTCGTGGTGAGCAATAACATCTTCAACAATGTTACTGGAATGGCCATCGTCTGCCCGATTACAAGTAAGCTGAAGGCCTTCCCTTTGCATATACCGCTTGACGAACGGACGAAAACACAGGGGATGATCGCCTGCCAGCATATTAAATCTTTGGATATTGCGGCGAGGAATTACCGGCATATCGAGAAGCTGCCGCATGATATTCTGGATCGTGTGCTGGAGGCGGTCCTATCTGAGATCGAAGAGATTTGACCTTTACGTCATATTGCCTGCCATGATACATAACGGATACAGGCACATAAAAAGGGCTCGGCCGAAATCGGCAGAGCCCTTATCAATTCTGGTCGGGATGAGAGGATTCGAACCTCCGACCACCTGCACCCCATATTTATTTTAATGACGTACAGTAACTTTTTAGTTTTTCTTTTATCTCACAAAATAGCTATATAACTTGATTTTTCGATTTTTTTAGTTTACAATGCGTTATATAGTTGCAAGGCGCGTCAAAAGTGCAGGAGTAATTATAGAGTAACGGAGTGTGATAACATTATGGCTACAGTAAAACTTACACAAACGTTTATCAATTCTCTTGAAGCCCCTTCAAAAGGTTACTGGATCAACGATGAGTCAATGTCTGGTCTACGTCTTTATGTTGGCTCATCAGGAATTAAGACTTATTATCTCACATACAAAAATATTAAAGGAAAAAAAGATTCTTTCAAAATTGGCGATGAGCGGCTATTTACGCCCATACAAGCGCGGGAGGCCGCCAAGAAATTTCTCTCTGAAATGGCCGTGGCGGGGACAGACATTAAACGGGAACGCAAAAAGGAAAACAAACCAACCGTAAAAGAATTGTGCGACGCATATATCGCCGCGGGTGGGTCTAAATTTACTGACGTAATGGCAAGAAGCCTAACAGAGTTTTTAGATCGCGCAGCGGAAGAGATTACGCCAATAGAGATAGAAACATGGCGCACAAATGAAAAGAAACGAACCGGCAATAAGGATGCTAGTCTAAATAAAAAGGTCTGTAGCCTAAAATCTATCTTAAATTTTTCGGCAGACCGAGGATTGATCGCAGCGAACCCGTTGGCAAAAGTGAAGAAGCTCAAAGAGGTAGATTCAAAAAAGAAGATTCGTTACCTATCTGCCGACGAACGACCGCGCTTCATGGCGGCGCTGGACAAATATGACAAAGAACAGCGAGAGATGCGCCGCCGCACCCGGCTTCACGCCAAGGGTAAAGACCTTCCCTCTATGGAGGGGTGGGCTTTTGCAAACTATTTCAAGCCGCTCATTATTGTGGCGCTCAATACCGGTATCCGCCGCCATGCGCTTTTGTCGCTTCGTTGGGAGGACATTGACCTTGTGCATGGTAATATCACGCTTCGCGCTGAGACTGCGAAGAGCAAAAAGGAAGATATCATACCGATAAACACGACGGCGAAGGCGACGCTTGAAGCATGGAAAAAACAACGCCTCGATGAGAGCAACCCTCTTGTCTTTCCGTCGCCCCAAGGTGGCGGCGTTATGCACGATTGTAACAGCTCGTTTGAATGGTTGTTGAAAGAAGCCGAGATAAAAAATTTCACATGGCACGACATGCGCCATGATTTTGCCAGCCGCCTTGTGATGGCCGGCGTCGATCTCAACACCGTGCGTGAGCTCATGACGCATTCAGATATAAAGATGACACTCAGATACGCACATCTCGCCCCCGAAAAGAAAAAAGAGGCTGTGGAAAAAATAGCAAAATAGGGCCGCATTTGCGGCCCTATTATTGAACGTGCAACTCTTGTCTTATTGCCTGTTGGAGTAAAGCGGAATAGTTGAGCTTCTGCTCCTCCGCAAGCTCCGCAAGATAGGCGGGAATCGTAAGGGTCTTTTTTACCGCTTTCTGGCTCCATGCCCGGCGAACTGGGGGCATAAAGGCAACCACGAGCTGAGTGACGGAATCATTGCTTTGATTTAACGGGATATCGCTGGGAGCAGGAATATCTTCCTTGCCTTTTTCCAGAAAATAGAGACAGTCCTCCAGCGTATATTTCGCCTGATCAATAGCCTCCTCCAGCGTATCCGCCGAGGTGAAGCAGTTATCCAGATCAGGGAATCTTACGTCCCACATTCCCTCTTCATCCTTAGAAAAGATGGCGGGGAAAATATAGCGGTCAGGATACTTTTTCATGTTATCAACTCCTTTGTTTATCTTTTTGTCCAAAGGGGCCGGGGCTATTTAAGCCCCAGCGCCTTCTTTATTGCCTGATCCACTCCGATGGAGATTTTATAGGGGATTGGGAAACCTCTTTGTCCTTCTTTGGAGGCCCAGTAATGGCTTCCTTTTCCCCGGCTCTCTGTTACCGTCCAGCCAAGTTCTCTAGCTATCTTTACGAACTCGCTTTGCGTGTATCTTTTATTGGCTGGATATTCTTTTTTCACTGTTGAGCCGCCTCCCTTCGATGAATTAATTATAGCACAAATACAATACGTGTCAATACGTATCAAGTTAAATAAAGGCACAAAAAAAGAGGGCGGAGCCTTAGCCCCGCCCTATGCTGAACATATATCTATTTCTGTTTGTGTACGGTGAAATCACCGCCACCGTGCCTATAGCAGCCGTCCCTGTTCGGCTGCTTCTTGGATGCGTTTTTTTGCAATCTCACAAAAGGTTTCTTCTTTTTCTATCCCTATCCACTTGCGCCCCGTGTTATGCGCCGCCACCGCCGTGCTGCCGGAGCCTATGCAGTTGTCAAGGATTGTCTCGCCCTCGTTGCTGTATGTGCGAATCAGGTATTCCAACAGCGGAACGGGTTTTTGGGTTGGGTGATTATTTCCGCCATTGATTTTATTTTCCTTAGTGTTCTTGTTTCCGAATATAACGCCGTTCCAGTTTGAAAAATATATCACATCTGTCGGATATCTCGACCCGTCACGAGGACCTTCTATTTGACCAATCTCTACATTATATAAACCGCATTTTCCAATCTTTCTCTTCCGTGGATATTCATCTCTGTTATGATAACTATAACTCATTTGCGGGTTATATGTCGGTAATTTTTTATAAAACACTAATATTTCTTCATGCTGTTTTAGAGGTTTTATTTTTGCGTCCAGAAAACCTAATGACTTGCTCTTTACCCAAATTATTTTATACCTAAAATCTTTTCTATTTGAGATAATTGTATCTACTGCAAATTTCTGTGCTCCGAACAACAGAATTGGTGCATTAGTTTTGCATATTCTTTTGTATTGTTCCCAGAGCGATTCAAACGGTATCCTGACATCCCATTCGTAATCTGTGCAGCCGTATGGCAGGTCGCAGAGCACCATATCCACGCTGCCGTCAGGGATGTTTTTCATGAGTTCCAAACAGTCGCCGTGGTAGAGTTTGCCTTGCGGATTTTCATAATATAACATTTTGTCCTCCTGTATAAACAATAATGGCGAGCTCCCGAAGGAACCCGCCCTTGTGGTTTTATCTCGCCGCAACCGCGCCGACCGCGCCGCCAACAACCAGCCCCAGCAGCAACTTGCCAATACCCTTCTGCTTTTCGGCCCGGACCTGTTTTTGCAGGGTTTCGTTCATCTCCGCAAGGATACTGTTCTGCTCGCGGAGAAGCCGTCTTTCTTCCTCGGATGCCGCCGTGTAGCAGTTCAACTCGGCGATCAGCTGCGCCGTGCTCTGCCGTTCCGAGGCGAGCGATTCGCGCACCGCCGCGACCTCGGCCACCAGCGCCGCATTGTCGGCCACAACCTCGCGGATGTCTGCTTTAGTCGCCGCTATCTGTCCGCTCTCGGTCAGCGTTGCGCTGGCGTGCGCCGGTGATGAGCCGGTTATAAGCAGCAAGCAGATCGTCATCGCCCAGAGCGCGAGCTTGCTTGTACGCATTGCTGGTCACCTCCTGTATGCGGCGGTCGTTGGTCCTTTGGAGCTGCGATATCTCCTCTTGTTTGCGCCCAAGCTGCGCGCGGAGTTCTTCGACCTGTTGGCTGGCCGTCTGAAGCTCCTGCTCATTTCGAGCAAGCTCGTTTCGCAGTACGGCCAGTTCCGCCGAGTGTCGGTCCTCTATCCACGCCCACAGCGCGGCGGCCACCCCGACAAGCAGCAGCACCGTCACGATCTGCCATTTGTGGTCATAGAGCCATTGCAGCATCAGTGCGTCTCCTCCTTGTCGTAGTCGGTGTATTCCGGGGCCTGCGGCGCGCAGCTGTTCCATCCGTCCCCGTAGCGGGATTCATAGGCGCTGCTGCCCATGTAGCCTCCGACGGAGACGCCGTCGATGGCCGCCAGCAGGTACATCATGTTTGTTGGTATATCCTCGTTTATGTGCATGTACCATACAATCACGCCGAAGGTAAAGAGCACGCAGAACACCGGCAGCGGTTTGCGCACCGGCGTTCTGTACCATCCGCGCCAAGCCATTACAGTACCTTTTGCAGGATGATGGAGAGCGCCGCGCCAGCGATAAAGAATACGGCGCGCGAAGTGACATCCATTTTCGAGAATCCCGTTTCCAGCTTGCTGAGGCGGTCGTATATGTCCTTGTGTGAATCGCGGTTGTTTTCTACCGTGCGACGTACTTCAGCCGCGATGTCGTCTAGTTTGTCTGAGATCGCCGCCAGTTCGGCGCGGATCGCCTCTTCGCTCACGTCATCCCCTCCTTTTCCGCTCCCATGCCTCTATCCCGTCCGCGACGGCCGCCGCCATAGCGTCGTGATTCGCCGCCGACCGCAAAAAAGCCTCTTCCTGCGGGTTCGTGATGAAGGCCATCTCCACGAGCACCGCGGGGACGCGGCACTCACGCAGCACAAGGTAGTTGGCCTCCTTATCCGGGTCGCCGTCGCTCGTGTCGGTACGTTTGCGCTGTTGTGGGAACATGCGCCCCCACGCCTCGAAGATGGCCGTAGCCAGCGGGTCGCTGTGGTCTCTGCCCGGCGTGGTGTATATCTCGAAGCCATTCGCCGCCGGGTTCGCCGCCCCGTTGCAATGGAGCGAAATAAAACAGTCCGCGTCGATGCGGTTGGCAAAGGCGGGGCGCGAGCGCAGGTCTGCCGTCCGGTCGTTACGGAATGTCCGACTGTTTCCGCTGCGCGTCATGGAGGCGATATGCCCGCGCGCGGCAAGTTCTTTCGCCAGCGCGTGCGCCACTTTGAGGGTGATATCAGCCTCTCTTGTGCCCTTCGGCCCCACCGCGCCGCCGTCCGGCGCTCCGTGGCCGGGATCGATTACTATTTTCATTTCTGCACCGCCTCCTTAATTTTTACAGATACCCTTTTATGATCTCGCGCTGCCACGGCTCAAGCTCGTTGCGCGCGTATTCGTAAGCCGTAAGCAGCTTGTCGTGCCACGCCGGGCCGAATATCTCCGGCGCAAGCCTTACGGCCATGCGCGTGAGCTTCTCAAAATACTTGCGGTCCGTCGCCCAGCTGCCGAGCCGCCCCCGATACAGCCCGGCGAAGCAGAGCAAAAAGTTGTCACTGTGCTTGTAGGTATAGGGGTAATCCTTGCGTATCTTTGCCGCGTAATCCGCCAGAAAAGCAGCGCGGGAACCATACCTGCGAAAGTACGATTCCCGCGTAATATATTTACCGTTGCTGTATTCCCTGCTCGCTATACGTATGTACGGCTTGCCGGCGGCTCTCCATTCAGGCGGGGCCTTTATCCCCGCGCCGTTGTATGCCCTGCGCCAAAGCTCGCTTTGCCAATATCCCGTCTCCACGGCGCTCTGGCAGGTGGCGGCGTAGGCGTTTATGCCGGGCTGTCCGCGTGCCGCCGCGTAAAAATCCTGCGCGGGTGTGGCACCGTAGGCACAGAGTATACTTGCAACCAGCGCAAGCCACACCGCAAGGGCGGCCATCACCAGCCACAGCAGCAGCCGTAAGGTGTTGTCGTCCCGCTTCATCATAGCGCCGTCCAGAGGATAAGCGTTCCGAGCGCCGCCCCTGCGATGCCGCCAGCACAGCGGATGAAACACCCCTCCCTGTGCATCCAGAGGACTTCTCCGAGCTCCCAGCCCACGGCCAGTCCAGTACCGACGGAAAAGCCAGTATTGGGGGCCGTAAATACTCCGCTCAGCAGAGATACCGCCGTGCCAATCATAAAAGCCTTAAACGCTGTCTCTTTTTCCTTTGATGTCATGATTTTTTCCTTTCTTCGCGCACAAAAAAAGAGCCCTGCGGCTCCCGTGGCTCTTCGTTGTTTTTGCTATTTCCAGCGGCCTATTGCGACTAGATATGCGGTGTAACTTACAACACCGTAGCTACCTCCGGTCCTTATCGCATCGGCAAGCCTCTTTACCGCTGAATTACTGCCGGTGCTCCATACACATGTGTCTGTCCCCTGGTAGCCTATACTTGTATATACACTATGATTAGCCGTAGGGCTGTCGTTTGTTGTTGCGGCAAAACCAACAACAAATTTATATACTGTCCCGACGTTGGCTATAGGCAATACCCATTCTCCAGTGAAAAAGAGAAAATCAGAATACTTAGGCTCTCTAACATATGTATGGGTGCAGATCATTGTGCCATCGGCCCATTTTATATACCGGCCATTTGCATTCTCGCCGCTTTCTATCACGGCGCTCCCCGACGTACCGACGATGGGCAAAGAGGCGATGTCCACCAGTCCGCCAATCAACGGCGGTACCTCGAATTGCTTTACGAGCGCGCCGTTAATACGCTTGTAACGCACCACTTTTTTAGTCATGGCGCGATACCTCTTTGTTTACGTGCTTACTGGGATTGCCCCCCCACGTAAGCATTTACGAGTTGTCAGCATTTGTATTTTCCTCCCATGTGATCTCTACCGCGTCGAGTTCGGCTTGCGTGGTGCAGGCCGTTACAATAGCCCGCAGCTGTTGTTTGCGCAGGTACGCGGCGGCATAGTGCTGCATCATCTCAAGTTGGATCGCTTTCATGTCGTCGAGTGTGACGCCGGTGTGGAGCGTGTCTTCCGCATCCACTACGTAGGGCGCTTGACTTGGGTCGTTTTCAAGCAGTTTTACCGCGCCCTCCATTTTCTGTACGTCGGCCTCCGCGAACTGCATCGGCCAGCCGTAGGAGCACGCAAACGCGCCCTTGCAGTATCCGGTAAATGCCGTGCTTACCAGCGCAAGTTTTTTATCTTTGTTTTCCGCGAAGATCATCTCCGGCGTTTTTAACTTCGACCAGTCGATGTTTCCGGCAATTACGTTTTCTGCCACTTTATCATCTCCTTACTTCATTTCCAGCGTCCGACAACATACATCTGCACGTCGCCATTAGATAGTGGGACGCCGATAGATACGACGGATATTGTGCAGCTTGTTGTTGTAACGGTACTCCTTTTTGCGCAGTATATAAAACAGCTCGCTAATGTGGTATTGGTATTTTCTTGATACATGTCAATAATCGGTAGCACTTTTGGTATTTGCGAAAACGCCGCCGGAAAGGTAACGTTTTTTAGAACTCCGGTATCGCTTCCTAAATAATACCAGCCAGTTTTGCAGACCATAGTACCATCCGCGAATTTAACATATTCTCCGTTGGCGTTAGAACCGCGCTCAATTACGGCGCTCCCCATCGTGCCCACCACCGGTAGCCACGATATATCTACTTTGCCGTTTTCGAGCACCGGCGTCTCGGCGATCTTGACCAGCTGACCGTTCTCGCGCTTGTATCTCTGCACTAGTCAACAAAACCTGGACAGTTGACTTGCTTAACTCTGTATAGTAGGGGGGTATCTCGTTACGTCCTACTCCTAAAACTGCCGTTTCCGCTATACGCCTCCTTATACTGTTTCGGCGTCATGTATCCCAAAGCATAGGCCGGACGCTCTTCATTGAAGAATTTTATGTATTCCTCTATCTCCCGCTCTATGTTTTCTTTGCCTGTTACATGAAAGTCTGTAAACAGCTCCGCTTTCAGCCAGCCGTTTATCGCTTCCATCGCCGCATTGTCCGTAGGAGTTCCGCTTCTGGACATGGAGTGGGCTATATGGTTCAGTTCCAAGATGTCGTTGTATTTCTTGGAGGCGTATACCGCGCCCTGGTCTGTGTGCAGTATCGTCTGCCATTCCGTTTTTTTATCTTTATTCATTATCAGTCCTTCCAGCCCGTCTATGTATGTCATTCTGTCTCCGCGCCTTGAAGACAACGCATGGCTTACTATTTCGTTGTTCCATAGGTCCATATACAGTGTCAGCTCATAGTACGTACCTTTGAAGCAGAATGCCGTCATATCGCTCGCTATGTACTGCATCGGTGAGTATACCGGCAGGCCTGCAAGAAGCAGGTTGGGGAATAATCTGTACGGATTGCCTGGTTTTTTATAACGGTAGTGTTTTGCCTTGCTCTTTATACCGGCAGCCCTGCAACATTTATAGGCGTACGGATCTGAATGGACTATTCCGGTGTCAAGGCGTATCTTCGCGTTAAGCCATCTGTATCCGTGCGACGGATATCTTTTATGATATTCCATAAAGAGCATTACGCTTCTAGCAAAATCCCTCGCTCTTTTGGACGGTTCAAACAGGCTGCGTTTCCAGTTATAGAAGCTGCTTCTGGGAATCCCCGTCACACGGCACAGGATGACTACAGGAAAATACTCGGATAGTTCCAGAATTACTTGGTATTCGAGCTGTCTAAAAGGATATATTCCTTTACCGGACCATCTCCTTTCACCTCGTAGCCTTTTTTTAATCTTGCTTCCGCTACTTTCGCTTTAATCAACTCAACAATGAGTTCTTTTTTTGTCATGGACTCATAATCTGATAGGTCAGGCTGTCTTTCGGAAGGCTTGTAAACATAACTGTCCGAACCGTTTCCGGAAGACTTGGGCGGCAGACTGTTGGAATCACGATACATCCGCATATAGTCCCTAGCCGTGTCGTCGCTGATGCCGTAGGCTTCGGCAGCCTCGTAACGTGTCATTATCCCCTCATAAACTTTTCGTCCGATTTCAAGACGCTCTTCTTTCGTGTATCGCATTACAGGCCTCCTGTGCATATAAACATGGCTCTTGTGCCACAAGATATTATTGTCATGTATAAAAGACAATTATATCTTGTCTCACTTTTACCCCCTATATGTACAGGATTAGTTTAGCAGTGCATCTCACAAGCCGCTTAGCCATGGCGGCCACCGTTGGGGGTTACTCCATGTAACCTGTTACTTTGGAGTACCCCCCCCCTGACTACATTACTGTATGTATTCATATTTACTATTACCTCCGTATTTTTTACTTCCAGCGGCCTACTGCTAGGTATGTTACAGGTTCATTACTCACACCAGTATTAAAAATTGTGTCACGGGCAGGAGAAATCATGAGGCTTGTCCCGGTCGGGTTACCTCCAATTATTGCCGTAGATACGGCCCCACTTCCACATGAAATATAGGCACTGGAAAGCCGTGCCTCTACCACCGTAAACACAGCGGGAAAGGTTGCAGATACAATTTTATATGGGTCGCTTCCGACGAAGCTCACTAACACTTGTCCAGTGCAGATCATCGTGCCATCCGACCACTTAACCCAGCTGCCGTTGGCGTTGCTCCCACGCTCGATAACCGCCGCGCCCATGCTACCAACAACTGGCAGTTGTCCAATGTCCACAAGTCCATTCACCAGCGCGGGAGACTCGAACTGCTTCACCAGCACCCCGTTTACATTCTTGTAGCGCACGAGTTTCTTAGACATCTGTGCGCCCTCCAATGCTTACAGAGGGGCAATAGCTACCTAGAAGTGCCCCTGTCTATATTACGTATTGTTATCATTTGTCCCTCCTGATTCTGTACCGCTTCCGGTGCGGTCTCCTCCGGCGGCATCGTCCAGCCGAAGTCCGCGAACAGCCCGTCGATAATCGCGTATAGCTCATCGTTGTCCGCGCCGTAGTCCATCTTCCGCAGCGCGCATAGTATTTTGTAGAGCTCCGTGCCGCCGTCCACGTCCAGCCCACAATCCACGCCCTGCCGCCCGTATTTAGCCTTTACTGCGGCAACGTGGCGCAGCCAATCCCCGCTGCTCATGCCGATGGCCTTAAACAGTGTGTCTCCGAGATCCAGCGGCAGAATGATTTCGCCGTCCGCCTCCACCTCAAGCGTCGGCGGGAAGCGGCGGTAGGTAGAGGTATAGCCGGCGTAGGCGTGCGGGATTTTCAGGGTCAGGTGAATATCGTCGCCCACTCGCCGAATATCATCTGTTACAAATATCTCGCCGTCTATGGCCTTCACCGGCAGTTCACCGCCGTCCATGAGCGCGGAAAAGTCGTACTCCACGTCATTTACGATCAGTTTGTTGCCCTGTTTACTTATTTTTCGGTACTCCGTTATCTGCTGCGGACTGAGTTTGATCTTGAACACCGAAACACCTCCTTTACACGGCAATTACACAGGCACGCGCCGCTGACATGGCGGCGGCCTGTGGTTGTAGATTTTTTAATTTTCCTTTGTTACACGAGAAATACCCACCCTGTTGCCCACCCGCTCTGCGACTGCCTTTACATGTACATCGTAGGTGCACTCGCGTCTGGCGCGATCATCGAGAGCGGCTCAAACGCCAATGGCCGATACATAAAGTATGCGGACAATACGATGATCTGTACGCAAGTTGCAAACCTCGGTACGATGACGGTTTCACAAAACGATGGTGCGTCAGTAAATTGGATATACCCTGCGCAATTCGTAGATACGGAAGATTTATGTATAATTGCCCAGCCGACAGGTTGGGCATCAAATAGATTCGTGGCAAGCTTGTATCCGAATACAACGTCATATGCTTACGGTGGATGCTTTGCTATTACCGGTACGTGGAATTTAACAGGCGAAACATATCTAGTTCAGATAGCCATAGGCCGTTGGAAAGCATAAAGCTAGGCTATTTCCAGCGACCTATGGCGTGCCAGCGTATTCTGACCGGAACAGTTGATGATGGTGTTCCATCGTAGGCGGAAAAGCCAAGAGATACGTAATTAGCATATGATGCGAAGTTTGATAGTTGCATTGCTCTTCCCGGCGCACTTTCATGGTACGCTGCTCCGCTTATGTCATTATCAGTAATAAATACCGCTGGATATGTAATTTCAATAGCTTGAAAAATATCCGTAGTATTAAAAGCATGATAGAAATGGCCATGACATATCTGTGTTCCATCAGCATATTTTATATATCGGCCATTGGCGTTTTCCCCGCTTTCTATCACTGCCCCCGCGTCCAGTGCACCTACGATGCGCAGGCATTCCGCCGGTATCTTCAATTCGGAGTCGAGCACCGGCACCTTCACCTTCGGCCCCAGCGCGCCGAGTACGTTCTTTGCTACGCTGTATATCTGCATCTCTGTTATACCTCCTCCAGCCTGTCGATTATGTCGCCGTCCTTCGTGGCGGCCAGGATCTGCGCGTCGGTCTCGCCGTTTATAAACAAATGTGTCCGCTGGGTGGCCCCCGCTGGCAGCCATCCGAGGTCTATCTTGCCGTCCGCCCCCGCCTTCGGCACCTGTCCCGCCGCCGGAAGCAGAGAGGCGATAGGCACCTGCGCCGCGCTGCTGGCGGCCGCACTCGCGCTGTTGGCGGCGTTTGTAGCGGAGGTCTGCGCCGCGGTCTTTGCAGATTCAGCGGCTCTCTTGGCCGCAACAGCCTCGTCCTTCGCTGTAGATGCGGCGGTCGCCGATCCTGCTGCTGCATTCGCGGCGTTCTGCGCCGCCGTTTTCGCGTTTTCTGCCGCCTGTTTGGCCGCCTCCGCCGCATCCTTGGCATTTACGGCCGCCGTCTCCGAGGCACCAGCCGCCGCCGCGCTGTTTGCCGCTCCCGTTGCCGAGGCCGCCGCCGCGTCTCTGCTCTGCGCAGCGCCGCTCTGTGCCGTTTCGGCTCCGCTCTTGGCGGCCAAAGCGGCGTCTTTCGCGGCTCCCGCCTCCGTACTGGCCGCCTCCGCTCCTGCCTGCGCCGCCTCTGCTCCGCCCTTGGCCGTCTCAGCGGCGTTCTTCGCGGCCACGGCCTCATTTTTCGCCTCAATGGCGGCATTCTTGGCCTGTGTCGCCGTGCCGCTTGCGGATACCGCCGCCTGTCTCGCAGTCTGCGCTTCATCGCGGGCGGCCTCCGCCTGTGCGGCCGCATCCTCAGTGCGGGTTACATATTCCATCACGCTGGATAGTACGGTCTTGCACCGGTAGACTAGCGCGGAGACCAGCGCCGAGAGGTAGGGCGTCGTCTGCTCCCCCGCCAGATTCCAGAGGGCGTATTTTACACCGGAGGCGCTTGCTCCGCCGTATGGCTCTTTCAGCGTCAGATGTAAATCGTCCACCACCTCAGCCACCTCGTAGTGCGGCGCGACCGCCGCGCCATTGGCGTCCACGAGGGAGAAGGCGGCCCCCTCTGGCACCGCGCCGTCTCCCCAGGTCGTACCGCTGCCCACTACGTTGGGGCTGCCGTTTGTTACCGTGACTGTTCCTGCTTTATACCAAGGCATTTTTTTATCACCTTCCGTCGCTTCATGTTTGTCCCTATGCTCCCGCCGCCAGCCAGTTGACTTTGCCCGCCGCAAGCAGCGTGCGGGAGTTCAGCGAGACCGTGGCGCTGTCGAATATGTAGTTGTTCTGCGCGCCAGTTGTGTTTGCCACTTTTTTGCGCAGGAAGAACGTTATCGTCCCGCCTGATATGCGGATGCTGGCCGTGTTGCTGCCGTTGCCCGACGATGTACCCGCGGTCACTGTAAAGTTCGCCGCCGTCGTCGCGCCGGCGTTTTTCAGGCTTGTAAAGGCATTCATGCCTGTTATGTCGGTCTCGAAGCTCACGGAGGTAAAGCTGCCGGCCCCCGACCTCCGCCAGAGGTTATCGCTGTACAGTTTTACGGCGACGTTGCCAGTGTTGACGATCTTGCCCTCGGAGAGGTTTATCACGCCTTTTATCTTCCAGACCTCCCAGCCGGAGGGCACGGCGTACTGGGTGGTAAGCAGAGGGTTAGAATCGGAGGTTTGAGAGGCCGAGGCGTAGGTCCATGCGTTGTTTAGCGCCGTGGTGTTTCCCGTGTTGTATTCGTAGGCATCCGATCCGTCGCTGAATGTGCCTCCCGCGTCCTCGGCGGTAAATTCCGCTTTCAGGTACCAGACCGCCGATTTTGAGATGTTGACGGATATAGAGCTGTCGCGGTATTCGCTAAGGTTGTCGCCGATGGACACCGTCTTCCAGCCGGAGATGTCGGCATATGAGCCGCCGGAGGTGTCGCAGGCTAACAGCCGCCATTTCACGTTGCGGCGGTTCCAGTTGGGGGCCGCTCCGGTCCCCCGCTTGCTGAACATGCTCGCATAAGCAATTAGGCTACCGACGTTGGCGGGCATGGAGACCGCGCCGCTGGTCCAGCCCGCCGATACAGTGCCGCTGTTTTTGTTGGCCTGTATTACTTCACTCGCGGCGTCAAGCACGAGGTTGGCGATGGGGATAAAACTATAGTTGCCGCCGCCTCCAATGTTGTGCAGCTCGTGTTTGAGTCCCTCGTATTTCACCCGCCAGTATTGGTTCTGGCTTTTATATGTGGTGTTGTAGGCCATGAGTTCGGAGATCGATACGATGATCTTAGGCTCCGTGGCGAAATATCCGGGGATGTACACGCGGCACGCCTCTTTTGCCCCCGCGGTCTCCGCCGCCGGCGTCGTCGCTACGCCCTCTTTGACGTTGGTAATCATGGTACGGTTGCGCAGCGCGCCGTCTATCACCTGTGAGATACGCATCTGGCCGTTTTCCATGACGATCGTATCGGACACGCCGTCTCCGAGCTGGAAGATGCCGCCCGCGCCGATGCGCAGCAGTCCGCCGTCTCCGATCTGGATACGCGCCGCCGCGTTGATCATCTCTCCCGTTATAACCCCCTCGGCAAAGAGGTTGCCGCTCAGATATACGTTGCCGCTGTCATCTACTTGGAAGACTATCGTCTTCTTTTCGCCTACAGCGATTTTAAAGGCGTCGGCAAGGATGGCAAACTCGCTGCCGCCGATGTTGCTGTTGGTGATGCCGAAACCGGCGACGTTGCCGTTCACGTCCACGGTCAGGGTATAATTTGCGATGACGGCGGCGATGATCTTCTGCGCCTCTTCTTCCGTCACCGTCTCCCATTCCGCGCCGTTCCAGATTTTATAGACGCTGCCGTTTTTCCAGATATCGCCGGTCTGAGGTGAGGCGGGGGCGGCCGTTCCCTCGGTGATCTTTACGGTGCGGGCGACTACCTGCATAAGCTGCTGCAAATAGGCGATGGAATCACCCATCTGCGCCGCCATCAGCTCGCGCGCGGTGGATTCGGCGCTGTCGGCGTCCGCCCTCGCGGCGCTCTCTGCGGTAATGGCGGCGGCGTTCTGCCCCACCTGTGCGGCAAGAGTTTCGCGGGCGGCGGCCTCCGCTCTGTCTGCTTCGGCGCGGGCCGTCTGCTCTTCGGTGATCGCCGAGGTGTTTTCATTGACCTTCGCAAGCAGTTCCGTGCGTGCCGTCGCCTCCGCTTCCAGCCCTTCAACGACTTTCGTTTCGAGCACCTGCGTAGCCTTGGCCGCCGTCTCGCGGTTTTCATCCTCGTTGACGCTGTTCTGTATCCCCGCCTCCGCAAGCATCTTTACCAGCCCCTCAAGTTTTTGGAGCTGAGGTAATAATTTGCTGGGGGCAATGCTCTGTTCTNGGATTTCCGCCGGAGGGATCGCCTCGCTGGTGGCGGATATCATCGCCGTGTACTCGCTTTCATTGCCGGCCACGTCTACCGCTTTTAACTTATACCAGCCCGTCTGCAGCACCATAAGGTTAGCGTCTATGTATTCCTGCACAAAGCGCGGCACGCTGCCGATTTTTATCATCGGCGCGTCGGCCCGGTCGAGGGCACGGTATATTTCTATGTGGTCAAGGTCGGCGTCCGGCGGGTCAGTCCAGGTAAGCACGGCCATGCGGAAGCCGCCCGCCCCGTGCAGATTGGTCGGGGGCGCGGGCGGTGTCAGGTCGCCGTGCAGAATTTTGCTTGTCGTTTGCCCGTCGCTGCGGATGCCGAGGTTCGATACCACGTATATCTTTACATAAAGCGTGTCGCCGATGTTGCCCGTGCAGGGCAGATAGTATTCTTCGGAGCCGCGCGGCAGGGTGCCGGCGGGCTTCCAGCTCACTTCGGAGCTGTACCGATACCAGAGTTCGAGGGAGTTGTAGCTTGCCGGCGGCGTCCATGTGATCTTGGCGATCAGGTTATAACTGCCGTCCTGCAAGGTCTCCAGCTGCTCAGTTATGGCAAGCTCGGTCACGTCGTTGGGCTTATAGTCGGTGGTGAGGCTGGTGTCGATATGATGGGTCACGTCGAGCACGCCGTCGTCATATACGTCTTCCACATACTCGGAACAAGTGACGGTCATAACATCCATATCGTCACTACCGGCGTTTTTCACGGAGATGACGCGGAACGGTTTCCTCTTCCAGCCGGTGAATTTCTCAAATGAGACGGTCAGCACCTCTCCGGGCATGATATCGCAGTCTTTAAGCCCTACGCCGAAAGAGCAGAAATTCCTAACCATGAGTGAGGTCTTGAGTAGGTAATACCCCATGTGCCCCACCTGTTCAGCCCTCGTCACGGGCAGCAGGGAGATAGATTTTTCCACGACGCCGCGGTCGGCGATATCGGTGGAGTCCTGAAATACGTCCGTGACGCGCTCATAGCTGTTGTTTGGGTCTATCCAGTCTACGGTGATGCGGTTGCATACGTCTTCGTCGGCCGCCTGCCAGAAAGTGAAGCTGCCCTCTACGATGTTGTCGGGGGTGATTTCACGGCTGTAGGCGGAGACCGGCGCGTCTATGCAGATTTGGAGCCTGTCTGTCTCCACGAGGTAGCCGCGGAAGGTGGCGAGGAAATCGGCCAGGGTGTCGCGGACTGGGCGTCTGGTGTCTATGTTAAAGTCAAGCTGGAATCGCGGCCCATAGGATACGGCCTCATCGCAGTATGCCGCCGCCGCTACGGCGCAGTCGTAGTCTATACGCTCCCAGTCGGGGTGTTGGTACACGCCCGCCGCCGTCACGCCGAGGCCCATGCCGTAGCGCGGATGACAGAGGATGTCTAATACGATCCATACAGGGTTGCGACTCCACGCGAAGCCGTTGGGTGTCCATACTTTCACGCCGTCTACAATGCTGGTTATCGTCGGCGTGCCGTTTAACTTCTCCTGCGCCTTAAGTGTTAGACAAATAAGCGCCACGTCGTCGGGGTATGGCCTCGCGCCGTTCGGGTCTCGGCTGTCGTGGGTCGCCGCCGTGGTGTTGAGGTATTTTGTTACAGAGCAATCTTCCAACGCTGCCGGGTCTTGGTCGTTGGCCATAACTGAGTTGATCGCCGTCACCGGCCCCTCGCCTATGAGTATGTAGATGTCCTGCTTCTCTTTTTTGTCGCTGTCGAACGCCTGATAGATGATGTTGCCGGCGACTCTACAGCGCCCATATATCACGGGGATCGGCACAAGCTGGCTCATGGTGTTGCTGATTGGGCCGAAGCTGTATGTCGGTGAGTTCGAGAAGTCTCCCATGTCGCGCGGCTTGAAAAGGCTGCCAAGCGACGCGCCAAGCATGATGGCCCCGAAGGCCGTGGTTACGAGCCCCCAGCCGATCAGCGCGCCGGAGAAGGCCCAGCCTAATAGTCCGCCTACTATTGCCGTTACCATAACGGTACCTCCGATATTTTATAGATTCCAATGGTTATTTTTCTGTATGGCACGCTCCACCGCGTCAGGCGGCTCGTGCCGCCGCGGGGGATGTGCAGGAAGTGATTTCCGTTTATGAAGGTCCCAAGGTGGTAGAAGGGCGAGAAGTCAAAAAGGATCACCGCCCCCGGTTCGGGAGCCTCTATTTTATGCGCAATTTTTTCCAGTTCTCGGCGTATGTCGCGCGTTCTGGCCTCGTAGTTTTCCGGCGTATAGTCCCATACAAGCGGGATCGCGCGCCCGTATGTCTCCTGCGCGGCGATGGACAGCCGTAAGCAGTCGGTCTGCCCCGGACCAAAGCCCCAAGGCAGACCGATAAGCCGGTTTATTTTGTCGTTCATCATTTGCGTATCGTGAGTTCGCGCGGGTCTTTCGCGCTGGGAATGTAAGGGAACATCGAAGTCCAACAGATACGGCGCGGAACGTAGTCCATGCCGTCAAAGCCCTGTGATACCACGGCGTCAACCTGCGTCTGTCCGATGGTGATGCTCCGAATCTTACCGCTGAATACGAGCGCCGCGCCGGTCTCGCTGTTTAGCGCCTCTTTAAAGCCGCGGTAAACTTCGCAGCGCACGCCGTTGAGCTTATAGTATTGCGCAAGCGACGTAAATTCATTGGTCACGTTGTCTATGCTGATGTGACACTGGTCGGTCGTCTGTTCTTTGCTGCGCTCGGCCTCCTCGATGCGCATCGCGCAGGCGGTATAGCTTTGCGGCTGTCTGTTTTTGTCGAACCACATCACGTTTTCGGCTGCGTCTGTAAGATAGAGGTCGTCCATCTTATGGGGTCCCTGATTAAGGGGCGGAATGTTAAGAATACGGAGCAGATATAAGGGCCGCACAACCTCCGCTTGGGCCGCAAGTTTGTAGTCACTGGTCATAGGATTTCCCTCAAGGTCAGCTCGACCGTTCCGTACTTCATGCCGCTGCGAGTCGATTTCAACGTGTCATCCTTAAAGCGTACTGTAATGGCCGAGGTCGCCTCCGGCGGCGTCCACAAGAACGACTCCACCGGGCCCTTCCGGGCGTTCCAGAACTCTTCTATCTCAGCGAGTTTTGCGGCGCTGCCTGTGAAGGTCAATACCCACTCGCGCGGCGCCGCCCCAAGGTCGCTGCGCTGCTCTTTGCCGCTTTCAAAAGTCGTTATGTTCACGCGGCGGCGGTATTGCGGCCGCCACGTAAAATCAGGCGTCCATGTGAAGACAGGTGTCGGCATTATGTCGCCCCCTTTACTGCGGCACGCAGCGCGCCTCCGCGCTGTATGCCGTTTACGATCATGCTTTCAAGATAGTTTCTGTTCTTCTGTAGCATTTGAATGAAACTCTGCGCGTCAATCGCCTGGATGGTGATGTTGTAGTTGTCACCGCCACCACCTCCGTCGGCGGTACCTAAGTGCGCATTCTTCGGCTGTACGACTTCGCCGCGCTGCAGGATCGCCGGCACTTCGTCAGGGCGCAGGCCGGCGATGCCGCCACCGTGCATTCGCGGCGCATTCGCGAACACGGACGGATTTACGAGCGTCGGAGTACCACCGGAGCCAACGGTGCCACCGCCGTGAAACTTCAATCCGAACAAGCCGAAAAGGCCGCCGCCAGAACCGAAAAAGCCATCGCCTTCTCCGCCGCCAAATAGTGTTCGCATAACAAGCGCCTTGGCCACAACCGCGCCGATGTCCTGCAGCAAATCCATCATGGCGTCTCCAAGCGATTCGGTTCCGCGGATCGCGCTCTCAAAGGCGTTGCCGATTCCTTCGGGGAAGGCATAGAGCGAACTTCGCGCGTCATCCCATACAGCGGCAGCCTGCTGCGCTGCAGTTGGGAATTTATTCATTGTGTTTTCGTACGCTTTAAGCGCGTCGTCGGCCATTTTGGTAACACGGGGCATATCAGCGAATTGTATCTTTAGCTGCTCAATGGCGGCTTTATACTGAGTTCCGCTTATTTTCCCGTTTTCAAACTGGCTTTTTAATAAGTCAAGCGACTTTGAAAAGCTGCTGCTTCCCGCGCTCTGAACATCACTGAAAGCCTTCTGCAACTCAGGAGTCCACTGCAAAAAATTCTCCATGTGGCCGCCAGCCGCCTTAAATTGCTCTGACAGGTCAGCAAACCGCTCTTTGAGCTTGTTGAGGTAATCCGTATCGCTCATAAGTCCCTGCGAGTTCTGCCAGTCATAATTATTATATTCTTCCTCACGCAGCCGCTTAGATTGCTCCATATACGACTTCATGCGCTCAATCTGCTGCTTGTTTCTCTCCATCACGTTTACGGCCGAGAATGGGTTGCGCCGTTCCGCGTCTTCCGTGATCTGAAGTTGAAGGTCGCGTATTTTCTTCCAATCCTCTGATAGAGGTTTTGATTTTGCAAGCCATTTGTCGAGAATTGGCAAGAATGATTCTCCGTCGGCGTTAAGGTATTTTATTTGGTCGGAAATACTTTGCACAAGCATTTCTGCCGCCGTTTTACCCTTCGCGCCCTTTTTATTGTTGCCCCCCGTAAACCCGCTGTCATTGCCGAGTGAACCAGCGAATAGACTTTTCCAATCAGTGTTGCCGGAGAGATCGAGCGCAGTTTTTGCAAGCTGATTTTTTGCTCTTACAATAGCTTCTGTTATACTTTTAGGGCGTCCTTTGCCATTTTTATAGTCTTCCATCGCGGCTTGCTGGTCGGCTTTTTCTTGTGCAGAGAGTGTTTTTTTAGCCGGCGCCGGCTTTTCTATTCCGGCATCGTCTCCCAGTACCGATGATCTTAGCTGCGCAGTTTGCGCAATAGCCTCCGTAAGCTTGCCAAGCTTTTTTATTACGAAAGTTACGGCATCCACTATTTTTTCACATACCCATTTGACGGACTTCCATGCGGCAGAAAAAGCCTCAACAATCGCATCCCAGAGGTCTGTGAAAAAACCGCCCATACTGTCCCAGTTTTCGTATATAACGGCGGCTGCTACGCCGCACGCGGCGCCAATGGCAAGCAAAGGCCAAGTGGCGGCTATTGTCGCAGCAGCCCACGCAGCAAACGCCGGCACGACAAGCCCGGCAACCGCTGCGGCTATCACCACAAGAGCTTGGCGCACGCTGTCAGGTACAAGCTGTTCAAAGGCTTCGCGCACGCCACTCGTTTTTATTATCTGCGCAAACGCCGTAAGCCACGATGTCACGCTGAACAGCCGTTCTTTCAAGTCGAAAGCCCGCGTTATTTCCTCTCCCACACCGCGCATGATGCTCGATATCGCATCCTTCATGTTGCTTAACTGCTGCGGTATCTCTTTCGCTACAGCATCCATCATGCCGCCGAAACGCTTCTGCATACCGCTAAAAATCCCCTCAAGCGCGGCTTGCGCGGATATAGCGCCCTTCTTTGTCTTATCCATTACGTCCGCGACGGTGGTCCCCATGCTTTCAGCGAGCATCTTCCACGCCGGCACGCCGGTTTCCGATATCTGGCGCATTTCTTCGGCCGACAGCTTGCCCTTCGCAGCTATCTGTCCGAAGGCAAGCGTCAAGCGGTCTACGCCCTCCTGACTCAGCCCAACAGCCATCGCGGCATCGCCGACCGTCTGTAAAATCGGGATGACAGACCGTGCCTCGAATCCATAGGCCTGCAACCGCTTCGATGCGTCAACAAGTCCTGCAAATTCAAACGGAGTCGTTGCAGCAAAACGCTCAAGGTCATTCAAATGCGCCTGCGCTTCTTTTGCGCTGCCGGTCAATACGGTCATGCTGCGCTTCACCATCTCAAAATCAGCAGCCATCTTTACCGAGGCGGCGCCAAGCGTGCCGATGCCCAGCGCCACCCATTTAAGCTTTGATACTAGATTCGACGATAGTTTCATCGCGTCTTTACCCAACGCGACTTCCAGATTCTTTTTAATGGATTTAGAAAAAGCCGTGACCCGTGATGTGAGGCTGCCCAACTGGCGGGCAGCCTCCGTCACGTCGGCGGTTACTTTTATCTGCATTTTATTCGAGCTTGGCATGAGTACCGCCCCTTATTTTTTTAAGTTGTTGCTTCTTATATTCTTCCTCATCAACGATGCGAACTCCATTCCAAATACCGCAAAGCTCGTCAATCGTATGTGACTCACCATCCTGGCAGATTGCGGCATAGGCCGAAGTTATGGCCGCCTCACGCCGCTGTAAATATGTACCGTAGTTATATGCGATCACCTTATCTATGATCTGACCGCGCGTGATGTGCCATAAATCCTCATGGCTTAGGGCAAGAGGCCCTAGAGCCATGAGATACAGCGACCTCCTGTCCTCTAACAGGAGGTCGCCGTAACGTTTTTTTCTTTTTCCGCGCCTTCCTCTTCTGTTTCGCTTGCGGGAAAGATCGAGACCATGCAATTAGATATCTCTTCAATCGCAATTTTGATCACGTTCATGTATTCGCTGCCGGACTGCTCTAGGATGTCTCCTGCCTCTTCCAGCGTGATATTACGGCGGCGGCTCTTCAGTCCGGCCCAAAAAAGAGCGCGGGTAAAACGGAAACTTGAAAGCCGCTTTTCCGGTTCTTTAGATAGCGAATCCATAATTTCCGGAATGCTTTCTTTCATCTGGTCTTCAAGCGCGCAAAGCGCGTTCTGCCCGTATTCAATGAAATACTTCCGGCTGTTGATTTCTATTTCGCGCATGAATTACACCCCCGCCTGTGCCGTATGATCCAGATCGCCGCCAGCAACCCACGAAACCGCCACTTCTACACGCGAGTCGCTAGACGAGCTTATTTTCCAGCCAGTGACATACACCGGCGCCTTTATCTGCGGTTTTCCTGCCCCAGTACCATTTAGACGTACAAATAGATATACAAGGGCCTGTGTCTTTTGTGCTGTTTCCAACACATCCAGCGTATCGCTGTCCGGATCAAGGATGACCGTAAAAGAGCCCTTTGCGTCTCCCTGCCCCGGTACATACTGTTTATTCGCGTCGTATATCCCGGTAACGTCAACTTCGGAACAGCTGAGATCCATATCCCATGATGCCAGCGCCTCAACGGTCGCCGGCGATCCTACTTCTGTCGCCGAAACCATCACCAGCGCGTTTTTTGCAAGCTGTCTTGCCATTATTTTTCATCCTCCTATCGATATTCGTAATACCTTATGTCTATTACACCGTGCCACCAGTCGGGTTCCGCGCTGTCCCGAATAATTTCTATGCCGTCATAGAGCGCCCATTCAGGCAGCGCCGCGAAGATGAGATTATTTATCTGCAATATTTCCTTACGCCCGGCGTAGCGGCTCCAAATATGAAGCGTAGTTGTGATCTCCGCTCCGGTGTTGTTCAGCAGATCGTCACTTACCTCTTGCGTATCGCCGACCTGCATATATGGCGAGGCCGCGTTATCCGGAGGCATGTCGTAGATGCCGGTTATCACAGCAGATAATGCGGCATCATTTTTTAATGCTGCGTATAGTTCTGCGTGCCTCGAAAACATGCTCATTTAGATACAACCTTCAAAGCATCAAGTACCAAGGCAATCACACGTTTTCTGTTGGCACGTAACGCCGGTTTAAGAAACGGCTGCGCTATGGCATGTCTGTTGCCATATTCCACCGCCATCGCATAGTAGAGCTGTTTTTGCCCCTTAAAACTGGCTTTACGCTCCGTGCTGGGATAGTCGCAGTAAACGTAACCGTTCATTCCGTCCTTTTCGTCATTTTTAAAAGTTTTTGGCGTAATGGAATCCCGAAGCGCACCTGTATCTACAGGGCAGCGGCGTTTTGCGTCGGCAGCGATAATATCGGTTCCCTTTCGCAGGGCAGCATAAACAGAGTCACGAATCTCACCGGAGGAAAGCTTCTTAAGCTTATTGATCAGCTCTTTGTCGCCAATTACTTTTATGGGTGGCATAATTTTAAGCCTCCTGAACACAGTCGAGTTCTACCAGCGCAGCCCGATAATCAGGGCGCACCGCCTTTACGATGAGCGATTTGCCGCGCCATGTTATTACGTCGCCTTTTTGCGGTTCTGTTCCCGGCATCCGCATTATCACAAGGTGCGTTCTAACTTCGACGTCGCGGCCACCAAGAAGCCCGTCTTTTGATTTTTTGGCGGCGACGGAAGCCCACCCGGAAAATATTATGGATTCGGATGTTATGCTTCCGCCTATGCCGTCATCTTCAAAAACTGCTCGCGAAATTGTTATACGCTCTCTCAGTTCCCCGGGATTCATACGTAATCACCACACGTCTCGATATGCGTTATGATCGCCTCAACGGTGAAACTGATTTTGTTAAGGGTCTTATTGCCGACAGTCTCAACGGCGCGATTTTCGTACCAATGGGCAACAAGCAATTTCACGGCGTGCTTATAGAGTTCATCACTGGCGATATCTTCATACGTCGGTTCTCCGCTCTCGTCTTTCGTGACATGCCGGGTCTTAGATATCTTGCCGCCAATAAACGACTGCGCCGCTGTCATCTGAGCAGTCAAAAGAGCATCCTCCGCGTCACTGTCAACGCGGAGGAACGTCTTTATCTCTGCCAGCGTAAGCGCCGGCATTAGTCGCTTACCGTCACCTTTACAGTCGCATTAAGCCCGTCGCCCGTTTCAACCGTAAAGGTCTTTTCGCCATTGGTCAGCGTCGCAAGATAATCGCCGGTTATCGTCAGCTCGCCACCCGATATGGTGTAATTACTGGAATTTACCGCCGTTCCCCCAATTTTAAGCGCGGTCACGGCAGATGACGCGCTTACCGTCAGCACCACGTCAGCGGGGGAAGCCTTGCTGAACGTGGCCGCCTCTGGGCTGACGGTTAGGAGGATTTTTTTAGGTATGCGAACGCCTTTGTAGTGCGTACCTTGCCGTCCAGGATGGCATAACCCATGTAAGTAGTCGTACGCTTTGTCATGTGGCTGTCCTGCATCAAGCTGATATCTTCCTGTACATTCATAAGATAGCCCTGACCGACGTTGCCCAACAGCATCGCATCTGCCGGTATGGCATCTTCTTCGTAGACCACATGACCAAAGAGACGCCCGACACCGCCAGAGATGACATCTGCGATAAAATACGGGCGACCGGCGGTATCCTTGATATTTGCGAGGACATTCCAAATAAAATCATTCTTCGCGTAGATTACCGCTCCGGCGGAGTACCCGCTTCTGATTTTTGACATCAGGGATGTCATTTTCGCATAAGTTACCTCGTCAGTAGAGGGAGTCCATGTAAGCACCTGCGGCGTGTTCGTCTCTGCGTTGAGCGCCGTAACAATGCCCTGCGGCTGGCTCTTCCAACTATCACTAGCACCCGCGACGCCTTTGCCCTCAACAACAGCTGCGGCCAGGGCGTTTGCCATTTTCTCAGCCACTAGATTCGCAACATAGGCCAGGAAGGAATCGATGCTCATCTTCTGCAGCTTCCATGATATATTCAGCGCCTTTGCAAGCTCGTACCCATCCAGATCAAGCGCTTCTATCGTGAAAGTACCCTCAACGACCTCGGTATCTTCGTCGTAAAACTCCGCGTTGTCCCCGCTTACTGCCTCAAAGGGATAGCTGAGCTTGCCTTTTACAAAGGTCTTGGGAACGGCGTTAAGAATTGGGTGACGTTCGCCCATCTCTTTCCAAATAGCGTCAACCAGCGTTTTAGGAATAACGACCGTATGAGTTGCCGCCGTCTGTGTCACATTCTCGATTTCGCCAGGAGCTATTCTTTTGTTTATTTTGTCGAAGATTTCAGCCTCTTCTTTTGGCAGCATGAAGCCCATAAGGGTATGAGCGAATGCCTTGCGGTATACTTCATCTTCGTTTTGTGGCTTTAGCATTGACTCCGCCGGCATCAAATTCTGGGGGGTCAACATATTATCGCGCGAAGTTGTTATATCAACGATTTTGCGCTCTTTTAACGCCGCGAGGTTCGCGAGTTCGCGCTGCTCGGCGTCATATTCCTCATCGAGAGCCTCTATCTCTGCGCGCTTTGCGGCCGCCGCCTCTACATCTCCGGAAGTGACCGCGTCTGTTGCTGCGCTCATCAGTTCGTTTCGCTTGTTTTTGTATTCTTCTACAGTCATGGATATCATCCCTCTTTCTTTAGATTTAGCAGCTTCAAGCGCTCACGTTCAAGCGCAAGGGCTGCGATTTTTTTTATCGCTTCCGGGGCCGATTTCGGAAGCTCCTTCGCCGCCATCGCCGCGGGCTCGGCTATTGCCTCGGCGATTTCCACGCGGAAATAGCGCGCAGCCTCTTCCGCGGTAAACCACGTTTCTTTGTACATGAGGTCTTTGACCGTCTCGATACTTACGCCGGAAGCCAACGCGCCCTCATATACGCTCAACATGCACTCTTCGGCTTTTTCCAGTATTTCCGCGCACTGTTTCATCTCATTTGCGTTGCCGCTGGCGCTCATCGTGGTTCTGTGTATCATCAAAAACGTATTGCGCGGCATAATTACACGGTCGCAGCAGAGCGCGATCGCGGAGGCGGACGACGCGGCGAGCCCGTCGATATAACAGGTCTTCTTCCCGCTGTGTCCCCGAAGCATGTTCACAATAGCCATTGCCGCAACTACGCTGCCGCCGCCGGAATTGATGTGTAGGTTCAAATTCTTGTCAGAGACGCCGGCAAGAAAATTACGTATCTTTTCCGGGTACTGATCGGCGGCATCCCACGCGCCCCACCACGAGGAGACGATTTCGCCATAAAAATAAAGCGCAGCCTCGCCGTTTGCGAGATTGCGCACTTGGAGCAGTTTGTTTAGGTTGTCCTTCATTTTCCTTCACCTCCGCCCGTATTCGTCGTCGGCGCGGTATCAAGCCGTCGGACAGCCTGATCTCCGCCATCGATCGGGGCCATGTTCAGCACGCGGCGCCATTCGTTCGGCGTCAACGCCCCGCGGTCCACCATCTGCAGCAGGTTCAGCTTCGTGGACATGCTTGCGTATTGCAGGCTCATGCTCTCGAAGATGATACGGTTGCCGTAGCCGCGTTCACGCGGGCTGAAAATTTTGCGTGTAAACTCGTTGCTCATTTGCAGGGCAACTGGCTCTATTACGCTTTCGTAATAGGCGTTCCATTCATCTTCGTTATATGTTGAATCGATGATCTTCTGATTCGTGTTGTAGTAGCTGTGGATGCGGGTAATCGCCCTGTCCCACTGTACGGCATTCGGCACGTAATCATGAGGCGTGATCTGGATGGCCTCGGCCTTGCTGTCAACGCCGATCGCGCCGACGCTGCCCTCGGACGAAAGATAGGTTTTTACAAAATTCTCTGTCTCTTTTTTGATGTCTTCCGGACGGAGCACAGAGCCCCATTTGAGCAGCCACTTGTTCACAGCGGAGTTTTTTACGGCGTCAACGAGGCTTTTATCGATTGTCGCCGCAACATCCATCACTTCGCGCAGCGCCTCTATGTTGCCATCTCCAAAAATGTCGTTGCCGTTAAAATCTTCCCGAAGGTGAATTATGTCAGAGTACGGGAATGTCCCCATTTTTCCGCTTTTCAGACAAAAGCGCAGATAGAGCGTCATGTTTGCATCATAAAGAGCTTCTACGGATAGCGCTTCAATGGGGTATATCTGGTTCGCGTACCCTGCGCCGTCGCGAACGATGAGCGCAAAAGCGTTGTTGTTAAGCGCGAGCTGCACGGCAAGTTTTTGTTGGAGCATTTGCCCGGTGATCAGAGGGTTGGGCTCTTCAAGGATCATTTTCACATAGCGGTCGGGGTTGATTTTTAACCCGTCAGGTCCCTCGCGGATCTGTTTCGCACCTAATTTGCCGATAGAGCGCGCAAATGGACGAATGCAGCTGCGGATGACATCGGATTTATACATCTGGCCGTTCCAGCCATAGAACCCGTTGCCACGCTCAACGATCAGTTCGTGTTTGATAATGGTCGGGCTGCGAGTTACGTAATTCATCAAACGCCTAAATATATTCAAAAACACCGCCTCCTAAATCAGATTCATGTAGTCTTCACGATGGCGCTCAAAGACTACATATGCGTCCAGCAGTGAGGCAAGCCCGTCTATCCGCCTGCGGCTGCTTGTGCCCTTTACGGGCTGGATGTTGTTGTTTTTGTCGATATCGATCGCTGTGTTGGAGATGCACCATTTCAGAATCGGGTTGTTGTTGTAGTTGATGATTTTCTTTTCGAGATCCGCCCCAAGTGATTTCATCGGCGAGCTTAGCGTTTTTTTCCCCTGAAATACCGGCTCCGGTACTTCGGCGCCGAACTCCGACCGCATGTCTGCGACGAAATATTCAGCGCTCCATGCGTCATAGCCGAAGTATGGCATATAAATATCACATTGCTCACGCAGCTCTAAAAACCATTCTACGACGTGTCTGTAGTGTACGCGATTTCCCGGCGTCGTTCGCAGTAATCCCTGTTCTTTCCATACTCCGT
The DNA here is from genome assembly GCF_001701045.1 of Cloacibacillus porcorum. Taxonomy (GTDB): domain Bacteria; phylum Synergistota; class Synergistia; order Synergistales; family Synergistaceae; genus Cloacibacillus; species Cloacibacillus porcorum. The sequence continues at coordinate 2,332,602 of NZ_CP016757.1, forward strand.
ATGGTATTTGGTCCTCCTGCTCCCGTTTTTCAAGCAAATCTTCCGGCAGCCAATACATCTGTTTGACATAGATGTGCGGATCTTCTGGCACCATGAAGATCAGGGTTCCGCAAGTCAGGTCTGTTGTGCTCGACAGATCGGCGCCTCCGATGCCGTAGCGCGGCCGCAGCGTGGACAGATCGTAAGTTTCCGTGTTGTTGAGCTGCTCGAAGGTCAACCATGCTTCGGATGTAGTTTCGCGGATATTAAAGTCTTTCGTTACCAAGTTCTTTACCAAGAGCGGATTCTTTTTCGCTTTATCTACTTTCTGCGCCAGATTTGCGATACGCTTTATTGTGCCAAGGCCGGGGTTCGCCTTTATCCAACAGCGTTCGTCCATCCACTCGGAACGTTTATCCAATTCGTAAATGACCGGTAAAACGCCCTCGTCATGGTATCCCTTCGGGTCGTTGTATCCGTCGAGGATCAATTTACACTCCTCGTATTTGATGTCAAATATTCCCTCTCGCAACGTTCCCGCGGTGGATACGATAACCGAAAGCGGCTGCTCACGGGCGCTCATGCCGTCGATCAAAACGTCGTAAAGATTTTTGTCGGCGATCGCGTGCAGCTCGTCGATCAATGCGCAATGAAGGTTGAGTCCGTCCAGGGAGTTCGACTCAGAACTCAGCGGCTTAAACACCCCGTCGTTAAAATCGCAATCTATTTCACCGACCAGGCAGCGGCAGCGCGCCGACAGCTGCGGCGACTTTTTCACCATCCGTTTAGCCTCGCCCCAGATTATTTTTGCCTGTTCGCGCATGGTGGCGGCGCTGACAACCTCTGGGCCTTTTTCTCCGTCGGCCAGCAACATGTAAAGCGCAATCGCTGAACCAAGCGTTGACTTGCCATTTTTGCGCGCGACGATCAACACCATCTCACGGTACTTCCGCGTGCCGTCGATTTTATGAATAAAACCAAAGAGTGCCGACACAAGAGCCCGCTGCCAAAGCTCAAGTTTAAAAGCCCCGCCGCCGGCCGCGCCTTTAGAGTGTTTGCAATAGCGCTCGATAAAGTTCACGGCGTGCTTAGCACGCCGTTCGTCGTATTCATATTCGCTATTTTTATCTTCAAGGCAGTCGATCAAATGAGCATAGACTTGCTTTATTTTTTCGCAGGCTACGATTTCACCAGTTAGGACCTGCGTACCATATTCAACGATTGGGTTCATATTTCCCGCTCCTGAAGGAAATTCTGAAAATCGTCGCCTTCAGGCTTTTCGTCTGGCTCTGCTTTAAGCGTATCGTTCAGCATCTTCATTACATTCTGGTAATTTTTATTTACGGCATTGTACTGTCTGGCGATCGGGCGTTCTCGTTCGTAGGGGTCCAGTTTTTCAGATTGCGAGAACATCTCGACAAAGCCGTTTTCGTCAAGGTCGATCTCCATGTCCTCAAGCGTAATACGCATGTACGCCGCCCGTTTGATTAACCCATCAAGGACGGCGCGGCGTTTCATCGGCAAAGCTTTAAATATTTTTAACAGCCGCCGGATCTCTTTCTTAATTCGTTCATCTTTTGATATTTCTAGTGTGCTCATGTCATCGTCTCCTTTCAGGGTGGGGTCTATGCGCAACTCCCGCGTATTTTTCAAAACTACCCTTCGCCGGTCCACCGAAAAAGTCAGTGTTTTCGTTTAGGGGGGGGGCTGGCAGCCACCAGCTGCCCCGATGCGTCAAACATCACGTCATCGCGCGTTTGTCTTTTTTGAAAATGTTCTTTGTTGTGGCACTCAAGACAAAGGTATTCGAGATTCGCCCAGTTCAACGTGACTTCCGGATCGCCTTCGTTGCTGTCATCGATGTGCTGCTTGTGATGCACGATATAGCCCGGCTTGCCGCATCGCTCGCATAACCCGCACACAGATTTGATGTAGCCATCCCGGCAGCGTAACCATGCCGCAGACGTGTAGAAGTCTCTTCTCGCCATTACTTCACCGCCCAACCCAACAAAAAGGCGTCCGCAAGATTTCTCCCGCGGACGCGCTGATTCAATGCTGATATGATATCGCCCGTTTTGAGATAAATCTATGCCATTTTTTCAGACACTTTTTCGGACATTATTTCGGACACTTTTTCGGACACTTTTTCGGACATCTTATATCGCCGGTATATCTCCCAAGAGATTTCAAGCAATGCCTTCCGACGTTTGCGGTAAAACTGCTTCTCCGTGAGGTGATGCTTAAAGGCAAACACTTCGATCGAGGGATAACGAAAGCTGCGCCCAATATAGTTCATGTCGCGAAGTAGCTTCGCATTGTGAGGGAACTCTTCACCATAAAGGGAGAACACTCGCCGTATCGCGTCAAGTCCGCCAAAGGAAGCAATGGTGTTGACGACACTCTCGCCAGACTCAACTATGATCTGCTGTTGCGGCGCCCCCTTTCCGCCATCTACAGGGCCGACATCCTCCGCCGGCGCATACTTCGCCAGTACCATCGCCGCCAGCTCTTCCATGTCCGGCATATCTGCATCTCCAAAAAAGCAAGCTAGTCCCGTAGGACAATAGTCAGCAAACAGATAGAGGACATCTTCTATTTGTGATACTTTTTTAGGGACTATGCTCACTTTCTTAGGCAATGTTATTCAACTCCTATCTTTATTCTCCTGTTCGAGCTCCACTACCATTCTTTCCACCGTTTACCGCCACATTTGATAAAGTCGGAGGTTGGTTCATATGCGCTGATAACTATTACAGCGTGGGGGTCTCCGTCAGCGTAGTCGCTACAAATATGGTCGCCTTCACCGATGGGGATAACATTGTCGCAGTTAAAACAGTTATGAATTGGCATATTATCCTTATGCCTATTTGCTTTTCTTATCTTCATTCCTATTCCTCCGGCAGACCTCTCATAAAATCTATGAGATCGTTAAATCTCTGATTTGTCTCTTTTAGGCAGCCGTCACACAGATAGCAGGTGCATTCAAAGGACACATGTTGCTCTGGATATGATTTTTGAACACAAAATAAATTTGACTTACATTTACTTACGTGGATTTTTGCTCCACATCTTCGGCACTTCATTCCGCTTTCGCCTCCTGTTCGAGCCATGCCTTATGTCCGTCTAGGCATTTCTTCCCGCCACATTTCCCAGCCGTATAAGCGCATCCGGCGCATTCAAACTCGTCCCACATCCATTTTGCCATTTCATCGAGACTCATGTCTTTGATACGCTCATAGTTGCTTATTGGCTTAAAGTCCGTAAGTGGTATTAATTCTTCTCTCATCTGTCCCGTCTCCTTTCATACCTTGTATTCCAGACTTTTATCGCGTGCCCCCTATCACGGCGCTTTGTGGAGCGCCCGCACTTCGGGCAATATATCTGCGTCCCTCCGATTGTCTCAATCACAGAGATCAAGTCATTATCGCATCGGCAGTTACTTATTTCTTCCATCTGCGTCCTCTTTTATAATAAAAAAATGAACTTCTACGATTTTTTACTCGCTCTTTTCCAGACCAACCATCGGGACGGGACAACGGGATATCTCTAAAGAGATATATCCCGTTTGTCCCGCTCCCTAAAAAGAATGGCGCGACGGGATTTTTTTCGGGACATCGGGACAATTTTTTTATCCCGCTTGCTAAAAAACGTTGGTATTACTAAGTTTTTTAGACTACTATTTTTCTTCATTTTTTGTCCCGTCTGTCCCGTTGATGTGTTTTTCTCCTTTTAGGTCAAAATCTTCCAAATCCCGATTCTGTTCACTTTTGCTTATTTTAATTTTCAACTTTTTAACAAAATATCCAAATTCTAGTTCATAATCGCTTGAAAGCATATAGGTGTCTCCATCGCATATAATTTCTTTTTTTTCTATAAGCTCCTTGCGTATGCGCTGAAAGACCCTTTTTTTTGTATCCTGTTTTGCACTTTCATATTTACTGTAAAACGCATTCCGCCAATCATTTTCGCGTACTCCCGCGAAGTTGCCGTATTCGTCAAGTAAGCCGTATGTCTCCGCCGCCTCACGATACGCCTGCAAGCCTAAGTGTTGCGTTTTGCTTAATGCAGTTATTACCTTTTCGCCTCCGTGCTCATCCGGCTCAAGCACTATCGTAGATACCGCAGCGCCGTCTTCGTCGAACCATCCGGGCAGATGTACAGGGATTCGCTCAAGATATATCGGGTCGGCAAGCTCACAGTCCTTTTGTTTCACCTGCTCAAGTTTGATGTTATCTCCCGAAGTGGAAACTAGTATCTGGTTGTCCAACGCGCCGCGCCAAGCCGACGATCCGCGCGCTCGGCCCTTTGCCTCTTGGTTGACGCCGGTATGATGTACGAGGATCACCGTGCAATCGAAGGTCTGCGATAGCTTGCTGCAGGCGTCAAGCATCGTCTTCGTGTCTGTCGCCTTGTTTTCATCACCAATCAAAAATCGATGAAGCGTGTCCACGACGATGACCGCAATATCCTGAGCTTCGAGAGCACGGATTTCTGATATCGTTTTCGCGAGCCCTTCGGAGGTGTTGAGGTCACAGGCGCCACTTGATATCCATGCGTTTAGGTGTTCAACGTTGTGGTACTTCTTCCAGCCTGCAAGTCGGGCTTTAAGTCCGTAATGCCCTTCTCCGGCCAGATAGACCACGCCGCCCGGACGCACGCGCAGACCGGCCCACGTATCTATGCCCGCCGCCATGCGCAGTACCCAATCGAGCACGACGAAGGTCTTGCCGGTGCCGCTGTCTCCGTATACCATCGCCAAGCCGCCAGCCTGTATCCATTTTTTTATGAGCCAGCGGATGGGCGCAGGCTTCGCACAAAAGTCGTCCGCCGCGGTAAGCCATGTGCTTTTGCCCGTGAGCAGCGCCTTGAGGTCGCCGCCGGCGGTAACGTAGTCGTTCACGTCGCCGATCTCCGGCGGGATTATTACTCTTGCCCCGATGAGCGTCGCGGCCTCGTTTGCGGCCGCCTGCCCCGTGCTGCTTTCGTCGTTGTCGCCGACGATCACGATCTCCTGCACAGGGCCGAGCTTTTCGCGCAGCCATTTTGCCACGGGCGGCAAGTTGCCGGCGTTTAGTGCCATTACCGCGGTCGCGCCTGTGGCTTCGTATATACTGGCGGCGGTCGCGTAGCCCTCGGCGACGTATATCGGCCCCTCCTGCGGCGGCAGAGGGCCGAGGGCGAAATATCCACCCTTGACCTCACCTCCGCCGTGGAATTGCTTCTGGCCGTCCGCGGCGATGTACTGCGCAGAGGCAATCCGTCCATCCAATATTATCGGGATCATGAGACGTCCGTCGCCGGTCTGATAGATACCGTAGACGCCGACCTGCTTGCGCTGCAGATATGAATGCCCCGGCTCGGCGGGCGTGACGGTCTGTAAGATGTTCATAACGGCGTTTGCGATCTGTTCGCGGTATTTCCGCCGTTCTTCGTCGCGTATGGCCGCGGCTTCCGCCATCCGTCTTTCGCACGCCGCTATCTCTTCCGCCGTGAGTTCTCGCCCCACGTCGGCAAGCCATTTGCTTTCGACGCTGCCGCGCCAGCTGCCGAACATGCCGGCGGGTATGTTGTCGCCGAAGCCGATATACCAGCCGGCCTTTTCGGTGTTTTTGTCGCCTACGACTGCAAAACGGTGGATTTTGCCGTCAAGGGTGACGCGGACAGGCCGCTTCGGCGCGATAGCAGAATTGGCGATGGCGTTTTGTAGCTGCGTTTCTGGCGTGTCGGGCTTTATTTCCCGGTCCCATCCTGTCGGTAGTGTTGCCATCGTGTCATCTCCTCCCGCCGGTCAAACGCGGCCTGTAGTGCTTCGTCTCTGCCTTTGCAGACGACGGCTTTATAGCCGGTTGCCGTCAAATACTCTATCCAGTCTTTTTGTTCCTCGGACGCCCTGCCGCCCTTCTGGCGCTTCATCTCAATCCAAAAACGCCATTCAGGGATAAATAAATCAGGAACTCCCTTACAAACGCCTTCGGCCTTTAGCCGCGCGGCCGTCTTGATGTCGCGCCAACCGCCGTTGGGTATGGCGATTATTCGCACACCGGGAAAAGTTTTCCTGAACGCGGATATGAAGGCGCATTGCTCCTCATGCTCCGACGGCAGGTGTCCAGCGGCGCTCAAGCACCCTATAATATCGTCCGTCTTTTTTGATTGTGATACTGTCCGGTGCCTTTGCACTGTTTAACACCTCCGCGATGTCATCAAGATAGTTTTCGCTCTCACCGTCTAGGGTGGAGATATCAGCGCCGCATCCGTCTATGATCGCGCGCAGCGTCATTTTGGCGCGATACCGCGCATAGCCGTCGTGTAGAATGGTGATGTACTCTGTCACCTTGTCGCCCGTCAGCTCGGCATTTTCGTAGTCCACGCAGAGCATATTGATCTGTTTCGTTTTGCTCTGGCGGATGTACCACCACCAGCTGCGGACGCGCATCTCTTCCGGCTCAAGGCTCATAATGTCGTCGTCGTGGAGCTTTACGGCCTCCTTCGGCGCTGCCGGGAACTCATACCCGCAACATGGGCAGACTTTAACCGAAGCGTGAACGAGCTCCGCGCATTCGTCGCAGACCTTTACCGGCGCGTCGCCGGTGCCTGCGCCCTTGTGCTTCGGCGGCTTGACCTCCGTGATCGGGCCGTGGCGCTTGACGTTGCCGGCGAAGTCGAGCACAAGGCAATGGTCTGTGTGGCTTTTGAGCCGCATCCCGCGCCCTGCCATCTGAATATATAGCCCTGGGCTCATTGTCGGACGGCAGAGAGCTATCAGGTCAATGTCCGGGTAGTCAAAGCCCGTCGTCAGTACGTCGGCATTGGTCAGGGCTTTTATGCGCCCAGCTTTGTAGTCGGCGATGATCCTGTCGCGTTCTGTTTTCGGCGTGGCACCGGTAACAACCTCGGCCACCACGCCCCGGGAGCGAAGCACGTTGCGGATCGCCTCGGCGTGCGCTACTCCGGTGCAGAAAAAGAGCCATGCCTTACGGTCGCCGGCGCGGCGGATCACCTCTTCTACGATACGATCGTTGTCGTCGGCGTTGTTGACCGCGGCCTGCAGCTCGTGTTCGATGTACTCACCGCCGCGCTTGCCGACGCCCTCGGTCGAGAGCACCGTCCCCGGCAGCTTCGACCTTAACGGCGCGAGGAATCCGCGCGCTACAAGCTCCGCAATTTGCACAGGCTCTATGAGGTCGTCGAAGATTGCCCCGTGTTCGCTTATCAGGCCGTGTCCAAGACGGTAAGGCGTAGCGGTAAGGCCAACTATCCTCATGTTTGGGTTCTTCGCTTTAAGGGCCTCTAGGAGCGTTCTATAGCCTCCCTCTGCTTTATGCGATATTAAATGTGCCTCGTCTACGAGGGTGATATCCACAAAGCCAAGCATCTCGGCCTTGTCGCGCACGCTCTGTATCCCTGCGACGGTGATAGGCAGTCCAATGTCACGGCTGCCCATTCCCGCCGAGTAGATGCCAAGCGGAGCCTCCGGCCACGCAAGCATGATTTTTTCTGCGTCCTGCTGCAGCAGCTCTTTGACATGCGAGAGGATGAGGATGCGCGATTGTGGCCACCCCAACATGATGTTTTTGCAAAGCTCGGCAATCACATGGCTTTTGCCGCTGCCCGTCGGCATAACAATGCATGGATTGCCGGGGTTATATTTCAGCCACGTAAAGAGCATAGTTATTGCTCGCTGCTGATAGTCGCGTAGAGCCATTAGAAGGGCACCCTTTCGTCTTTTGGCCCCTGTTGGTCTATTGCGAGAAGTTCATGCGTTGTGATGGCCCCAGCGTTGAGATAGGGGTTGCCATTAAGGTATGTCACGCCCTTTATCTCATATTTGCCACACATGCCGTTCTCGTTGCCGCCAAGCCATTTCCAAGGCACAAGATCGAAGTGCGCAACGTGCGCCTCACAACCGACGCGCTGTTCTTCAACCGATAGTTCGTAATTCTGCATGGCCGCACAGGTAAATTTCCCGTCCTTGGTTGCTGTGACATGCGCGCAGGTACGGCAGTTGACTTCTATCGATAGGTGCGTGCCAAAACAAAAATCATGACCGGGGCAATAGCGGCACTGATACCACGTCGGGTCTGTTGACAGTGGCTCCGGGAGGCGCTCTGAGAGGGCAAGCATATGCCCGCGACGGATAAGGGCCTCGGCTCTCGCTTTGTCTAAGTAGACGCGCTCCGTGTACATCTCGTCGTTGTCTTTGCAGACGGCGACGTAAAGCGCGCGGTCGATCTTCGTGCCGAGCATGTAGCCCTGCATCTGCCGCCAGTGCTGACGCTTGGCGCCGCTCACTCCCTTGGATTTAAGTTCGTTGAAGGATTTGAGCGAGTGTGTTTTAAACTCCGCAACATGGCGCGTTTTCTCGGCTCCGGGGACGCCGCTTTCGATGATACCATCGATGGAGCCGGAGACGTGGCCGCCGAAGTCAACGCGGCTCTGACCGTCAGAGTCAAGGCAGGTGCTATGAATGTCTATGCCTATAGCGCGAAGATCTTTCACTATCGTTTCTTCCTCCCTCTGTCCTCTGCGGAAAAGGCGAAGCATACGCCCGGGAAATTGTTCTATTATCGCCCAACGAAATGAGAGCCATACCCAGCGGTCGCACTCGTGACCTAAAACAGAGAGCCCCAAGTGGGGGCGCGGGGGCTCTCTGTGCTGTACGTGATGGGCGTCGATTCGGCTCTGGATGTCAATTTGGTTGAGCGGCTCCGGTATGGCCGCCATCAGTTACCACCATTGGGCTTTGCCGCCGGTAACTTGCGGCGCGGGCTGCGGTGGCTGCGGCTGTGCCGGAGGCTGGGCAAAAGCCTGGCTGAACCCGCCTCCCTGCGGCGGCATTACGGCATCTCCCGCAGGGGCGGCGCTGGGCATTGGAGGCATACCCATAGGCGCGCTCGTCGGCATTGCGTCGCCGACCGGTTTAAAGTTTTTCACGTCGTTGCTGGCCGGATATTTTTCTGTCGCCTCACGGATTGTCACGCTGGCTTTGACTGTGTGCCCGATTAACTGCAGATCGTCCGTGAACGGGTCAGGAATGGCGCAAGCGAGTTGCAGTGCTTTTAACTGCTGACGCCCTATCTTTTCCGCCGTGGGGTTGTCGTTGCGGAAGTTGATATTACAAAAAACTTTACGTCCTTGATATGACGGGCCGATGACGTCAAAGGTAATGCTTTCATACGCACCGGTGCCGTTTTTTGTCTTTTTCTGTTCTACTTTTGTAATCTGTAGAATATATTCACCCGCGGGGAGTGGGGTAAAATCTTCCGGTTTAACATTGACTAGATCCTGTGTTACATCGTTTCCCAAAAGTGCCATTTATTTTTCCTCCTGTTTTTTAATTTCTACTGAAATTCCAACTTTGCCGGGCGTCTTGGTGATCGCCGCGGAAAGCATTGCTTTTATTTCGTCGCCGGTATTGTCCCAGCCTTTTTTGTTTAGTTCTGGTTTCCACCGGAAAGCGGTTGACATTATCATTTCATCGATGCTGTTCAGTGCCGCGATCTCACGCAGCCGGACCGCGTCGATCTTGACGTTCATGGAGCGTTTGACGCAAACCTTAAATTCCCCGACGTCGTTTGTCCGCGAGCCCTCCCACTGATCGGGAACGCCGATCGCCGCGGCAAGCTGCTCCTCGATCGCCACGCGTGCTGCTTTGGCGGCGTCCTCTTTCGCTTTTGCCTCGTGCAGAGCTACAACGAGAAGATATACGGCATCAGACATTTGTCCCGCCTCCGATCTTCTGCATGATTGCGCCGAGGTCGGCGGGCTCCCACATCTCTAACTGTCCGCTCCTGTCTTTCGCGGTCCAGATGCCGTCAGAGGCGCACATGAGCATCCGCTGTACTTCCCCCTTATCGTTTTGCCCGACTCGTAAAGCGAGCACCTCGTCAAAGAAATATGGCAGCATTTGTCCAAGCTTTTGCCCAGGCATCGCCGGCGAATGGAGCAGTTGGCCCATTTCGTTTTGCTGTTTCTCAATCTTCGCGGAGAAATAGACATGTCGCCCTGGCAGGTCGCGGAAACCGCGAATCAGCGCCGTCATGGTATCCTGCATCGCGCCGTATGCCTGACGCGGGTCTTTGGCGATCGCTTTTTCTGTGCCAAGCACTACCTCCGCGATCTCGGAGATGGAATCAAGAGCGACAGACTCAAACTGCCTCGATTCTTCGGATTCGTAGAGCCACCTGTGAGCCTCCCGCAGTTCCGCCATGTCCTTGATCTCGATGAACGGAAGATTTTCTTTGCGCAGGCTCAAAAGCCCACCCTCCGCCGAAAGAATCAGCGGCTTCGGCAGAGTTTTGATGAGCGTCGTCTTCCCGGCTCCGGCCTGTCCGTAGACGAGGACCTTTAGTCCATTGGTGGTGATGGTGTTAGTGCTTTGAATATTTATTGCCATTTTTACATTCTCCTTTTTATTAGTTGTTTGTCATGAACATTAATTGCATTGCGTCTTTAAAGCCCTGTTTGTAGGCGTCTTCTGCAAATTGACAAGACAGGTCCTCATACGCAGAAGAGAGGTCGAATATAAAACTGTCTTGTTGGTTTTCTGGCATTGCAACAGCATCCCTTAGTGCTTGCTCGGCTTTTTTGATTCGCGCATCGAGGTATTTCCTTTCGGTCTTATACGTGCCCTTTTGTATGGCATAGTTGCAGCGCCGATCAACAACAAGATCCACATCATCCATGAAAGATTCTGTACAATTCGAATCTAAGTTGTCCTCAAAAAGAATATTGCCTTTTCTTGCCATTTTTTATCATCCTCCCTTATAATGGAGGCGGTAGTTCCAGCTACCGCCAATTTTTTGGCTCGCGCCCTTCCGTTTGTAGCGGAAGGGTTATTTTTGTACCTCTACATCTACGCCAAGTAATTCCTGCGCATCTGAAATAAGATTCTCTGCGTCGCGGATCAGCTGTTTTTCAAGCCGCTGCATCGTGGGAAAACAAGTAGAGCAAAAATGCTTACGGTTGCTGCCTTTGCATTTACTCTCTGGAGAAAGAAGCCCACCAAAAAGATAATCGCCGCCGCGTCCAACTCTTGCGATGTAATATGGTTTGACTTCCTCTTCCGCTATTTCCTTTCTACAGCAATCACAGATGTATATTGTTTTCTCTGCCATTTTTTATCTCTCCCTTATGATCGTTTTGATTGTCATCGCCACCACGCCGACCAGCCCGAAGATACCGAGCCAGAACATGGTGCAGATGATGTCAAGATTTGGCGCTACGTTATGATAAAAAAACTCACTCTGTGCAAACTGCTCCATCATTTTTCAATCCTTCCGTTCCGCCATGTCGGCGGTTTTCGCTTCATCTGCCGCTGTGCTCGCTTATCCAGATATGTACAGATACCTACACCTATGCCTAACATTGCCGCCAAGACTATGGTGTATACGGTGGTGCTCATTTCGGTAGCTCCTTTCTGCGTGGATGTTCTGTGATCCACTTGTCCAAGTCGTCAATGTCATAACGGATTAATTTCTTGCCCCCGTCACCCTTGCCGCCCTCAATTTCCATACTGCGCGGCCCGATGTTCTTGTCTCGCCAGTTGCGGAGCGTACCGGGCGAAACATCAAGATATTTCGCGGCTTTGTGCTCGTTGAGGAGTCGAGAGGATCTATCTGCTGCATCGTCAAGCTTCTGGATTGCCTCCATGAGCACTGAGCGCAGCTCTGCGCAGGTTGTTTCAAATTCAAGCTCTGTCATCTTTCCTCTCCTTCCTTGATACGAACTCCCCGCCACTTGCGTGTAGCGTCGGACTTGTATGAGACAAACATTTTCATCTGGCGAAGCGCGCCACCAACAACATTCTTCGTGGGCGGTGTCAAACCATTGCACATACACCAGTCAGAGAAAGAGTCGTAAAGCTCGTGGCAGGTACAGGTAGCTATCTCATCCACTTCGCACCACTCCGAGATAAATTTCTGCAAGTTGTTTCGCAGATTTTCATCTTCAAACGGGTTTCGCCTTACGATCGTTGGCGGCTCGTCAAAGGGCAACCCTGCAAGCTCGCAAAAACGCTTCATGATCTCCCTGCGCATTGCGCTAGACATAGCGCCGCGAAAAGCTACCGCAGCGTCCAGCATCAGCCGCGCTTCTTTGATATCCTCCTCACGCATGTTGTTCAGCATTTCTTCCATCTCTTTATCTCCTCACTATCACTAAAGGCTTGTTAAGAGTTTGATCAGCTCTGGCAGGTCCTTGCTGTCTATCAGGACGCGGTCTTGCTCACATCTGGGCTCAAGCCTGCGAAATATCGCGAACTTGAGCTTTTCTTTCAGCTCCTTGTGGTCTTCATCGGTAAAGGTTTTTATGCCTCTTCCCATATTCAATTTGTGATGTATTCCGGCTGCGACATCTTGTGTCATTTTGATTGTTTCTTCTCTTGTCATTCCCATCATGAATTTTGGCTCGTTTGGCATTACATGCATCTCCTTGTTTTTTTTGATATACTTCCCTTAATATCTATTTTCAGGGGAGGTTTTTTGATTGACTGTAAAAGTGATGGTTCATCTTCTTGGATTGGGATTACGCGAAGTCCAAAGAATGAATTTGCCGTCATCTCCTAATGTCGGCGACTGGATTTATGTCAATGATGACGCTGATGGCATGTTTGGCGAAGTTGTTAAGGTGTTATATTTAGGCAAAGGCGCAGTAGATGTTATCGTTGAACTCATCGGCCCTGCTGACACCATAAAAACTATATTAAGCAAGGTTAGCCATCGTGAAGAATTGGGCGCGGATAACATCAAAAAGTTTGTTTCTCAAGAACTTAATCACTAAAAACTACTTTATAATGCGTGTGATTAATTTCTCTTCAAACTCTTTGCGTTCAGCGTCGGCAGCGTCGAGCCCGGTTTGAAGGGGAATTATTTTTTTGTTCCACGCCTGTCTTAAAACATCTGCCGCTTCATCTGCTGATAGGCTGTAATCCAATTCAGCCTCTATCTCAACATAGGGTTTCTGCCATTTTCCGATAATGATTCTTAGTTCCATGTTATATATCTCCTTTCGTTTGAATTTCGGCTCCTATATTCGGTTGTCATGGTGCGTGGCCGTCCTTTGACGTTTAACTGCCGCCCCTTCTCTTTGCCCTTGCGTCCCTTTTCCAATGCTCCTCGTCATACAAGAGGCTGTTAGGCATGACAAAACAGGATTCTCCGCCGCATATGGCTGAGAATAACTTATATAAAGCCGCGTGCGCTTCCGTCTTGTCCTTGTACCTCGCTACAGTCACGACGCGGTCGGCGCTGTAACTCGCCAGTATAAGCACGGCGTCCTCCTTAGGGCACAAGCAGAAGCGCTCTACATGTGCGACGTTGATGATTTCTTTTTGCGCTCCGTTCATTATGTGCATTATCGTTCCCTCCTTTCATCGTGCCGGTGAAATGCTTAGCTCTTAGCTGCTTGCGTGATTTTCATGCGTATACCTCCTCTTCTGTGTCCAGAACCAAATCTTTGACGGAACATCCAAGAGCCTTGGCTATCAACGCCAAACGCTTAATAGACGGGCTGTCTTTGCCATTTTCTATTTGACAATAGTGCGCCTGTGAGAGCCCTGCGGCGGCTGCAAGCTCTATTTGCGTCATCTTCCGTTTAAAACGTAGTTCTTTTAGTCTTTCCGTGTTAATCATGTAATCACCTCCGTTTTTTTGAATTTATTGCTAACACAGATATTTTATATGTTATTCAGATATAATGTCAATCGGAATAGCCAATAATATATAAGGTATTCATACTGTTAAAAAATATTGGCTATCCATATAATCAAAAAAAGGAGAAATATAATGGAGATTGGAAAAACTATAGCAACTCGCAGAAGAGAGCAAAATATTAGCCAGGAACAGTTATCTGAGAAAGCTGATATAAGTCAAGGCTATATCAGCAGTATTGAACGTGGTAAAGAAAAACCATCCATTGAGCTCTTAGAAAAAATCGCTCGAGCTCTTAATTGCCAGCTTTATATTGACCTGATTCCCAACGGTCAACCATTAACACTGCCAGAACCAATAGTAAGAGAGTCTGCTTATCAGGAAGAACGTCCAGCAATACCAACATGGGTAACTCTCGAACAGGCAAGCGCAATTACTATCTTTACCATTGCGCTTGAGAAATTACGGCTAGAAAAAAGCTCTTTAACGCCAGCTGAAATAAAAGTGCTTAATGGGCTAGTTGAAATGTATAGAGAAGAAATAGAACAAAAATAAATTAAGAATGTGAGGTATATTTTTACTTATTGACATATTTTTCTCGTTGTCCATTAGATTTTGCAAGAGACTTAATATTTGCTGGGATAATTAAAGCGATATCATACCCACTATCGCTTTTAGCTACTGCTATATGCACTTGGGGTGTGTGTAAAATTAGCTCTGCACACGAATTTATGAAATTTAATGGATTTTTAAAGAAAGTCACATTATGTGATGTGAAAACAAAACCAGATAGAATGATTATAAAATGTAATGAGCGGCTATCGATGGATATCGTTATAAAGATTAGCACAACAGATAGCAATGGAGTTCTTAGCGATGTTGCAATTGGGTATGTTGCCAACGCGCAAGATAATGATGTTTACACTATAGAAATTGTACAAAAGATGCAAGAGATTAACAAAAATGTAAAATATATTTATTCCACAAAAATTACACGGCAAGAAACTTTATGCTTACACAACACGAAAGGAAGAAAACAAAATGGCTGAACAAGCACGCAAAAAAATTGAAGCACGGGTCGCAAGAGTGATATCGTCAGAAATGATAGTGATAAATAAAGGCGAAGACGATGGGATTATATTGGGAATGCCATTTCTTGTATACAGATTGGGCGAAAATATTATTGATCCTGAGACAAATAAAGATCTAGGGCAATTAGAAATAATTGTCGGTAGAGGAAGAGCGGCACATATACAAAAAAACATGACAACTCTTTATGCCGATGATAAGGCGGGGAGTTTTCTTGCGGGACTTTCATCCTTACTACCTCAAGCACCAAGCATAGATGGAGCTTTTAATTCACCATCTGTTGGTGATTATGTAAAATCTTTAAGTAAATAGTAAGAAGAACGCGTTACAGTTCTTTTTAGAGCGGGACTATTTGGAGTAAACGGAGTAACGGCAAAAATCGACTTGGTTAAAATTGAGGTTAAAACGGAAAAGCAGGATGTAAAAAAAACGAAACGAAGCAGGGAGCCAATAAAAAGCGGCTCCCTGTTTTATAAAAGCAGCACACGACAGCTAAACGCCAAAACTAAGTAATAATCAGAGATTGCCGCAACTGGACGGGGAAGGGGAAATAGCTTGGAGTAAAGACGGAGTAAAGACAAATAAAAACGGTTCAACTCAAATGAGCTGAACCGTTGGTATTTCTGGTCGGGATGAGAGGATTCGAACCTCCGACCACCTGCACCCCATGCAGGTACGCTAGCCAGACTGCGCTACATCCCGTGCAACGCGAGATATGATACCGCGTTATTTGTTTTTGGTCAAGGGGAAAAGTAAAATTCCCTCAGCAATGCAGCAAAGGGAATTTATATTTTAAGCTGCTATAAATCAAATTAAAAAGATAGATTTACTTCTTTTCGTTTACAGCTTCCTTGAGAGCCTTACCTGCGCGGAAAACGGGAACGTTCTTCGCCGGGATTTCAATGACCTTCTTGGGGTCCTGAGGGTTACGTCCCTGGCGTGCCGCTCTCTTCTGGACTTCAAACGTACCAAATCCTACGATCTGTACCTTCTCTTCCTTCTGAAGCGCCGTGTAGATATCGTTGAATATCGCTTCTACCACTTCGGCAGCCTTCTTTTTGGTAATACCCTCTACCTCTTTGGCCACTGTGTTGATGAGGTCTGTCTTTGTCACTTCTGTGCCACCTCCAGTCAAGATTGACACTGCTTTTAACGCAGCATGTATGATTTATACCGATAAAATAGCTAGCCGTCAAGTGCTTAAAACGGAAATATAACGTCTATTACGCGTTTTTAAGCACTATATCTTGTTTCTCATGAATATTTTTATCGGAACGCCGGAAAAATCCGCCATTTCACGTAGGAGATTTTCGAGGTGGCGCTTAAAAGATTTCGAGCAAAGTTCCGAATCATTCACGAAAAATATGAACGCCGGCGGCGCTCCGTCTGCCTGCGTGCAGTAGTATATTTTTAGGCTGTGCCCCTTTCCGTCGCCCGGCATTCTCTCAAAGACAAGCACCTCTTTCACGAGTTTGTTGAGCTCGGAGGTGGCTATACGGCGGCGGCGGTTTTCCTCTACCTTGAGGATCAGCTCCGGTAATTTACCGAGGCTGCGGCCAGAGAGCGCCGAGATGAATACGCGCGGGGCGTGGGCGGCGAATGGCAGCTCTTCGATCAGCTTCTTCGTCATGACGTCGCCGACCTTCTCTTCGCGCGGGGCGAGGTCCCACTTGTTGACGACGAGGATGAGCCCCTTGCCGCGTTCGAGCACCTGCCCGATAAGCCGTTTGTCCTGCTCCGTCACCGGATCCTGCGCGTCAAGCAGCACAAGCGCCACATGGCAGCGGTCGATCGCCTGGTAGGTGCGGACATTTGAATAGTATTCGAGGTCTGTGTTCACACGGCTTTTGCGGCGCAGCCCCGCGGTGTCCAGGAAACGGAATCTGTGCCCGTTCATTTCAACGACGGAGTCGACGACGTCGCGCGTCGTTCCCGCGATATCGCTGACCATCGAACGCTCCTCGCCCGCGAAGGCGTTCAGCAGGCTTGATTTGCCGACGTTGGGACGGCCGACGAGCGTAACGCGGATTTCGCCGTCATCCGAGTCGAATTCCTCCGATTCAAGCTTGGAGGTGATGAAGTCCAGCATCTCGCCGAAGCCGGTGTTATGCTCCGCGCTGGAGGCGACGACCTCGTCAAAACCGAGACCGTAGGCCTCTCCGAGCATCGCGTCCTCCTGTTTCTCGTTGTCGAGCTTGTTCATTACGACGACGACTGGCTTGCCGCTGCGGCGCAGTTTATGCGCGATCTCCTCGTCGGTCGGCGTGACGCCAGTGCGCCCGTCGACGACAAAGATGATGGCGCTGCTTTCGTCGAGCGCGAGGTCGACCTGCTTCTCGATGAGATCCATGAAGGGGTGTTCCGTCTCGGACATAATGCCGCCCGTGTCGACGATGTAGAATTTCTTCCCCGCCCATTCGGTCTCACCGTAGAGCCTGTCTCTTGTAACGCCCGGCTGGTCGTCCACGATCGCCGCGCGTTTTCCAAGTATCCTGTTGAATATTGAAGATTTGCCGACATTAGGTCTGCCGACAATTGCAACAATTGCCATATTTTTCGTCCTCTTCCGTTAATTTTTGAAGCTGTGGATCGGCGCCGGTATCCTTCCCCCGCGGTTGATAAACGCGGAACAGTCAAATTTGTTTACCTGCATGACCGGAGCGTATCCGAGCAGCCCCCCAAAGGTCACCGTCTCGCCGGCGGTCTTTCCGTATACCGGTATCAAACGCACCGCCGTGGTCTTATTATTTATCATGCCGATCGCCATTTCATCGGCAATGATGCCTGATATCGTCTCAGGTGAAGTATCGCCGGGGATCGCGATCATGTCAAGCCCGACGGAGCAAACACAGGTCATAGCCTCAAGCTTGTCGAGGGTCAGCGCCCCCGCCTCGACGGATTCGATCATGCCGTGGTCCTCGCTGACAGGGATGAAGGCGCCGCTGAGGCCGCCGACATAGGAGGAGGCCATCACGCCGCCCTTTTTCACGTTGTCGTTGAGGATCGCCAGCGCCGCCGTCGTCCCCGGAGCGCCCGCGTATTCAAGCCCCATCTCCTGGAATATCTCCGCGACGCTGTCTCCCACGGCGGGCGTCGGCGCCAGTGAAAGGTCGATAATGCCGAAGGGAACGCCGAGGCGCATAGAGGCCTCGCGCGCCACAAGCTGCCCGACGCGCGTTATCTTGAAGGCGGTCTTTTTCACGGTCTCGCAGAGGGTCTCAAAGTCCGCGCCGCGCACCTCTTCGAGCGCCCGCTTGACGACGCCGGGGCCGCTTACGCCGACGTTGATCGCGCAGTCGCGCTCGCCGACGCCGTGAAAGGCTCCCGCCATGAAGGGGTTGTCCTCGACGGCGTTGCAGAATACGACGAATTTTGCGCAGCCGAGCGAATCAGCCTCGCGCGAGAGGTAGGCGGTCTCTTTTATCACCTGCCCCATCTGTTTTACGGCGTCCATATTGATGCCGGAACGGCTGGTGCCAAGATTTATCGAAGAGCAGACGCGCTCCGTCACTGAGAGAGCCTCTGGCACGGAGTCAATGAGGCGCTGGTCGGCCGCCGTGATGCCCTTCTGCACCAGCGCGGAGAAACCGCCGATAAAGTTCACGCCGACCTCTTTCGCGGCGCGGTCCATCGTACGCGCGATCTCGACGTAGCTCTCCGTCTCGCAGGCCGAGGCGGCGATCGCCACCGGCGTCACCGATATCCTCTTGTTGACGACGGGAACGCCGAACTCCATCGCGATCTCGTCGCCGGTCTTCACAAGTCTTTCGGCGGAGCGGGTGATCTTGTCATATATTTTTGCGCAGAATTTTTCGAGGCTCGGATCGGCGCAGTCGAGGATATTGATACCCATGGTGATGGTACGGACGTCAAGATTCTCGTCCTGTATCATCTCGTTTGTCTTGCGCGCTTCAGATTTGCTGATCATCTTCGGCTATATCCTGTGCATGCTCTCGAATATCTCTTCACGCTGGAATTTTATCATCAGCCCTATCTCCTCACCGAGCTCCTTGAGACCGCCGGCCATCTCGCCTGGGGTGCAGGTGCAGGCGCTGATGTCGATTATCATAAGCATGTCGAAGTATCCCTTGACTATTGTCTGCGATATCTCAAGCACGTTGGCGTTTTTATCCGCGAGGTATGTGCAAACCTTTGCAATTATCCCCACCTGGTCTTTTCCCAATACCGTAACGATCGCTTTCATTATGCTTCATACCTCCAGATCTTTTATTTAATCGGACGCAGACCAAGTCAAGACGCCCGTCAAAGCCGATGTTTATCTTCCGCCAGCCGTATACGGAACCCCGAAACACGCGCGCGGCGTATAAAAACGGCGCCACGCCGATGGTTCAGTCAAGGTATAATAATACCGTAGGAAATCCATTTCTGGTAGCCCTTATGTCAAAAAAAGGCTGCAATATATTTTTTAACTGCTGAAATCGTTTGGTACGTACCCATATTTCTTCGTTATTTTCTTCAGAAATCCAGTATTCTATCTCCGACTCATCCAGCCGCGGGGTGATTTTTTCCGCCACGCCAGCGGGCGTCGTGATCTTTATCATCGGCATAAAGGGCGGCAGCTCCCATTCACGGCGCTCTTTGAGCTCGCGCTGCCAAAATACGCGCCAGCCGCGCCGCAGGGCGTCCTGCCACTCGCGCCCCGGCCTGCGGCTCTGGACGACGATCTTCCGCTCCCGCGAGCCGCCGCCGCGCCACATCGATTCCCAAAGCATCGCGTAGGCACGCGCCTTCGCGTCATACTCCTGCGAGCGCGCCTCGGCGTCGGCGTCTATCCAGCCGACGACGGCGGGCGACAGTTCGTCGCAGAGCGAGAGTATGCGGCGGGTGCCGATTATCAGCGCGCCGCCGGGATATTCTTTCATAAGCTCTTCGGCCTTCGGCATCTTTTCTTCCTGATTTTGTATGAGGAGTACGTTCTTATAAAGATGTTTCAGCGCCCCCTCCGCCCGCTCATATAGCGCCTCCAGGCCGGGGCGCACACCGGTGAGCAGCAGGCCGCCGCAGTTCGGACACTTTTCCGGGATCGGCTCCCGCTGCCCGCAGGCGGTGCAGCGAAGGGTATGGCGGCTCTCCTCCCAGCGCATCGAGGAGCCGCAGCGTTTGCAGCGCAGGGTCTTGCCGCATTCTTCGCAGAGTATCTCCCCCGCGTAGCCCTTGCGGTCAAGGAGCCAGAGCGCCCATTTACCAGCGCGCCGCGCCTCGGCGGTCTCCCTGATGAGCGGTTCGCTGATCGGCAGCGTCTCGCGCAGCGCCTCAAATTCGGTGGCGAGCGCCTCTTTAAGGCTGACAAATATTATGCGTCCGTCGTTTTTCTCCTCGCCGCACAGCGGTTCGGCGCGCAGGAAACCCTTTGAGGAGGGCATCGCCCCTCCGAGCACGAAGCGCGCTCCCGCGAAGGTCGCGCGCATCCCCAGCAGGCTGCGCAGGTGGACGACAGGGTGGCTCTGCGAGCGCCAGCCTCCCTGGTTCTCCTCGTCCATCGCAATCACGGAGAGGCCCACGAGCGGCACAAAGGCCGCCCCCGGCGAGCCGACGATAAAGCGCCTTTCGCCAAGCCGCGCGCTCTTCCAGAGCTTCCACTGCGCGGGCGCTGAGACGGGCCAGAGGGCCCCCTCCTCACGCAGCCCCTTCGGAAGCGAATCCCAAAAGGCTTTGGCAAGTTTCACCTCAGGAAAGAGCACAAGCGAAGGGGCTTCGCCCTCTACGATCTCCCGATAGTATTCATAACGGCGCGAAAGGTCGGCGCAGTAGATATCGCCCGCGGAAAACTTTTTTTTCGCCTGCTCGGGCTCGGGCAGAGGTGGAAGGTTTTCGTCGGTAAAAAATTTCGAGGGAAGTACGGTCCGCATCGCGAAGCCGGTGCCGATGAACCATGTTTCGCCAAACCATTTAATAAGCCGCCAAAGCTCCCCCGGCAGGGGCAAAGCCTCGTCAATGACCTCCGTCACGGCCTTAAGCCGTTTGGGGTCGATGGCCTCCTCCGCGGCGCCGGTGAGGGTCATCGCCACCCGCCGGTCCCTGCCGAGCGGTACGGAGACACGAAGCCCCTCGGGGAGGGCCTCATCATGTCTATAGGTGAGGGGCGTCCACCAAGGGGCCGGAATCGCAGCCTGTATCAGGGCCATTATCGTTTTGCGGTAAGCGCGGCGACTGCGTCAAGCAGACGGTCGGCCGCCTCCTCCTTCGTACCGGAGAAGCGCGCGGGCTCCGCGCCGCGTTCCAGTATCGTTATCACATTTGTGTCCACCGCGAAGCCCGCGCCCTGCGCGAGAACGTCGTTGGAGACGATGATGTCGAGGTTCTTCTCCGCCATCTTCCGCTGCGCGTTTTCGAGCACGTTCTGGGTCTCCGCGGCAAAACCGACAAGCACCTGTCCCGGCCGTTTCCGTCTGCCGAGGGCGGCGGCGATGTCCCGGTTCTGCACCAGTTCAAGGGTAAACTCCTGCGCGCCGCCGCGTTTTATCTTCTGTTCGGCGCGGTTGGCGGCCTTGTAATCGCCGACGGCGGCGGCCTTCACGATGACGTCGGCCTCCTCGGAGGCTTTCATGCAGGCCTCGTACATATCGTCGGCGCTGACTGTCTCCACTACCTTTATCCCCGCAGGACGCGTAAGCGTGGAGGGGCCCGTTATCAGGGTGACCTCCGCGCCGCGCTGCCAGGCGGCGCGGGCCACCGCGTAGCCCATTTTGCCGCTGCTGGGGTTGCTTATGTAGCGCACGGGGTCTATATACTCGTGCGTCGGCCCCGCGGTCACCACCACGCGGAGACCGGCGAGATCTTTTTTCGCACAGAGCATCATCTTTACGTAGTCGTCTATCACCGCGGCGGAGGGGAGACGTCCCTTACCCTCGTAGCCGCAGGCGAGCATCCCGCTGTCAGGGTCCACTACGACCGCGCCCCGC
Source organism: Cloacibacillus porcorum (assembly GCF_001701045.1). Lineage (GTDB taxonomy): Bacteria > Synergistota > Synergistia > Synergistales > Synergistaceae > Cloacibacillus > Cloacibacillus porcorum. The sequence goes on from NZ_CP016757.1 coordinate 2,354,239, forward strand.
GCCTCCAGAGTCTTCATGTGCCTCTGCGCCGCCTCGTTGGCAAGCATCTTGCAGTTCATCGCGGGAAAGAGCAGCAGCGGTTTCTGGTTAGCCAGCAGCGCAGCGCCAAGCAGCGTCTCGCTGTCGCCCTCCGCCGCCATCCGCAGGACATTGCCGGTGCAGGGCGCGATGACAAATAAATCGGCCCAGTCGGTGAGCGAGATGTGCGGTATCCGCCACCCATATTCAGGCGAGAGGAAGTCGCACTCACGCCAGACGCGGCGCTTGCTGAGCGTCGAGAGCACCATCGGGCTGACAAAGGCCTCGGCGGACTCCGTCAGGATGGTCTCCACCTCAAAGCCCATCTTGACCCAGCCGTGGAGCAGGTCTGGCGTCTTGTAGGCGGCGATGCCCCCGCTTATGCCAAAGAGTATTTTTTTATGCCGCAGGCACATTTTCCGTCTTGGGGAGCGGATCGATTATCTTGTAGGATATCTTTCCATCCGTCACATCGCTCACGGCCTTTGAGATATACTTCTCATCGCCGCCGAGATCCTTGCGCTCGCTGAGCTGGCGCGCGCGCGCCGCGATGACGAGGGTGAGGATATATTTGTTGGGGATATCCCTTTCACGGTAAATTTTCTCAAGATCCATATAAATCATTTAAGTTCCTCCCTATGCTTTTTGACAATTTTTATAAATTCTGCCACTGCGTCTTCCACAATGTCGTTTACAATCACATAATCATATTCTTCGGCGTGCAGGAGCTCCTCTTTCGCGTTCTTGATGCGCAGCTCCTGTTCCTCGCGGCACTCGCTGCCGCGTTTTTTAAGACGGCGGACAAGCTCGTCGAGCGAGGGCGGCTTCACGAAGACCGTCACCGCCTCCGGTATCTTTTTTTTCACGATAAAGGCTCCCTGGACGTCTATCTCAAGAACTATGTCCGTTCCTGAGGCCAGAGCTTCCTCCACGATGTCTCTGCGGGTGCCGTAAAGGTGTCCATGAACATTCGCGTATTCAAGAAAATCACCGGCCGCTATCCGGCGGAGAAACTCCTCCTCGGAGAGAAAATAGTAGGTCTTTCCCTCGACGTCGAGGCCGGGGCGCGGAGCTCTCGTGGTGCATGAGACGGAATAGCTGATATTGGGGAGTTTTTTCAGCGCCTGCTGCAGCACCGTCCCCTTCCCCACGCCCGCGGGGCCGGAAAAGATATAGAGAGTGCCCCTCATGGCCGTTCTCCCTCCCCCTCAAAGCGCGCCGTAATCGTCTCCGGCTGTATCGCGGAGAGGATCACATGCCTGCTGTCCATTATCAGTATCGCCCTCGTCTTGCGTCCCTGGGTCACATCAACCAGCAGCCCGGCCTCACGCGCCTCGTCCTTGAGGCGGCGTATCGGGGCGGAATCGGGGCTGATTATGGAGACCACCCGTTCCGCGACCACCATATTGCCGAATCCGACATGCACAAGTTTGTAAGGCATCTTATTCAAGGTTCTGTATCTGCTCGCGGATGCGCTCAAGGCAGGCCTTGGCGTCAACGGCGAGCCAGCGGATATCGGCGTCCGCCACCTTGGAGTCAAGGGTGTTTACCTCGCGGTTCATCTCCTGGACGATAAAGTCGAGCTTGCGTCCCGTGCTCTCGCGGTCTTCGCCGGTGGAACGGAATTTCGCGGCGTGGCTCTTGAGCCTCGCCAGCTCCTCCGAAACGTCCCATTTATCGGTCAGCAGGACTATCTCCTGCATATAGCGCGACTCTTCGAGCTTCTCGCCCATCTTTTCTAGCGCCTCCGATACGCGCGCGCGCATCGCGGCAAAGGCGGCGTCGCGCGTCGGCAGCCAGCGTTCCTCGATCTCCGCCGCCAGACGTTCGAGCTCCGCGAGGTGAGAGAGCACCTCATCGCGCAGATGAGCCCCCTCCGTCTCGCGCATCTTCTGCCAGGAGGCGGCGGCGTTCGTCAGAAGCTCATCAAAGACCGCCTCGACGGACTGGGAATCCTCTTCGTCGTCAAAACGCGGAAGGTCCAGCACTCCGGGGAAAGAGGCCACCTGCTCGACATTCAGAGCGAGCGGCAGCGCAAGGCCGCGGCGCAGCTCCAGCAGCTCGCTGCAGTAAGAGAGCAGCACCTCGCGGTTTACGCGCCCGGTCTTAAAGCTCTGCGCCCAAAGCACCTCCAGGCGCATCTGCACCTTTCCGCGGCGGAAAAGCTTTCTCAATTTCTGATGGAACCACGGCTCCCAGCTCGCGAACTCGCGCGGCAGGCGCACCGATATCTCCTGATAACGGTGGTTCACGCTCGATATCTCCATGCTTAGCGTGCCCCATGATGTCTGCATCTGAGAACGGCTGAAGCCGGTCATGCTTACGTACATGCAAATCACCCTTCTAAACAGTCTCGTGTATCTTCTTCGTGCAATCCGCCGCCGTGCCGGGAGGCGAAGGGCTGACGATTACCCCGCCGTTCAGGGCCGCGGATACGTCTATCCCTTTATAATATATCTTTTATGCCATTTAAGGCAACTTCGCCGGCAAAACTTTTTTTGATTTCGCCAAGCAGTTCGTCAAAACCGCGGCCGTCGCGCGCACAGGTACATACCACGCGTTCGCCGCGCGCGCGGAGTTCCACGGCGATAAAGTCCGCCGCCTCTCCGCTCTTGTCTATCTTGTTGAGCACGATAATACGCGGAAGATGGTCGGCCTTCAATTCACGCAGCGTCTCAAGGACTATCTCAAAGGTCTCCGTCGGCTCCTTGCCGGCGGAATCCAGCACGAGCAGCAGCAGGTCGGCGTTCGCCGCCTCCTCGAGCGTCGCGCGGAAGGCCGCCACCAGCTCCGGCGGCAGCTTGCGGATAAATCCGACGGTGTCGGAGAGTAAAAAGGCCCCCTCTCCGTCCCGGTAGCCGATCTTCCTCACCACGGTGTCCAGCGTCGAAAACAGCTGGTCCTTAGCGACGATCCCGGCGTCCTTGGAGAGCGCCTGCAGAAGTGTGGACTTGCCGCTGTTCGTATAGCCCACCAGCGCCGCCACCGGCACTCCGTCGCGGCGGCGGCGTTCGCGCCGCTCTTCGCGGCGTCTGCGCACCTCGTCAAGACGCTGCTCGATGCTCTTCGAACGTCGGTCCAGCTTACGGCGGTGCCTCTCAAACTCCGTCTCGCCCGGGCCGCGCGTGCCGATGCCGCCGCCGGTACGCGACATCTGATGGCCCAGCCCCTTAAGGCTCGGAATCTCGTACCGGTACTGCGCAAGCTCGACCTGCAGCTTGGCCTCCGCCGTGTGGGCGCGGCTCTCAAAAATTTTCATTATCACAAAGGCTCGGTCCCATACCTGCAGACCGGTGACCTTTTGCAGATTGCTCTTTTGCGTCGGCGACAGAAAATCGTCCACCACAAGGTGCGTTACCTCGTTGGGGAGAGCGTATTCCTTTATCTCAAGAGCCTTTCCCGCGCCTATGAAATGGGCCGGGTCCGGTATCCTCCTCTTCTGCACGATGCGGGCCGCCACCGGCACGCCGATATTTTCCAGCAGCATCACCAGCTCGTCCAGCGACTGCTCCGTATCGTCGGCGCTGCCGCAGTCTACGGCGGCGATGACCGCCTTCGGCGGCTTCAGAGAAAGGTCGATCGCGCTGCGCTTCTGCCTGCTCAACGGCGCTCCTGCTCCATAAACCGCGACGCAAGCGAGGATATGGCGTCGGTCACCTGCGCCGCGTCCATATAGGAGCTGTCGAGAATGATACATCCCGGCGCCGGACGCAGCGGCGCGATCTCCCGCGTCATATCGTAGTTGTCGCGTTCAACAACCTGTTTCAATATCTCGTCGTAGTCCGCGGCCTCGCCTCTGTCCAGACGTTCCTTATAACGGCGGCGCGCGCGCTCCTCGGCAGAGGCGGTGAGAAATATCTTAAGCTCCGCCTCGGGAAAAACGACCGTCCCCATATCGCGGCCGTCGGCGACGAGACCGTTTTTGGCCTGAGCGCGCTGCAGTTCGATCAAAGCGCCGCGCACCTCGGGCCGCGCGGCGTAGGCCGAAACTATCCGGTCGATCTCCGGAGTGCGTATCGCCGCAGTCACGTCAGTGCCATCGGCCATCAGGCCGCCGGGGATAAATTCCAGGCGGAAGGAGGCCAGAGCCTGTGATATCCGTTCGCCGTCCTCCGGCGCGATCCCCTCTCTGTCCAGCTTCCAGGCGATAGCCCGATAGAGTGCCCCCGTATCGAGGTAGGGCAGCCCTATCCTCTCCGCGACGGCGCGCGCCACCGTGCTCTTCCCCGCACCCGCGGGGCCGTCTATTGCCACAACGATATTATTATTTTCCATGATCTCCTCTTTACCTGACAAATAACTATCCGAGCCTCGCGAAGCCGACAAGCTCCGCCAGCCGCTCCGCCTTATAGCGGGCGATAAGCTCCGGCAGACCGGCGCAGATCGCCTCACCGGCGCTGATATTGTTAAAGAAGGCGCTGCCTACCTCGACGGCGGAGGCTCCGGCGACGGTCATCCCCATGCCGTCGGAGGCGGTCGTTACGCCGCCGCAGCCGACCACCGGTATGGAGACGGCTCCGGCCACCTGCCAGACCATACGCAGCGAGAGCGGGAACACCGCAGGTCCGGAAAGTCCGGCCACTACGCGGTCAAAGGCCGGTTTTCCCGTCGCCATGTCGACGGCCATGCCGAGCCAGGTGTTCGCGCAGACGATGGCGTCCGCGCCCTCGGACTCGATGACGCGCGCGACGGCCGCCGGGTCCGCGGCCTGCGGGGTCATCTTCACCCACAGGGGGCCGCGCCAAATCTTCCGCGCGGCGCGCACCGCCTCGGCGGCGGAGGCGCATTCCACGCCCCAGGCCATACCCTCGCCGTCGACGTTGGGGCAGGAGATATTCAGCTCCGCGGCGGCAATACCCTCCATATCCTCCAGCACGCGCAGCGTCTCCTGCGTCTCCGCCGGACGCTCCATGACGACGTTGGCGATGACGGGACGGGGACAGCTCCTCACCAGCTCGCCGTAATGCTCCGCGAACTCCCGCACGCCGCAGTTTTGCAGGCCGATACTGTTGAGCAGGCCGGAGGGCGTCTCCCAGACGCGGACGCCGCGGTTACCGCGCCGCGGCTCAAGGCTGATCGCCTTCGTACAGAGCGCGCCGATTCCATTCAATTTAGGCTCACGCCAAAACTCCGGTGCGTATGGCCATACGCCCGATGCGGGAATGACGGGGCTTTCAAGCCGCAGCGAGCCGATTCTTACCGATATATCAGTTGTCATGGATATTCACCTCATCCGCCCTGAAAAGGGACTGATCGACGCAGACCCGTTTGAGGCCGTTCGCCGTCTCGATCACACAGCCCATACAGCCCCCGTAACCGCAGGCCATACGCTTGTCCAGAAGATAATAGAGCCGCCGCGGAGTGTCCACATAATGGCAGCGCATCGCCTCGAGGAAGCCGCCGGGTCCGCAGCACCATGCCTGCACGCCCTCGCCCAGCGGGCGGGGCAAAACCTTGAACATCGAATCTCCCTCGCCGAAAGAGCCGTCGTCGGCGAAAATCTTCGCGTCAGGGTGTATGGAAAGTATCTCCTCCGCATAACCCTCGTAACCCCTTCCGGGCATACCGATATAGAGCGAACTGCGCTCCCTCCGCTCGCGTTTCTTCATCATCAGGGCCGCCGCGCCGACGCCGCCGCCCGCGAGAATCAGCTCGTCATCGGTATCGGGACAGGGTTTGCCTAGAAAACCGCGCACGCGCAGCTTCGCGCCGGCGGATACCCGGCTCATCATCTCCGTGCCGCGGCCGACCAGCACATAACAGAGGGAGATCTCTCCGCGCGCCGCGTCCGCGTCGGCCACCGCGAAGGGGCGTCCGAGCAGCGGGTCTGTCTCATGATTCGGGAAGACCATTATGCTGTGCCCCGCACGCACGCTCTCCGCGAGCGCCGGCGCCTCGAAGGTCATCCAGTAGAGCCGCTCGGCGAGTTTTTTATTCTTAACGACGGGGAGGATATAATCATTTACCTCCTGCGCGTTACAGTTACAATTCGTCATCCGCATTCCCCGCTTTCGCAATTTACCTTTTCCCTGCTAAAATATAGGCGTCCGTTTTAGGAGAGCGCCGGTCAGGCCGCAGCCGCCCGGCAGAACCAAAAACGTTCGTTCCGCCTGTTAGATGTGCCGGATATCGAACGGGCAGGCCCCAGCCGGGGCTCCGGCGTATTATACGCATATTGAAAGCCTGTCCGTGCCGCGTACGGCGCATATAATCAGCGGTTCTCCGGAGTATATTTTACCATTTAAGAGCTGATATATTGGGGGCGGTCAGAGATGGATTTCAAACCATTACTTAAAAGCGCGCTGGGCGAAGAGCCCTGCGACCTGCTGTTCAAAAACGCAAAATTCGCAAACCTCTGCACAATGGAATATGAGACGGGCGACATCGCCGTAAAGAATGGCGTCATCGTCGGTATCGGCGGGGGATACGCGGCGAAAGAGACCGTAGACTGCGCCGGACGTCTGCTGCTGCCGGGATTCATCGAGGGGCACATGCATGTCGAGAGCACCTTTATGGTGCCGCGCAATCTCGCCGCGGAGATATCGCCGCACGGCACCACCACGGTAATGCCGGACCCGCACGAGATCGCGAACACCTGCGGCACGGAGGGGATACGCTTCATGCACCGTGAAAGCGAGGGGCTGCCGGTCGACTTCTACTACGGCGCGCCCTCCTGCGTGCCAGCGTCGGCGCAGGAGACGCCCTTCGAATACATTGAGGCGGACGAGATAAAAAAACTCTTCGCGGACGGGAGCTGCACACACCTCGGAGAGATGATGAACTTCCCCGGCGTATACCTCGGCGACGACAAAGTATGGGCGAAGCTGGCCGCCTCCGAGGGCAGAGTCATAACCGGCCACGCCCCGCGCGTAAGCGGAAGAGAGCTGGCCGCCTATCTGCTCGGAGGGATAACCTCCGACCACGAATGCGACAACGCCGAAGAGGCGCTAGAAAAGCTGCGCCGCGGCATGTACATCATGATCCGTCAGGGAGCGACGGCGAGAAACCTCAAAGAGCTGGCCCCGCTGCTTGCCGCGCGGCCCGGCCTCGCGGCGCGCTGCCTCTCCGTCAGCGACGACATCTCGCCGAACTTCATCCACGAACGCGGCCACCTCGACGGCTGCCTTCGCGAGCTGATAGAGTGCGGCGTCGAACCGCTCGCCGCGCTGCGGACGATAACCCTGACGCCCGCTGAATACTTCCGGCTTTACGACCGCGGCATCATAGCCCCGGCAAAGCTGGCTGACATCGTCATGGTCGACAATATTGAAAAATGCACCGTCCTCAAAGTCTGGAAGAGGGGAAAACTGGTCGCCGAAAACGGCGCGCCGACCGAAAAAATAACGCCCGCCGTCACCTCCGCGCTTCCCGGATACGGCGGCGAAGTACGCACGCCGACGGCAGACGAACTGCGCGTGAAAATAGACGCTCCCGGCGTGGAGATAAACGTCATCGGCGTCATCCCCGGACAGGTCGTCACCAAAACTATCCGCATGGCGCCGACCGACATAGACGGATACGCCTGCGCCGACGCGGAACGCGAACTGGCGAAGATGGCCGTCGTTGAAAAAAACCGCGGCACGGGGCGCTGCGCCGTCGGATTCCTCCATGGCTTCGGCCTCGTGCGCGGCGCCGTCGCCTCCTCCATCGCCCACGACGCACACAACTACACATGCGCGGGCATGGACGACATCTCCATGGAGACGGCGCTGCGGGAGCTCGCGTGCCTCGGGGGCGGCATCGTCATCGCCGAGGGCGAAAATATCCTCGCGGAGCTGGAGCTGCCGGTCGGCGGCCTTATGAGCCTCCTGAGCGCCGCCGAAATACGCGAAAAGACCGTGGCCCTTAACGCGGCACGCGACGCCCTGGGCTGCACGAACCCACACGCGCTCATGCAGCTGAGCTTCATGTCGCTCTCCGTCATCCCGGAGCTCAAACTTACCGATAAAGGGTACTTTGACATTTCGCGATGTGAAGTTATGCCGCTTTTTGTGCATTAATTACGGTTGTTAATTGCTAATTTCGATGATATAATCTAAAATAGTTTCAAATAAAGATAACTGAGAGGCTTTTACTCTTATCTGTTACAATAAGAGACATAGAGAACCAGTTATAACCATTAAAATGCCTGAATAAGGCACAAAATTACAGGGAGGAGCTTAAAACATGGAAGCATACACAGAACCTTACAGCCTGCTCAACAAACAGACGGTCGATATAGCGCAGGCGCTCAAAAGCCTTCAGGAGGAGCTTGAAGCCATCGACTTCTACAACCAGCGCGTCAACACCTGCACCAATGAGGACCTCAAACGCATCATGGCGCACAACCGCGACGAGGAGATCGAACACTCGGCGATGCTGGTCGGCTGGCTCAAGGTTTATATGAACGGCTGGGACAAAGAGATCGGCGAATACGTCGCCAACGCGAAGGCCGGAACGATGGGCATCGACCTCGAGGACGGCCCCGACGCCGCCCCGGGAGCCAGCGGCCAGGACCTTAAAATCGGCAAACTTTAATATTCACGATACAGCTATAGAGACAGCATACATAGAAGGGAGTTTAAATTATGGACATTCTTAAAAGATCACTCGCGCCGATAACGGCGGAAGCATGGACAGAGATAGACAAGCAGGCGGCGGACGTGCTCCGCGGCGTGCTCACCGGACGCAAGGTCGCCGACGTGTCGGACCCGAAGGGCTGGCAGTGCGACTCAATTTCAGAGGGCACGCTGACGCTCGCCGAAGAGTCGCCGGTTGAGGGCGTAAACTACGGCGTACGCGACGTACTTCCCCTCGTAGAGATCCGCGTCCCCTTCACCCTGCCGATGTGGGATCTCGACGACATCTCCCGCGGCTGCAAGACGACAGACTACACACCGCTACAGGAAGCGGCGCGCCAGGCGGCCCTCTTTGAGGACACCGCAGTATTCAAGGGACTTGAAGAGGCCGGCATCCTCGGGATAGAGCTCGAAACAGACAACGACCCCATCGAAACCGCCCTTGACGACGACGCGCTCATCAAAGCGGTCTACGACGCGACGCAGGTCCTCGCCTCACGCAACGTCGGCGGCCCCTACGTCTTCGTCTGCTCCAAGAAAGTATGGGAGAAGATCGTCACCTCCAACACCGCCTACCCGCTCAGAAAGAGCCTCGAAAAGATCGTCGACAAAGTCGTCCTCTCAAAGCAGTACGAGACGAACTTCGTCACCTCCATGCGCGGCGGAGACAGCGAACTCGTGGTCGGACAGGACTTCTCCATCGGATACCAGTCCCACACCGCGACCGAGGTCAACTTCTACATCACGGAGACCTTCACCTTCCGCGTCACCACACCGGAGGCCTTTGTGGAGCTTAAGATAGCCGAATAATAACGAATAATAAGACCTAGTAAGAAAGGGAGGCCTCAGCGGCCTCCCTTTCTTATTTCCGCGATCTTGACCAGCGGCAGATTGATATTGAAATAGACCGATACCAGCCGCACCGCGAGGATAATGAAAAGCGCCGCGTAGGCGGCGGGACCAAGCCCTATCATTCCTCTCGCGAACCAGAGAAAAGAACAGCCGACAATCGCCGCCAGGGCGTAAATATCATGGCGGAAGATGACCGGTACCCTCTGCGCGAGCAGATCCCGCAGAATGCCGCCGCCGATGCCGGTTATCACCGCGGCAAAGAGAAACTGCATAAAATTATAATGCAGATAGATCGCCTTGATCCCCGCGTCCACCGCGAAAAAAGAGAGCCCCATCGCGTCAAGCACGATCAGCAGCCACTGGACCCGGAAAAGCTGCGGCACCGCGACCACGGCGGCGACGGAGAGCATCACGATGAGGACGGTCTGGTAATTTGAGAAAAAGACGGGGATGCCCCTGTCCATCACGACGTCGCGCAGCACGCCGCCGCCGCAGGCCGCGGTAAAGGCGAGTATCGTTATCCCGAACAGGTCCATGCGCCGCTGCACCGCCGTATGCGCGCCAAGCAGGGCGAAGCTCACCACGCCGATTATCTCCAGCACGCTGAGACTGGCGATCGGAGACATCAGTTTACCCACACACAGAGGAGGCGAAAGCCGCCGGACATCAAAGCAGCCCCTCCCCTCTGATTTTATTCAGCAAGGATTCGCAGCCCTTCCTGATATCGTCATAGGCCCGCGTAAAATTTCCCGTATACCACGGGTCGGCGACATCCTCTCCCGCCTCGTCGGTGAAATCCATCAGCTTCCACACCTTCTCCTCGGGGTCGCCGCCGCATATCCGCAGGATATTGCGGATATGCTGCCCATCCATCCCGATAATATAATCGAACTTTCCATAATCGGCGCGCGTCAGCTGTACCGCGCGGCGGCGCTCAAAGGGCACCCCCTCTCCGCGAAGCTTGGCCTGCGAAGCGCGGTGCATATCGCTGCCGATCTCCTCCGCGCTCGTCGCCGAGGACATTATCATAAACCGATCCGCAAGCCCCGCCCGCGCGGAGAGATCCTTCATCACAAACTCCGCCATCGGACTGCGGCAGATATTGCCGTGACAGACAAACATTATCTTAATCAAACATACCCCACCTATACGTACCAATCATATATTGCAGGCTCCGACAATCTGCCGAACGCCCAGCCGCAAAGGGCTGGATGATTATAGTATTATCTTTCGGCGGGCTTGGCAATATAGAAGCGCCGGCGCGGTCATGTTCGCCTCCATCTTCGCGCGGAAACGACGGATTTAATCTCCAATTCTTTTGGCATGGCACGTAAAATGACGAATCCTGCTACACCCAGAACAGTTCCAAGGAACGAAAACTACAGAAGCATTCTCATTACTAATACTGGATTCAATCCGAGCTGCAGCGAAACATTGCCGCCCCCAGGCGCATATATAAAGCACCTCCGCCGGATATATTTGCCGGCGGAGATGATTTAGGTCGTCTATTGATTGACCGCGCTATTTGCCTTTCGGCTGTTATGCCGAACTGCTATTTCCCGTATTTCGCCGCTTCGCTCTTAAGATAGACCTGCGGCTCCGCGGGGAGCTTGAAGAGCGGGATGAAGCGGTCCCAGCCGGTGAAGGTGAGAACGAGCATCGAGCCGACTGCTATCCAGGCCATGTAGTTGTGGGTGATTATCTGTCCCACGGAGAGGGCAGTGGCAAGAGGATAAACGGAGGCGCTGATACCGAGGAAGAATCCCATGTAGCAGTGCCAGGGGACGAGCTGCGAGCCGAGAACGCCCATCGCGTCGGACATGGTCGCGTTTCTCAGGGCCAGCGTGTACATATCCTCTTTGGAACCGACAACGTTTTCTTCCGTGATGTTCTTAATGATCGGGCCGATGGTTACGATCTGCGCCATTTCATCGGAGAGCGCCGCGTTGCCGAGCAGGCAGAGGATGCCGTTGGCGAAAATAAGGTGGCGGACCTTGTGGACCATGCGCGAGATCAGCGCGGCAACGGGGTCAAAGGCGTTCATCAGCCGCATAACGCCGCCGAAGGCCCCAACCCAGAGCATCATCGCGATCGACCAGCCGCCAGCGTCGGAGAAACCGGTGTAGACAAGGTCAAGGAACTCCGTGATGCTGGTGACCGTGCCGGCCATGAGGCCAAATGCCAGCGAGGAGACGATACCCGAGCCAAGGCAGATCAGCGTGCTGTAACCCATGACGGCGGTGACGAGAACGATGATGAGCGGGATCACCATGTAGACGGGGACTCCCTGTTTCACAAGCTCAAGCAGCGTGACAGCCGAGGGACGCTCCTCTGCCAGAGCCGTCCAGACCTCTTTCGGTATCTGCGCGATGGCGTCGGCGGCCTGTCCGGTCGTGCTTGGCAGTCCCATGCTGACGCCGATGAAGTAGAAGACTACGGCCGAGGCGATGAGGCAGAGCAGCGACCAGACTCCCTGGTGGCGGACTCTCTTGATTATTTCGACCTGCTGGATACCGGAGCTGACGATCGTCGTATCGGAGATAAGCCCAATGTTGTCGCCGAAGCAGGAGCCGCCGGCGATGGCGCCGACGGTAAGCGCGATGTTGCCGCCGACGATATGGTTAAGCCAGAGGAAGATCGGCGCGCAGGCAGCAAACGTTCCCCACGAGGTCCCAGTAGCTATCGAGAGGACGGAGGTGACGAGCAGGGCAACGACGGCGAGAACTTTCGCGTTGAGCCCCGCGGCAAGCGACATGTTGATGACGGAGGCGGCAACGCCGGTAGCCATAAAGCATTCGGCGACGGCGTAGGCGGCCTGGAGAATGAGGAAAACGATCAGGAAGTGTTTCAGGTTGTCAAGAGCCGCATCAAGGCAGTCCTGGAACTTGTAACGGTCAACGATCATCGCAACGATGACCGCGTACATAAACGAGAGCGGCGCGGCAAGAAGAATGTCCATCCCAGAGAGCATAAGACCCGCTATAACACATATAGGCGTAAGTTTCAACAAAGCTTTCATTACCAATAAATGCCTCCTTTTAAACGATACCTGTTTCTATTACAGGCATAGATCGGAACCTGAGAGAAAGCGTGACGCGGAATCACAGAGAAACCGCACGCGCTGACTTTTCTCTCATCTGCAGGACGCTTTGGATTATTCCGGGAACACCTCCTTTTTAGTGCGGAACAAATATCCAGTCACTCCAAATTATCGGGCTTTTTAATAATTATTTTGTACAAACTGCTTACATGATACCAGCGTTTTAGCATAATAAAATCAAATCATGCCAAAACGTACGGGACTTAATACTTAGTAAAGCCCAGCTGTTTCGCCGCCGTCTATCCTGATGTCGGCTCCGGTTATGTATTTCGCGTCGTCCGAGGCAAGGAAAGCGTAGAGCTTGCCGATCTCTTCCGGTTCGGCGTGGCGTTTCATCGGGATGCCTTCGTTCACCTTCGCGAGCATCTCTTCGGTGTATTCGGCCTTCTGCATGGGGGTGAGGACGTAGCCTGGGCATACGCAGTTTACGCGCACGACGGGGGCCAGTTCGAGGGCCATACTCTTTGTCAGCAGAATCACTCCGGCCTTTGAGGCGTTGTAGTCCGTATACCAGCGGTGCCCTTCGGTGCCGTTCGTAGAGGCGGTCATGAGGATGACGCCGCTCTTCTGGGCCGTCATGCGCCGCGCCGCTTCACGCGCACAGAGGAACATGCCGTTGAGGTTGATATCGATTACCTTTTTCCACTGCTCATAGGAGATGTCTACGAAATCTGCCCTGATACTGATACCGGCGTTTGAGATGAGGACGTCTATGCCGCCGAGCGTTTCGTCCATTTTTTTGAAGGCGCTCTGCACATCCTCTTCTTTGCTGACATCGCCGACATAATATCCGGCAAAGTCCGGGTTTTCCGCCATCACCTGTTCGGCCGCCTTCTGGTTGTAGTCCACGACGAACACCCTGGCTCCCTGCCGCGCGAATACCTGCGCGGTAGCAAGTCCGATGCCGCTAGCCGCTCCCGTTACCAGGACCCTTTTTCCCGCAAGTTCTTCATAACGTGCCATGGTTCCACTCTCCTGCAATATCTTGATATTTTATGAGACTTTGGCCATCATCTTCCGCGCGTGTCCGGTGACGACGGGGATGTACCCCGAAAGCTCCCGGTCAAGCGCACAGTCGCCGGTGTCGGCGATCAGGCTTTTGCCAAAGAGCTGCGCCATCTTCGCGGGCGTCGCGATTACAGTGATGTTTTCTTTCGGTATCATGCGGATGACCTCGGGGCTCAGCTGCTGGTTGCCGCGTCCGAATATGTGCCCCTGTCCTCCGATCACCGTGATTATGAGCACTCTCTTATTCCTCTCGACGCCGGAAAGTATCTCTTTTATACCCGCCTCGGTAAGGTCTTTGCCGATGAGTTTTCCGTCCCTGACGGCGTCCACGCCGAGCAGGGTGCCATCAAGGCCGAGACGGTCCGTAAGCTGTTTGGTGGTCGAGCCCGAGCCGATGAGGTATATTACGCCAGGCTTCATGGAGAGGGCCATGAAGGCGGCGAGATTGGCCGCTTCCTCTGTCGAGCCGCCGCTGCCGCCGGACTTGCGGTCCTGCATGAACTCGCGGTCGTCGGGGATCATCATGTAGCCGTAGAGGCGCGCGCGCACAATATTGTCACGGAAGGCCTCTTCGTCAATGTCGACGACCTCCGCAGTCGTGAAGCGCTTGACTTTTCCAAGCAGGAAGTTATTGATGAGCAGCCCCGCGTCTTTCGGCCTCTTGGCGTAGACGCCGGAATGTATCTTGACTCCGGCGGGGATGCCGACGACGGGGAGGCGCTCGCCGATGACGGAGCAAATATCGCGCGCCGTACCGTCTCCCCCAGCGAATACGACAAGACCGACACCGCGCTCAAGCATCATCTCAGCTGCGCGTTTCGTGTCGGCCGGTGTCGTATGTGTCGACGGGTCAAAGAGCAGTTCAGTCTCTAAACCGTAGGATTTAAGCAAATCGGCTCCCATGCCGCCCGATGGACTGTAAAAACGGCAGTCTCCCGCGTTTTCGGCAAACTCTTTTACAGCCTCCTCGGCGCGCGTGCCGGCCATCGGCACGGCGCCGAGCTCAAGGGCCCGGCGGAGAGTCTCCTCTCCGTCGGTTCCCTTGAGGGCCACCTTGCCCCCCATTCCTGCCACAGGGTTAATGAGGAAGCCTATCTTCATGGTCTTCTCTATTTAGGCTCGAAGTAGCCTTTGTACTTCTTGTTGTAGGCGCGCCAGGTGATCGCGTACTTAGCCGGATCGTCAAAGTAATCGTGATCGATGTGGTGCACCGTGCTGTTCACGGGGGCGTGTTTGACAGCCTCGGGCTCCTCGTAGCACATGCGCGATATCTCCGCGAGGACCGCGCAGTAATCATCAATGTCCTGCTTGGAGTATGATTCGCTGGGCTCGATCGTAAAGGGCTCGGGGATGACGAATGGTTCGTGGCTCGACCAGTAGTGGGTGCCGAAGTCCGCGATGCAGCGCTGCACGTCCGCGGTGCCGAAGCCGGTGTCCTCTTTCATCTTCTGCCAGCTGTAGCGGGCCTGTTCGATGCGTGAGGGGTGGCTCGGGAAGCTGATCGAGGCGCCCTTTATCGCGAGGATCTTCTTCATGCAGTAGTTATTGTTGAGGATGGCTACGCGTGAAACTTCGCGCAGGCCGTCCGCGCCGAGCGACATGATCCAGGAGTAGGCCTTGACGACAACGGGCGCGACTCCCCAGAAGGACTTAATCTTGCCGCATGATTTCGGCAGATCGAAGTCCAGGTAGTAGCCCTTCTCCGGCGCGTACTCAACGAGGGGGACGGGCATGTAGGGACGCAGCTCCTTCTTGGCCGCGACAAGTCCCGTGGCGGGGCCGCCGCATCCGTGCGGAGCGCCGAAGGTCTTGTGGAGGTTGAAGAATGACATGTCAAAGTTGGCCTCGGCGGTGCGGGTAATTCCAAGCAGGCCGTTGGCGTTCGCCTGGTCGTAGCAGCAGAGGATTCCCTTTTCATGGGCAAGGCGCGTAAATTCCTTGATACGGACGTTGAAGATTCCCGTATCTTCCGGGTTTGTGAAGAATATCGCCGCCGTGCGGTCGGAGATCGCCGCCTTGAAGGCTTCGATGTCGGGATATCCCTCCGCGTCAGGCTGAATGATGGTAACTTTGTAGCCCTTCGCCGTCGGAACGGCACAGTCGGCGGGATGTGAGAAGAGGGTCGTGATTATTTCGTCGCGCTTCTCCTCTTCGCCCTTGTCGCGCCAGTAGGCGCGGACTATCGAAGCGAGGGCGAGAACGCCGTGCGAACCGCCGCCTGGCTGCATCGAGAAGACGTCGAGTCCGGATATCTCTTTGAAGAGCTCGCCGGTCTTATAGAAGAGCTCAAGGATGCCCTGAGCGGTCTCGTCGGGCTGGAGCGGGTGCATGTTGGCAACCTTGGGAAGTCCCGCGAGGCGGTCGTTGATCTTCGGGCTGTACTTCATTGTGCAGGTTCCCTGACCGATGTCGATGTTTCCGTCGACGCCGATGTTCTCCTGCGAGAGGTGGTTGTAGTGGCGCACAAGCTGGAGCTGCGCTATTTCGGGAAGGTTGGCCTTCTCTTTGCGCACCATGCCAGCGGGCAGGGTGGCGAGAGCCTCTTCCGTGCTCGTGCAGTCGCAGCAGGGGCCGGGAACGAGGACGGCGCGCGCGCCGGGCTCGCTTATCTCATAGATTATCGGCTCATTCCATTTAGCCTGATGAAATTTCTTTAGTCTTTCCAGATTGTTCATTGAAATGGCCTCCTTTACGCCAGGATCTCGCTCAGTGCCGAAGCAAGAGCTTTGATATCGTCCGCCGAGGTCTGCTCGGTCACCGCGAGAAGCATGCAGCCCTCGAGTTCGGGGAAGTTTCTGCCGAGGTCGTAGCCGCCGAGGATACCCTTTTCAAGCAGCTTCTTGTTGATCTCGGAGACCTTTTTGCCGCTCGCGGAGAAGTCGGCGACGACCTCCTGGAAGGGGGTGCCGGAGAGTCTGTCGAAGGAGAGTCCCTTCACTCCTGAGAGCACCTTCTTCAGGCAGAGCTGACGCTGCACGACGGCTTCGCCAATCTCTTTCATGCCCTGCGGCCCCATCGCGGCGAGGTATACGCCCGCGGCGATGCCCCAGAGCGCCGAATGCGTTCCTACGAACTCTTTGGCGCTGTCACGGTTCGCGAACGAGGTGCGCTCCCAGAGAACGTCTCCGAAGCCCCACTCCTTCTCACTCGTCGGCGCGATGCCGAAGAGGCGCGAGGGATATTCGTCAACGAAGCGCGGGTCGTCAGCGGTAGCGATGAAACCGGCCACTCCGCCGCCATAGTTCATATGGAGGCCAAGTCCCTGGATGTCTCCGCAGGCGATGTCCGCGCCGTAGTGCGAGGGAGGCGTAAGCACGCCAAGCGTCGAGGGCTCGACGTAGGCGACCATCAGAGCGCCCTTGGCGTGAGCCATATCGGCTATCTCCTGGGCCTTATCTTCGATGACGCCGAAGAAGTTGGGATTCATCACAAGTACGGCGGCGACGTTTTCGGTGAGCTTCTCTTTGAGGCTGTCGAGACAGATACGCCCAGTCTTTGAACCATAATCTACAAAGGTAACCTTGACGTCGGGCTGGAGGTAGGTCTGCACCGCCCTCAGCGTGTCGGGGTTGATGTTGCGGGGGATGAGCACCTCTTTGCGGCGCGCGATGCGCGTCGCCATGCGGAGCGCCGTGCCTACAGCCTGGCTTCCATCGTAGTTCGGCACGTTGCAGACGTCCATGTCAAGCAGCTCGGCCATCATCGACTGGTATTCAAACATCGCGTGGAAACGGCCGTGGTCCTCGTAAGGCTCGCCGGCGTAGGCGGTGAGGAACTCGGAGCGGTTGATTACCTCGTCTACGACCGCCGGTACGTAACGGTTGTAGCAGCCCGCGCCGAGGAAGCAAACCAGCTCCTGCGCGGTCCTATTTTTGTCTAGCATCGTGCTGACATGACGGAAAAGTCCAGCCTCATCACAGATAGGTTCGGGCAGCTTCATCGCCTGCTTCATGCGCATATCTTCAGGAATGTCTGCAATCAGCTCCTCGACCGAATCCACTCCTATGAACTTGAGCATCTCGGCCTGTACGGCCGCCTCAGAGTTGGGGATATAGGGATACATCTTCTTTGACATCTGATTCTCCTCCTATGCTATTCCGCCGCCGTCTACGACAAGCGAAGAGCCTGTCACCCACGGGGCCATATCACTGCAGAGGAAAAATACGCACATCGCGACATCCTTCGGTTCGCCGAGGCGGGCCATCGGGCGCTGTGCGCATTCTTCCTTATACTTCTCGTCATATACGCCGCCCAGCTGCTCGCACTCGCTCTTAAGCATCGGCGTGTCAATGTCGCCGGGGCATACGCAGTTTATGTTTATATTGTCAGGGCCGTGGTCGATGGCCATCGCGCGCGTCATATTCCAGACGCCGCCCTTCGCGGCGCAGTAAGAGACGGCGTGATCCCCGCCCTTAAGCGACCAGCCGGAGCCGATGTTGACAATCTTGCCGCCGCCGGCCTTTTTCATATGAGGCACGACATGCTTGCACATGAGATAGACGCTCTTGAGCGTCACGTTGATCGCGAGGTCCCAGTCGCTTTCGGGAAGAGTCTCGACAGTGTGGCGGCGTGCGACGCCGGCGCAGTTCACAAGGATGTCGATCCTTGAATGCTCTGCCGCTACCTTGTCGGCGAGCTCCTTGCAGTCGGCCTCTTTCGTGACGTTGCACTTGATAAACTCGGCCTTTCCGCCAGCGTCCTTAATCTCTTTCACGACTTTGTCCGCAAGCTCTTCGTTGATGTCGGCGATGACTACCGATACCCCCGCGTTCGCGAAAAAGCGCGCGATCCCCGCGCCGATACCTGAAGCGGCGCCGGTGATGATGGCCGTCTTACCGTTCATTCCGCACAGTTTGTTCAAATCCAGCATGTCTGTCTCTCCTTTATTATTTATTTTATATATGAAGCGTCTTTGCAAGTATCCACTGTATACACTATTTCTTGATTAATTTATATATTATTCTAGGAAGATTGTCAATACTCTATTTACAGATAAAATAACCTTTATTCAAACAGGGAAGATTCTTGGCTCCATAATTTCCAATATAAACTAATGACCACAGTCAATGTCAATATAGATTGCAGCGGTAAGTTTTCACGTTTAAATTATACGACCTCAGCCCCTGAGAATGGTGAATATCAGGCTGGAGAAAATATAAACGGCGCAGCACTTATATTTATTCAATGCGTCAAACGTGCGTTCAACAGGATGCGCAGACGCGCGGTGCGGCGAAGGACGCGCGCTTCGCGTCCTCCACCGCACCGCTTACGAAATACTATTAATTCCAGAAATCCGTCTTTTCCTTCAGACCGATGGCGGCGGCCTTGAAGACCGGCTTCTTGCCCAGGCGTCTCTGCGCGGTATAGTCGTTCAACGCCGCGAGCGCCGTCCGGGCGAGGATAACAATGACCGGCAGGTTTATGAGCGCCATCACTCCCATGAGAACGTCGGCCATATCCCAGACGAGGCCGAATTCCAGCTGCGCGCCGACAAAGACCGCTATAATCGCCGCAATACGGAAGATGTTCATCGCCCTTTTGCTCAGCGCGCGGCCCGCGATGTAGTTTAGACAGCCCTCACAGTAGAAGAGGTTGCCCAGCAGCGTAGTGAAGGCGAAGAGCAGCAGAGCGGCGGTGATGAAGTACGGCCCCACGGTTCCGAATACTACGGACATCGACTGCTGTACAAAGGGTGCGCCCTTCAGCCCTTCGCCTGGTATAATGCCGGTGCAGAGGCACATCATCGCGGTGGCCGTGCAAATCAGCAGCGTGTCGATGAATACGGAGAGCATCTGCACAAGTCCCTGCGTAACGGGATGGGCCACGTCGGCCGCCGCCGCCGCGTTCGGCGCGGAACCAACGCCGGCCTCGTTGGAATAAAGTCCGCGCTTGATGCCCTGCATAATCGCGGAGCCGGCAAATCCGCCAAAGATCGCGCGGAAGTCAAAGGCGGCGGTGAAAATTTTCGACAGCACCTCGGGCAGCCTTTCTATATTCAGCGCCATAACGATCAGGGCAAGCAGGATATACAGCACGCCCATCAGCGGCACCAGTACCTCCGTCACTTTGACGATACGCTTGCCGCCGCCCATGATGCAGAAGCCGACCAGAAGCGCGAGCGACGCGCCGCCGATGATGGGGACCAGGTTGTGCGGGCCGAAGAAATATTTGTCATAGAAACCGTAGCCGGAAAGGCTGTCGATAAGGTTATAGGAGGCCAACATATTGAATCCTCCGGCGTAGGTAGCGATGAGCGCGACGGCAAATACGACTCCCAGCGCGCGGCTGTTCAGCGCCGCCTGGATGTAATAGGAGGGGCCTCCGTAGCTGCTGCCGTCCGCGGCCCTTTTCTTGTATATCTGCGCCAGCGTGCTTTCTACAAAGGCCGTCGCGCCGCCCAGCAGGGCGATGAGCCACATCCAGAAAACCGCGCCGTAGCCGCCGATGGCGATGGCGTTCGCCACGCCGACGATATTGCCGGTCCCAACACGGCTGGCCGTCGATACCATGAGCGCCTGGAACGAAGATACAGAATCTTTGCCTACCGACCTCTCCCCTACCGACCTGACAGCCTCCGGCAGCATGCGCAGCTGTACCAGCCCCGTCCGCAGGGAAAAGTAGATCCCCGCGGCAAGCAGCATAATGATCAGCAGATAGCTGTACATCACGTTGCTGATCGTTCCAATAAGCGTGCTGAATGCCTCGTACATAAAAAAATAACTCCCTTTCGTCAATAATATATACTCCCGGCGGAAAAGCGTTTATTTTTCGGGAGTTTTTTCACGCACTAAAATTTATCGCGAACGGGGAAAAACCGCAAGGCGGCAAAGCAAAAAATAGAACGATCTTTGTCTTGTGAACAAGCCGGACAGCGGCGCAGACCGCCGTCATATACCCCGCGGCAAGTAAAAGGCGGCACCGCTTCGCAAGACTATGCGTACGCAGGCGCGGCGGGCGGTAATTTTCTCATTTTTCCCGCTTGCAAATATGCGGTGTACTATGTATATTTTTACTTGAAGCATATTGGGGAGTTGGTTGAATATGGTTATGACGTCATCCTCTGTGCAAACAGCGGCGGGGTTTGTATATGATCAGTTGAGAAAAAAGATATTCGAAAAGGCGCTGGTAAGCGGCCAAAGGCTGCCGGAGGTGGCAATTGCCAAGGAGCTGCAGGTGAGCCGTACGCCCGTGCGGGAGGCTTTAAGACGTCTGGAAAACGAGGGGCTCGTCCAGATCATCCCCGGCTGGGGCGCCTGTCTCGCCTCGCCTACCAGACAGGAGATAATCGACACCTACGAGGTACGAGAAGAACTGGAGATTATGGCCATCCGTAAGGCGGCGAAGCATATCACGCCGCTGCAGTTATGCCGCCTGCAGGAGCAGATTGACGCTGAACACGAAACCTTCGTCAACCGCAACCTCGAGTCCTATCTTACTGTCAACGACAACTTCCATATTATCATCGCCGAATCTTCGGGCAATAACACGCTCGTGGGATATATAAAGAACATCCTCTCACGCACATTCGTACAGATGATTTTCTTTGAGTCTTTCTTCGACTTCGACACAAACCCAAGCCTTGAGGAGCACATCATCATCCTCGAGGCGCTGAAAAATCACGACGAGGCGGAGAGCGTCCGCCTGATAAGGGAACACCTGCGGCTCTCGATGGAGGGTCTCAAGACCAAATAGAGGCATCCCACTGCTATTTTTCAAAAAGGCACCGCCGAGCACCGGACACGAAGCGGCAGTTGTCTGCCGCGCGCGGAGCTGGACTGCCGTGAACAATGTCGCGGCAGCGGCAGCAGAACGACGACTACGCGCAGCAGCATCACGACAAGGCAGTACAACTCGTTGCCAAGCGCCTGACAGACGCTCTGCGCGATGAGCATATAGGCGGTAAAAATATGGCCGGCGCTGACGACGCGCATCGCGCAGTCACCGATCGAAAGCAGCTCCGCCGAGGCGTCGAAGAAACGCAGTATCGGCAGCGTAAATCGCCATACAAGGAACATACCCGCAAGTACGACCGCCGCGGAGTAAAGCAAGTTGTATCTTTATAGTAAACGCCGCCTGTAAACCGATAGTTTTAAGCGGCGTTTCAATAATTCATCATTCTGTTTTATATATTTTCTTTAAGATATCTCTCGATAAACGGCTCGACCTCTTCCTCGCCTATCCCCAGCGCCTCCGCCAGCTCCGCGTGTAGCAGCCGTTTCGCCCGGTTCCCGTACTCGCCCTCGAGGGTTCCCTCCACTCCGCCGGAACGTTCCTCTCTCCTGAGCCAGCAGGACTTCACGACCTTGAGCCACTGGAGCGGCTCCTTTTTGCCGACCGCCTTTTTATAAAGGTCTATCCTGGCCTTGCCGCTCGGCGCGCTGAAGGCCGTGACATACGGTATCCGCTCGATAAGCTCCAACGCCTCTTCCTTCGTCATTGCGGGCCTCCCTCCTCTCCGTTATATAGTCGACGATGCGTGGTATCACGTTCTCACGGCGCAGGCCGAGGACGAAGGCGAACTCCTCCGTGATCACCCGCTCCGCGTGCGCCAGCACCTTTTCGTCGCAGGAACGAAACTTCCTTCCGCTCTCGCGCATCTCTATCTTATGCAGGTTAAGTATTTTGACGAGCCAGAGAATCTCCACGATCTCTCCGCCCCTCAATATCTGTTCAAAGGCGGCCATACGGCTGTCGTCGTTCTCTATCCACCGGCTGCCAATGTCCTCCGTCTCGTCGATGATCGCCCAAATCTCCCCCTCGGAGAGCAGCGGGCGGATGCGCCTCTCAATATCCTCCATCCCGACGGGAAGATAGAATTTAGCGCCGGAGTCGTAGACGGAGCTCATGACATAATAGAGCCGCTCCTCAAGGCCGCTGAACCTCTCCCGGCGAATATCGTTTATCCGGCAGATCCCGTTTCCGGCATACATCACATAATCACCGACGCAATAATCTCTTTTGCCCACCCCGCAAAGGCTCATTTTCAACCCCTCCCTGTTTCCGCTCATAAATATCTTTCAGCGTATCTTAATTATAGTAGTTACTTATAGTTAAATATAATCTATAAGTAATCATTAACGGTTAAAATAAAACGCGCCGCTCTCCGCAACCGGACTTACGCCACCAGAGAGCCGCACGTTGTACGTTAAATTATAACAATTCATGAAAGAATTTTCAAAGTATGTTTTTTTATTTTATACATACTATATTAACATCTACAAGTTGATCTTACATCAATATTTTATAAATAAACTATAGCGAATCCTCTTTAAGTTTATTTAAAATAAGCATTGTATGAGTCCTTCCTATTTTATACAGTTCATTCAGGAGATCGTCTAACTCCTGGCTGGTTGAAAGATAAACCTCTAGGAGATAGTCATATTCGCCTGAGACAATCCAAAATTGAAAGATACTCTCCATCTGGCTCAACATGTAGGGGACACCGTCACGACAGCGGTCGTCGTGCAGAAGTATAAATACATGTATAGGGTACCCTATCCGGCAGTAGTCAACGGCAGTCTTGTACCCTTGTATCACCCCCCTTTCCTCCATTTTTTTCATACGTTCGAAGACCGCCGGTACAGACAGGTTTACCGCTTCACTCAAATTCTTATAAGAAATTCTTGCATTATCACGTATCTCTTCGATGATTCGCAGGTCTGTTTCATCATAACTCATCTTTATAGGTTTCTTCATAAAAATACCTCCTTACAAAACGGGGCCGCTAATGCTACAAAGATTTTATCGCATTAAACGGCCCCTAGGGGTTTATTTTTACACCTAAATACCAATTAAATCACGGTGTGAAACTCAGTATCGTTTCAAAGTTGTGTGCTGCTCTGTAAAATGCACTCCGTGATAAGCCATCGATTCCATAACATAACGATAAAGAGAATCATTTACCGATAATTTTTCCGGGAATACAAAACCATTGTTGTTAAAGAGAGATTTCATCCAAGCTCTGATAAACGATGTACAACTAAAAGCGGTGCACTTCCCCATCGAGGTGATATTCCTCTCTTCGTCGTATCTATCAACAGTCTCCCACTTAGACTCAACTTCTGCCCCGTCTTTTGTACCCTTTACAACGATACGGAAGAGAGTGAGATCTTTATCTCCTTTAGCCGGCTCCATCTTCCAAAGAGGAGCTAGATGGCTGATAAGATATTCCCTCGGGGTTATCTTCATTCCTTCGAAATCATCTTCGTTCTTGTCGAACATTCCGAGCGCGATCAGGTTCTTTATCTGTTGAATATGACCAGGCCAGCGAATGGTAAATTCAGACATATTTTCCGCCGGTATCGTTTCTGCCAATGTGGCAAGACCATCCGTAAGAAAGGCCTCCAAACCTTCAAGCCCTTCAAAATCAACATTGTGTAAGCAAGACATCGCCTCAACATATTTTTTATTACCATTCTCTATCACCATCGCCGGATCAAGATATTCCTGCAGCGTTTCCTCGAGGCAAAACACCGTCTTATACCCCATTGGAGACTCTTTTTTCTGCGGAATACCACCGACATATATCTTTACATCTTTCACAAAGTCGAGGCCAACACACCCACGGCCAGTAAGAAAATTGGTCATGCCTGGGGCTATACCAATTTTAGGCACATAAAGGGTTTTATTCTCATCCGCAAGCTCTCTGATTTTGCCAAGCAGGACATCGTTCGGTATAGAGCTTATATCAAAAACAGCCTTTCGCTGTTTCAGCGCAGATTCAGCGACGCTGACAGCCAAATTACCCGGTAGGGCAATCACAACCACATCACTAGTTGAAATCAATCCCTCTAGCTTTTTTTCATCAAAGACAGAACCTTGTATCAGTTCTATGTTCATTTCTTTTGAACTGACTCTTTTCAGAGCCGCGTCACTCCCGTCGAAAAGCGTTACGTCGTTTTCCCTGCATAATTCCATAGCGACGATAGAACCGATCATCCCTGCTCCAGTAATCAATATCTTCATAATATATTCACCTCATTAGTTATATTTCTTTGTCATATTTGTAGAAAATCTCTTTTCCCCAAAGAACACGTTTTCCTTCATAATCCTTGAGAATTGCAAGGAATTTTTTCGTGAGAAACAATATTGCAAAAAGATTTACATAGGTTGGAAGAGAGGTAGCTATATCTGAAACTAACCAAACAATCTCCGTCTTTATTCCTATATTTACAATAAATATCGTACTTAGAATTCCCGGCAGTACATAGCACATTCTCATAAGCCTGTCTATTTTAGCGGCAACTTTCGGCTTTGAACGGAACGCGTGTTCCAGAAGCGTTTGGAAATAGCTAGACCAGCTTGTCGAGGTGGTCCACGAAAATAGGAAGGCTACGAAAGCCACAAAATAGAATCCCATAGGTCCCATGCCGGAACGGAAAGATCTCATTGTCAATGTAGCGCCAGCTTCGCCGCTCGACCATTCACCGGTAACGAGAATGACCAAGGCTGTTATAGTGCAGATTACCATTGTATCGACAAAAACCTCAAATATCCCCCACAACCCCTGTTCCACTGGGTGATTCGTCTTTGCAGAGGCATGGGCCATAGGGCTCGCGCCCCATCCCGCTTCGTTGCTAAAGAGGCTGCGCGAGATACCTGTACGTATCGCAAGCAGCAAAGATGCTCCGGCAAAGCCACCTATCGCAGCGCATGGTGTGAAAGCCTTGGCTATGATCAGAGCAAAAACATCCGGCAGCTTATGAACATTTATCGCTATTATGAACAACCCAGCCGCCACATAAAGGATGGACATCAGCGGCAGCATCTTGGCGGCAAAACCAGCAACCTTTTTAAAACCGCCAATAACAACTATCGCACACATAAATCCATAAAAAAGCGAGGTGTATATCTGATTAATACCGAATGCCTCAGTGAGAGCTTCGGAAACGGTAAAATTCTCAAGAGAGATAAAGTACTGGATCATTATCCCCAGCCCAAAGGTCCATGCCAAGGGTATCCAGAGCTTTGTCTTCTTACCAATCCCCTTTTCCATATAAAAGGTCGGACCGCCCCATGTATCGCCGTTAACCTTCTTATCGCGATAATAGACAGCAAGCGTGATCTCCACCAATTTTGTAGCCATTCCAACAATGGCCGTCACCCACATCCAGAAGAGCACCCCAGGGCCGCCAAGAGCAATGGCGCTCGCGACGCCACCGATATTTCCCGTACCGATCGCCCCGGCAATCGCGATGCTTGCCGCCTGATAGGGAGTGACGATCCCGGGAGCCTTTGATAACGACGTATCTTTATCCATATTAAGGCATTGTCTCATAGCTTTACCGAAATATCTTACAGGCCAGAATTTGGTGATCAAAGTAAACCATATTCCTGTTCCAATCAAGCTTATCAGAAGCGACGGCCCCCATAAAATATCCACTAAAGTACTAAGCGTGTTTTCAACTAAAGCCAGCATAAATCCATCCCCCTATAATAATTTTATTTGTATCCTCGGCGTTTATAATATAGGGCAAAAATAAAATAAGGAAAATTATATTTATTCACTAATATTCCATCTTTTCTTAATTATTTTTATGTCAATCGTATGACTTTTTGAAAAATCTGAGGTCATGTGTAAATGATACCCAATCGGTGCAATAACGCGCCGATAGACAAAAATTGAAAATACAAAGTCTGTTATACAGGTATATTTATGAGAAGAATACTACGACCCTGTCAAACAACGATATCACAAAAGCGGATGAGCAGCGGACACATTTCGGCCATTGTCTCCCATACTTTTGTGATGAAGGATAATCTTTGCCAACCTTTGCACAAAGGATAATTAAATTAAAATGATTTCAAGAAATACACTTGACATTACAACAAATAACTATTATAGTTATTTACATATTAAATTCATTATAAATTGTCCGGGTGAATTATGATGGATCAGCAAAAGATCGAGGAATTTCAGGCAATATGCAGACGGAACGGATGGAAATGTACTTCACAGCGGCTCGCGGTTTATGAATTTGTACATGAAAACTATACGCATCCCGGAGTGGATGACGTGTGGAGAAATGTCAGGCAAAATTTGCCGGCAGTGACCAGAGAGAGCGTTTACCGGATATTGAACGAATTCGCGGAGCGCGGGATCATTCAGCGTCTGGACCATATCGACAGTGCGCGTTACGACTGTCAGACGGGGCCGCAGGGACACTTTATCTGCGAGATCTGCGGCGGGATAACAGATTTCGCCTTCCCGGAAGGGGCGTTTCCCTCCGCGGATATGGCCGGCGGAGAGGTGCGTCACGTCGAGCTCAGGCTCAGCGGTATCTGCGGCAAATGCAGACAGGCCATGGAAATGGAAGAAAAGGCAAGATAAACGCGCATACGGGAGCGAAAACCCCGTAAATAATATGGACAAAAGAGGAGACATTATAATGAAAAGCATTGCGAAACTTGACCTGCAGTACGCGCACAGATTCTACGGATTTAAGGGCGAAGCCCAGTATCTTCACGGACATACCGGCATCCTGACTATCGAGGTGGAGGGTTCCGTCAATCCCGGTGTGAATATGGTTTTCCCCTGCAACGAAATCCAGAAAACTGCCTGGGATGTTCTGAAAAATTTTGACCACGCCCTGATCCTGCGGGAAGACGATCCTTTGCTGCCAGCCGTCCTGGACGTTTATGAGAAGCAGGGCATCAGGAACGGCGCGCCAAGCAATACCATGAAGGGTCCTGCCTTTAAGACCGAGCTGGCGACAGCCTATCCAGAGTGTCGGCTCGTCGTCACGAAGGAAACGATGACCGTCGAGGGAATGATCAAGATCGTTTACGATCTGCTGAAGGATAAGCTGAACATCGTCAAGCTGACCTTCTCCAGCGGCGTCAACGAGGCTTCGGAAGAGTACGAACCGCATCTGAACGTAGACCGTTGCCCGCTCTGCGGCATCGCGCTGGACGAAAACGGCGTATGCCCCAAGTGCGGGTACAGGAAGGCATAAGATCCTGCCGCAGCCATAGCCAATCATAAGTGAACTAATAAGGGGACAGGTCTGTTCAGGCCTGTCCCCTTGCCGTTGTACCGCTGTTTATTTGGTCGCGTCTTTGCCCTTCTGCATCACGAGGCTGTCTATCGGGTTGATGTTCTTTTCCTTGTGGGTCTGACGCCAGGTCTTGATCGGCATGCCCCAGATCTTGATGAAGCCGACGGAGGCCGACTGGTCGAAGATATCTCCCGTTGAGTAGGTGGCGAGCGCCTTGCTGTAGACGGAGCTGTCGGACTTCATGCCGTTGACGATGCAGTTGCCCTTGTAGAACTTCATCCTCACGGTGCCGTTGACGGACTTTTGCGTCGAGTCCATGAAGGCCTGTATCGCCTCCATGAGCGGCGAGAACCAGTAACCCTCGTAGGTGAGTTCGGCGAACTTGACCTCCAGCTCTTTTTTGGTCTTTAGCACGTCCTTGGCGAGGGTGATCGTCTCCAGCTTTTTGTGCGCGTGAATGATCGCGAGAGCGCCGGGGCATTCGTAGACTTCGCGGCTCTTGAAGCCGACGAGGCGGTCTTCTACCATATCGATTCTTCCGTATCCGGCCTTGCCGGCCGTCTTGTTCATGAAGTCGATCAGTTCGATGGAGCCCATCTTCTGCCCGTTGATCGCCACGGGAACGCCGCACTCAAACGTTATCTCGACCGTGACCTCCTCGTCGGGAGCGTCCACGGGGTCGACGGTCAGTTTGTAGGCGTCTTTCGGCGGCTCGTTCCACGGATCTTCGAGGATGCCGCACTCAATGGAGCGGCCCCAGAGGTTGTCGTCGATGCTGTAGGGGCTCTTTCTCGTCGTAGGGACGGGAACGTTGTGCGCCGCGGCGTAGTCCATCTCCTCTTCGCGTGAGAAGCCCCAGTCGCGGACGGGCGCGAGGACTTCGATATCGGGATTCAGGGCGTTACAGGCGACCTCGATACGCACCTGGTCCTGTCCCTTGCCGGTGCAGCCGTGGGCGACGGCGACCGCGCCCTCCTTCTCGGCGCACCAGATGAGCGCCTGGGCGATCATCGGACGAGAGAGCGCCGAGTTGAGCGGGTAGACTCCCTGGTATACGGCGTTCGCCTTGAGCGACGGCCAGACAAATGTATCGATGAACGCCTCGCGGAGGTCCACGACATAGGCTTTAGAAGCGCCGGACGAGTAGGCCTTCGCCTTTATCTCCTCCAGGTCGTCCGCCTGCTGTCCGACATGCATTGTGAGCGTGACTACCTCATATCCCTGATCATGAAGCCAGGGGATCGCCACCGATGTGTCGAGTCCGCCGCTGTAAGCCAATACTACTTTTCCCTTTTTTTCCGGTGCCATCATTTGAAACTCCTCCTAAAATTTTCTGTAGATTAAAAAAAGCTCGTCCCTCTTCCTTTCGGAAGAGGGACGAGCAAATTTACCCGCGGTACCACCCTCGTTGACATATTTGTCCACTTCGTTGTGTTATGCTCTGGGGTGCGGAATTGTGATCCTTTCTGCGAAAAGCGCTTTCAGCCGGTGGCGCTTTATCTCTGTCGCCGAGTAATCGAATTCATATCCCCGTCATCGCATATTACTCTATGCGGTAAGGAATCGATTCGTCGTATACGTCTATCTCGCTCGGCGGCCTGCAGATTCACAATAACGCCCTCCCTTCGTGGTGGTCTTAAAAACTTGTGTGGTATTCTATCACGTGAACTTTATTTGTCAACCGGTTGACCAAAAAAATTCAAAATAAACTTTATTCTTTTATTGGTTCATTATTCAGACTTCATTCCCCGGTATATCTCCGCCTCTATTGCTGTCTCTTTCGCGGCGTTGTAAGAGTCAAAGGAGGTCATCTCAAGATGCACGGGGGTGACGGAGACGTATTTATGCGCGACGGCCCAGACGTCGGTGTCTTCGTGCAGCTCGTCGTGGATGCTGCCGCCGACCCAGTAGGCCTCCCCTCCAAAGGGCGTCCTGACGACCGTTATCTTGTCATGATAGCGGCGTTTTCCCTTACGGGTGAGGCGCACGCCGGCGATATCTGCCAGCCTTTCGTTGGGAACGTTGACGTTGTACATGACGCCCTCGGGCAGCGGATGGCCGGCGAGCCAGCGCGCCGTCTGAAGCGCGGTCTCGGCGGCGGTGTCAAAATGTTTTTCCGGCGAAGTTGAACCGCAGACAAGCGAGACGGCCACCGACGGATAGCCGAAAATGAGCCCCTCCATCGCGGCGCAGGCCGTTCCGGAATAGGTAAGGTCGTCGCCGAGGTTCGGCCCGCAGTTGATGCCTGAAAGGACGAGGTCGGGGACGAAATGGAGCACGTCGATGCCCATGATCACGCAGTCCGTGGGCGTGCCGTCGCAGGAGTAGGCGGTGAAGCCGTCCGCGAGCATCTTATTCTCTATCTTTTTGATCTGCAGCGGCCTGTCCATAGTCATCGAATGGCCAGAGGCGCTGCGTTCCCGGTCGGGGGCGACGGCGAGCACTTCGTAACCAGCGGCGTGAAAGGCCTTCGCAAGCGTCTGGATGCCCTCGGCGAAGATCCCGTCGTCGTTCGTTATAAGTATCTTTTTCATCTTTTAAATACCGCCTATATCAGTAATATGCTGAAAAGCAGGGCCATGATCGGGCGCATGATATAGGGGAATACTCCCAGCACCAGCAGGCCGACGATGACGAACATGCCGTAGCGCTCAAGCCAGTAGTAGTATTTCATCCACTGGTAGGGCAGCAGGACGTAGAGTATGCGCGACCCGTCGAGCGGCGGTATCGGGATGAGGTTGAAGGCCGCCAGGCCGAGGTTGATATAGATCATCAGCAGGATGAACTGCCGCGCCCCCCAACTGACGAAGAGTCCGGGGACAAAACGCACGAGCTGCGCGCAGAAGAAGGCCGTCAGCATATTGCCGGCGACGCCCGCAAGGCTTACGATGATGATGTCGCGTTTGGGATGCTTGAAGTAGCGCGTGTCTATCGGCACCGGCTTTGCCCAGCCGAAGCGGAAGAGCAGCAGGCAGAGCGCGCCCAGCGGGTCCAAATGGTCCAGCGGGTTCAGTGAGAGCCGCCCCGCGCGCTCAGCCGTGGTGTCGCCCAGCATCTTGGCGGCGAGGCCATGGCAATATTCGTGAAAGGTGATGGCCCAGAGGACAGCGGGCAGGCTTAAAAGCAGCTCCGATATTCCCTCGGCAGAAAATAGATTTCCCAGCATTTAAACACATCCTTAATTTTTTCTGTCAAAATCACATGAGATATTTTAACACGACAATGCCGTCATACCTATCTGTGTGAAATCAGAATATCTCTTATTCTTCCCCGCGTATATGCGGCAGGGTCTCCGCGCCGTACGGCATGAGGCAGACGGGCCTCTCCAGAGTGCCGCCGCTGAGCCTCTTCACAGCCAAAGTTTATAAGCTCAGCGGGGAGGTTTACTTTAAATTCCACGCCGCCGTATTTCAATGGACGGCACGAAATATTTTTCGCTTCCCCTCCTGCCCCCGCAAAAAAATTTTTGCGCGTTATATTATACAGCCGCCGCCGCGCGGCGAAAGAGAGGCTCTACACAATCCGCGCCGGAGATTACGCTTCGTCCCATACCCAGTAAAAACCGAGCAGGCCGCTTTCGCAGCCGGCACGCACGCGCTGACCGCCGTCAAGTCGGTTGCTTATCGCGTAGGGAAAGCCGAGGCGGAGCACTACCTCGTTAAGGGGCCAGCGGACGCCGGCGATCGATACGCCGGCACAGATATCGGAAAAAGATAAGAGCGAGAGCGCCTTCGGCCTCCGCGCAAAGGTGAAGGCCGCCTCCGCGGGTCCCTCCATGAGGACCAGCCCCTCCCTCTCGTCGGCGATGCAAAATGGAACGTGCGGAGAGGAAAAGTTCAAAAAAGAGAGAATCAGGCTCCATAAATGGTCAAATCTGCCGCCCCAGGCGCCCGTTAAAAATATTTTTTTTACCCGATCTTTATTTTTTTCGCGGAAGATATCGAGCGCCAGCTGAAAATCGGTCAGGTCTTTGTCGCTCTGATACCTCTCTGCGGGAACGCCGTTATCCTCCGCCCAGCGCCAGCTTTCGGCGGAGGCGCTGTCGCAGTCGCCGATAAGACGCCGCGGGATGATCCCCGCGCGGCGGCAGGCCTCTATCCCCCGGTCGACCGCCCACACCTCGCCGCGGAAGGCAAGCTCCGAGAGCCAAAGGGGCGAAGGCTCCCTGCCGCCAAGCACCATCAGCGCGGAATCCGTTTCCGTCCTATTATCCTGCTCTATCGTCACCTGCGGCAGTCTTATCGTCTTCATACGGCGGCACCCTCTTTTATCTGAATTTTTCCAGCCTCGGCATTATTATATATACGAGCGCCATCAGAATGGCAGTCTCGGGAAGCACGCTGCTCCCGTTGTAGAGTATTGAGTAGAGCCAGATATTGGTCCCCTCCGGCGCGTACGAGGCGAAAAACACGACGCCCGAGAGCACCGCCGCGGCAAAGTTCGCAAAACAGGCGCTGACCACGCCGAGCCATTTTTCCCGCTGGAAGAATCCCGCGATCCCGATCAGCCCGCTGGCAACGGGATAGTCAAGCAGCGCCTGTAGCGGATGCACCACGTAGCCGCCGAGCATAAGACGCAGAAGCCCCGTGACCGCGCCGACGAATATTCCGTAGCGCCAGCCGTTCCTGAACGCGAAAATCAGCAGCGGCAGCAGCGTGAGGCTCACGGACCCGCCCTGCGGCATCGAGAAAAGTTTGAAATAGGAGAGCACCACGGCAAGAGCGATGGAGAGGGCCCCCTCGACAAGTATTCTAAGCGGTATTTTCATTGCTGTTTCCTCCAGAGGTCATTATTACACCGGAGATGAAAGAAAAGTTATATGATCTCTCCATCTTCCCTACGACGGCGTTATCCGTATCAGGTTCAAAGGGTCATGACATGCGTCAATTTCTCAGCCTCGCGACTCCCCCGATGTTAAGAATGTTTTAACAACTCGCCCCATCTTTGTCAAGTTGACAGTACCGTTCGTTAGGATGATAATAGCGACGACTCCGGGGGAGCTTAAGAAGCTGAGAGGAAGTTTTTGACTTCGACCCCAGACCTGATCCGGTTAATGCCGGCGTAGGGAGCGAGGCCGAGAAAAGAAAAGATGCCCCGCTCTGATTAGAGCGGGGTTTTTATTTTGAAAAGGGGTATGGCGATGAAATATGGGATATACCGCGGAATAGCGATGACCGTCGCGGGAAGCGACTCCGGCGGCGGCGCGGGGATTCAGGCCGATCTAAAGACCTTCGCGGCTCTGAAGGTATTCGGAACCTCGGCGATAACGGCGCTCACCGTGCAAAATTCTCTCGGGGTGACCGGCATCCATAACGCGCCGCCGGAGATAATCAAGGCGCAGATACTAGCCGTGGGCAGCGACTTCCTGCTCGGCGCGGTTAAGACGGGGATGCTCGGCAACCGCGGGACGATCAGGGCCGTCGCCGAGGGGCTGTCGGAGCTGGGAATAAAAAAGATCGTCGTCGATCCGGTGATGGTGGCCCAGAGCGGGGATTCCCTGCTCGCCGCCGACGCCGTCGATGCGGTGAAGGAGATCATCGTGCCGCTGGCGTTGATAGTCACCCCCAACCTCCCGGAGGCCGAAAAGCTGACGGGGATGAAGATAGAGAGCGTCGAGGAGATGACGGCCGCGGCGCGCGAGATCGCGAAGCTCGGCTGCGGCGCGGTGCTCGTCAAGGGCGGCCATCTCGCGGGCGAGCCGGAGATCATCACGGACGTGCTGCTCGCGGACGGCAAAATCTCGCTGCTGCAGGACAGAAGGATTGAGACGACGGCAAACCACGGCACCGGCTGCACTCTGAGCTCGGCAATCGCCGCGGAGCTTGCCGCCGGTCTCGGACTTGAGGAGGCGGTGGCACGCGCGCGGCAGTACCTACGGGCGGGACTTCACTACGGGGTGACGGCGGGGCACGGCGCGGGCTGCCTCGGACACGCCGTCACCATGCCGTGGACCGAGATCGTTCATGGCTAGGCCTCTCGTCTACCAGATAACGAACGGCGTCTCCGCGCAGCTCCAGGCGGACTGCGTCGCGCTGCTCGGCGGCGCTTCGATAATGTCGCGTCAGATCGCGGAGGCGGGAGAGATCGCCTCCTCCTGCGACGCGCTGCTGATCAACATCGGCACGCCGCCTGACGACGCCCTTGCGCTCTACCGCGCGGCGGCCTCCGCGGCGGCAAAAAACAACGTGCCGATAGTGATAGACCTCGTCGGCTACGGATTCTCAAAATACCGCACGGATATCGCCGACACGCTGCTCGCCGAATTCCGCTTCTCCGTGATAAAGGGCAACGAGGCGGAGATCGGCGCCCTCGGCGGCAGCGGCGCGGCTCCGCGCGGCGTCTCCTGCGACACGGCGGTAAACGGCGCGGCGCGGCTCGTCGAAGCGTGCGCGGAAAAATACGGCTGCACCGTCTACAGCACCGGAGAGACGGACAACATATCAGACGGAAGAGACAGCTTCGTCATTGACGGAGGCTCGCCGCTGCTGCGTGGCACCAGCGGGATCGGCTGCGCGCTCGGCAGCGTGACGGCGCTCTACTGCGCGGGGGAAGGGCCGCTGGAGGCGGCGCGGCGCGCACTGAGGCTCTTCCGCCGCGCGTCGGCGGAGGCCGCGGCGGATGCGGAGGGCCCCTATTCTTTCAGAATAAAATTCATGGACATGCTTGCCGAATACGGCTCT
This sequence comes from Cloacibacillus porcorum, assembly GCF_001701045.1. Lineage (GTDB taxonomy): Bacteria > Synergistota > Synergistia > Synergistales > Synergistaceae > Cloacibacillus > Cloacibacillus porcorum. The sequence continues at coordinate 2,388,452 of NZ_CP016757.1, forward strand.
ATATTACTGGATGAGGTGAAATGATTTGGCGGCAGACAGGAAAAGACTCGCGGAACAGCTCCGCCTCTATCTGATCTGCGGCGAGGGCGACACGCCTGACGAGGTGCTCAGAAAGACGGCCGCCGCTCTCGAAGGCGGCGTCACCGCGGTACAGCTGCGCGTAAAGAGCTGGACGGGGCGCGAATGTTACAATACGGCGCTGGCGCTGAAAGATCTCTGCCACGCGCACGGCGCGGCGCTGCTGGTCAACGACCGGCTGGATATCGCCCTCGCGGCGGGAGCCGACGGCGTCCACCTCGGACAAAAGGATCTGCCGGTCGGCGCGGCGCGGCAGATCGCGGGGCCGGACTTTATCATCGGCGGCACGGCGCGCACGCCGGAACTCGCGCGCGAGGCCCAACGGCTGGGCGCGGACTACATCGGCTGCGGCGCGGCCTTCGGCACCGCGACCAAGGACGACGCCGTCGTCATCGGCCCGGAGGGCATCAAAGAGGTGCTTGCCGCGGTTGAGATCCCCTCGGTGGCCATCGGCGGCATCGAACTCGCGAACGTCTCCCGGCTCGCCGGCTGCAGATGCAGCGGGATATCGCTCTCCGGCGCGGTGATGAGGGCTGCGGACCCCAGAGAGGCCGCGAAGGCGCTGATGAGAGAGATAGACAAGAGCTTCGGCTGCTGAGGCACGCCGGTAACTTTTTGTAAATTTATTGAACCTGGAGGTAATAAAATGCAGAACGAAGAAAGAAAAAAGCTATTCAAAAGGGCGGTTCTCGCCGGAGCCTTCGCGGCGGCCGGCGTGGTGCTCTCCGTCGTCTCGATCCCCATGGGGCCAACCAAGTGCTTCCCCTTTCAGCACACGATAAACGTGCTCGCGGGGATAATCCTCGGCCCCTGGTGGGCGGTCGGCGCGGCCTTTACGACGAGCGTCATCAGAAACCTGATGGGCACCGGCAGCCTCTTCGCCTTCCCTGGAAGCATGTTCGGCGCGCTCTTTGTCGGCCTCGCGGCTAAGGCCCTGCCCGAAAGATACAAGGTCTGCGCCGCCTGCGCCGAGCCGGTCGGTACGGGCATCGTCGGAGCCTGGGTAGGGGCGAAGGTTCTCGGCCCCATCCTCGGCAAGGGCATCGGCTTCCTCTTCTTCTCCGGCTCCTTCCTCATGAGCTCCGTCCCCGGCGCGGTGATCGGCGCTCTGCTCGTCTACTGCCTGCAAAAGAGGATGGTGCTGACGCGCACCTTCGGGGCGATGATTTAAAAACAACTTCGCCTGACCTCACAACGGCGGACGCCGCCGTCCATAAACGACAGGCGCCGGAGCGCGGGGAATTGATCGCCACCGCTCCGGCGCCTTTAATATTTCAGCGCCGCAGCCCCGCCTTTACCGCTGCCTTTTCCCTATCGACGCGTACGCCTCCGCGATCTTCACCAGCGTCACGACGACCAGCTCCATATCATCGGCGCAGGCGAATTCCAGCCGTCCGTGATGGTTGTGGCTCGCCGTCCCGAGATTAGGGCAGGGCAGCCCCATAAATGAAAGGTTCGCTCCGTCCGTGCCGCCGCGTATCGGGGCGATGAAAGGCTCGCCGCCCGCCGCCCTGACGGCCTCCTTCGCGATATCGATCATGAACGGATATTTTTCGACCACCTCGGCCATGTTGCGGTATGTCTGCGTTATCACCGGCTCCGCGCGGCCCTCGCCGTACCTTTCATTGATGCGGCGCGCCGCCTCACCTATCATATCCTCGCGCGCCCTGAGCCTCCGCGCGTCGTGGTCGCGGAGGATATACCGCTGAAAGGCGCTCTCCACACTGCCGCCGCTCTCGTCGAGAAGGAAAAAGCCCTCGCGCCCCTCGGTATTTTCGGGACGTTCCGCCGCCGGCAGCATCGAGAAAAACTCCATCGCCAGCAGCTGCGCGTTTATCAAAACATTCTTCGCCGTCCCTGGATGGACGCTGCGTCCCGTGAAAGAGACTTGGGCCGACGAGGCGTTGAAATTTTCATAAGATATCTCGCCGAAGCGGCCGCCGTCCACCGTATAGGCGAAGTCGGCGCCGAACCTTTTCAGGTCGAAGTGCTCCGTACCGCGCCCGATCTCCTCGTCGGGAGTGAAGGCTATCACGATCTTGCCGTGCTTGATCGAATCGTCGGCCAGCAGCCGCTCCGCCATCGTCAGGATCTCGGCGATCCCCGCCTTGTCGTCCGCGCCGAGCAGAGTCGTGCCGTCGGTGACGATAAGCCTCTTACCCGCGTAATCCTCCAGAAAGGGAAAATCGGAGACCCTCATGACGATATTTTTATCTTCGCTGAGAAGGATATCACCGCCATCGTAGTCCACCAGGCGCGCCCTGATATCTTCGCAGGGCGAGGCGGGGGAGACGTCCATATGGGCGATAAAGCCAAGGACGGCGGCCTCCGTCTCTATATTCGCGGGAATGGCGGCATAAAGATAGCAGTGCTCGTCGAGGCAAACCTCGGAGAGCCCCATCTCCCGCATCTCCCTCTCAAGCAGCCGCGCCATATCCCAGATGCCCGGCGCGCTCGGGCTGCCCGCGCCCTTTTCGTCGGAGGCGCTGGCGATACGCACATATTGAAGCAGACGTTCATACGCTTTCATTATTCCTTTTCCTTTCTTATTCCCGTAATAAACCGCAGGCGCCGCCGCCTTTCCGGCAGGGACCGCACCTTAGCCGTTACCGGCGCTCTCGTCCACGTCGAGAGCCTTCAGCCCGTAGCGGAATATGGAGATCATTATCGAGGATATCGCAAAAAGCTCGCAGAGCACGCCGGACCATGATCCAGCGTGCGCGTCGTAGACGAGCCAGAAGGGCGAACTGACAAACATATTCGCCAGCCTGATCTTCTTGCCGTTGGTGCTCCACATCGCCGAGGTGGTGACGATCATCGCGGCGCAGGGCAGCAGGCTGAATGCGTCCGTCCAGGTCACAAAACAGCCGGCGGCGAAGAGGCCGATAAAAAGCCACAGCCACAGCGGGCTGCGGGCCCAGCGTTTTTTAGCGTTGAAGAGAATGACGCCGCGCAGCAGCGCGATAAAAAGGGTCGTCGCGCCGGAGAGGGCTCCCAGCATAAAAAAGTGGATGATATAGAGCAGATGTCCGCAGATCTGCATCCCAAAAAGACGGTGCGACGTCTTGCACTGATATGCTCCGATGAGCATCGCCGCGCCGCCAAACCCTATAGCCTGTGCCAGTATATAATGACAGTCCATTTACAGCCCGTCTCCGGCTGTCATATTCCGCCGCCGAAAGCGGGCGCGGCGTAAAATAGGACCACTCTCACAGCGAGGCCAACTTTGCGCCCAATTCCCGCGCCTTCTCCCGCCACTGTTCCTCCGTGCCGTCGTTTACCAGGACAAAGTCGGCCCTGGCCATCTTCTCTTCGCTCGGCAGAAGCCTGTTCTCACGACGGGAGACCTCTTCGGCGTTCCAGCTGCGCTTCGCGTTGCGTTCGACGCGCTTCTCGAAGGGGGCGGCGGCGTAGACCACATAATCGAGCCAGCCGTCGTATCCGGCCTCGTAGAGCAGAGGTATCTCCACCACCACCCAGCCTCCGGCCCCGTCCGCCATCTCCTTTATCTCATCCATCGTCCTCTTGTGCAGCAGCTTCGAGGCGAAGCGGTATTCCTCTTCGTCGGTGAATATCTTCGCGGCGATCTTCGCCCACAACTCCCTGTGCGGCGCGTTGAAAAAACCGGCGCCCCAACGCTTTTCCGCCTCTCTCTGTATCTGCGGGTCGTCCCATAGAGAGCGCGCGACGCTGTCAGAATCTATAACGCGCGCCCCCATCGCGGCCCACTCTTTACAGAGCGTGCTCTTACCAGCGCCAACGTCGCCCGTTAGCCCTATTGTCGGCATGATAGCCGCCTCCCTGCGCGTCGTCTGTAAATTCTTTGACATCTTTCGGTATCTCGCCGAGGAAACGCGACATCGGATTGCGCTGGATGCCGCCAAAGAGCAGGCGGCTCGAGGCGCAGCTGATGTAAAGCTGCTCCCGCGCGCGCGTCATCCCGACATAGCAGAGACGCCGCTCCTCCGCGATATCGCCCTCGCCCGTGACGGAGCGGGCGCTCGGGAAGATACCCTCCTCAAGCCCGATGAGGAAGACCACGGGGAACTCAAGGCCCTTCGCCGCGTGCAGCGTCAGCATGTTGACGGAGTCCTCCATGCCTTCGGGCGAATCCTGGTCGGTTATCAGCGGTATTTCCGTCAGAGCCTGCGTAATGTCGCTCTCCGGCGAGACGATGGAAAGAATTTCCATCACGTTCTCCACGCGCTCCTCCCAGTCGTCAGGATACTCGTCGCGCAGATACTTTTCGTATCCGTTTGAGTCGATGATCGTGCGCACCGCCTCGCCGATGTTGTCCTCGTTCGCGAGGATCGCGAGCATGTCGGAGGCGAGCGCCTTCGCGCCGCCACCCTGCTTGCCCTTGAGGCCGCCGCCGTTCGCGAGGACCGATTTCCACAGCTCCTCCGCACCGGCGGACTCCAGCGCCGCGATCGCCTCGCCCAGCAGCTCTACACTCTTTTTTCCGAGCCCGCGCGTCGGAATGTTGGCAACGCGCGCCAGCGAAATGGCGTCGCGCGGATTGACGGCGAGACGCAGCATCGAGAGGGCGTCCTTGACCTCGGCGCGCTCGTAGAAGGCGACGCCGCGGATGACGCGGTAAGGTATCGAACGCTCCAGCAGCGCCTGCTCCATACCGCGGCTCAGGACGTTCATACGGTAGAGGATCGCCATCTCCCCGTAGGCATAGCCGTCGTCGTGCAGCGACTCGATCTTTTTCGCGATCCACTCCGCCTCGTCCGAATCCTTGAAGCTCCGCCGCACATTTATCAGCCGCCCGCGCTCGGCGGCGGTCCAGAGATCCTTCGGGTGGCGGTCGTCGTTGTTCTTTATCACGCCGTTAGCCCCGTCAAGGATATTCCCCGTCGATCGGTAATTCTGGTCCAATATCGTCATCTTCGAGCCCTTAAAGTCGCGCTCAAAGTTAAGGATCATCGCCATCTCCGCGCCGCGCCAGCCATAGATAGACTGATCCGGGTCGCCGACGACCATTATCTTGCGTCCGTCGTCGACCAGACAGCGCAGCAGGAGATACTGCGGATGGTTCACGTCCTGATACTCGTCGACAAGCACCCAGTCCAGGCGCGAACGCTCGTGTTCGAGCACCTCGCGGTTGGTGGCGAGGATGTGCAGCGGCATCACCATCAGGTCGTCGAAGTCGAGAGCGCCCTGCATTTTCAGTTGTTTTTGGTAGGTGTCGTAGAGGGTGCGCCAGCGATCCGATATCTTAGGCTCGCGCGACACGGGGTTCGCCTTCGTCTTGGCCTGCGATATCATGTCGAGCGCCGCGGACATCTCCAGCTTCTTCGGGTCTATGTTCAGCTCCGCCATCGCCCGCTTGACGACCGCTTTGGTGTCCCCGCGGTCAAAGATCACGAACGGATAGGGATGTCCGAGCTTCTGAAGCGCCTCCGAATAGCGGTGCAGAAACCTCAGCCCGTATGCGTGGAAGGTCGATATCTCCAGCCCCTGTAAATTACCGTCGAGGATCGCCTCGGCCCGGCTCTTCATCTCGCGCGCCGCCTTGTTCGTAAAGGTGAGCGCGAGTATGCGCCAGGGGCGGATATTCTGTTCCTGTATAAGGTAGGCGATCTTCGTCGTAAGCACCTTAGTTTTGCCGCTGCCCGCGCCCGCAAGCACGACCTGAGGCCCGTCGCAGTAAGTCACGGCCTCGCGCTGGCGCGGATTGAGCGATTCTATCATTTCACAAACCATGAGCCACACGTCCTTAATAAAATATAAATTAACTTAACCCTTATGGCGGACGAGGTCAAGAGCAAACAAAAAATCCCCTCGAGAGAGGGGATCCGGTAACCGTAAAAGTATAGCCTTTATCTGGGTTCGAGCAGGCCGTAGCCGCCCTCTTCCCTGCGGTAGACGACGTTGATCGCGCCCGTCTCGTCGTTTTTGAAGAGGAAGAACGAATGGCCCAGCAGATCCATCTGCATCGTGGCCTCGACCGGCGTCATGACGTCCACCGTGAATTTCTTTCTTTTTACGATTTCACGCACCGGCTCGTCTCTATCCGTCGCCGGGGCCGGGATAAGCTCAGGGTCGATATCGAAGGAAATATCCTGTACCTTCATGCGGACCTTGTCGGTGAGGTAGCTCTTATGTTTTTTCACCTGGCGTTCGATATTCTTAAGCGCCTTGTCAAAGGCTTTGCGAAGGTCAGGGGCGTAATCCTCTCCGCGCATTACGACTCCGTTTACATTTGAGGTGATCTCAACCACGTTCATTCCTCTTTTGTAGTTGAGCGCGACCTGAGTGTCCAGGATACGGTCAAAGAACTTTTCGATCTTGAAAAGCTTCTTCTCCATATAATCCTTAATATCTCCGGGGAGTTCAACATTGCGCGTGACAAAACGTACCTCCATAGCAACTCCTCCATTCGTATGGTGCTTTATATTACTGTTACTGACATTATTCTAGCATGATATCCAAATAGGCTCAAATGTGCAAATTGTGTAAATATTAGTCACATTAGTAATGCCAAAAGGTTTATATTTAACCATACCGCAACTTAAAATAGGTAAAAAACAATAGTGGCACAGGACAGGCTTTAGTATTATAATATCTGCACTTTATGCGTTTCTTAATTCAGAACTGCATTATTGCCATTTAAAGAATGGAGGTCATAAAAGTGAAGTTTTCTAAGAGGATACTGAACATCCAGCCATCGGCGACCCTGAGCATTTCCGGCAAGGCGAAGACCATGAAGGCCGAGGGCAAGCCCGTCATCTCCTTCAGCGCGGGAGAGCCCGACTTTAATTCGCCGAAGTCCGCCCGCGAGGCGGGGATCGACGCGATCAACCGCGGCGAGTCGCACTACACGCTGAACCCCGGCATAATAGAGCTGCGCCAGGAGGTATGCAGCTACTATAAGAGGCGCTTCGGCCTTGACTACACTCCGGCGGAGGTCATCATCGCTCCCGGCGCGAAGCCCCTTCTCTACGAAGCGCTGCAGGCGCTCGTCGACGAAGGCGACGAGGTTATCCTCTTCGCTCCCGCGTGGGTCAGCTACGTCGAGCAGCTGCACATGGCCGGCGGTGTGGAAAAGGTCGTCGATACCATCGCGACCGGACTGCTGCCGACGAGGGAAAGCCTTCTCGCGGCCATCGGCCCGAAGACGGTGGGGCTCATCCTCAACTCCCCCTCGAACCCCACGGGCGCCATATACCCCGAAGAGACGATGAAGATGATCGCCGAGGTCGCGAAGGAAAAGGACCTCTGGATAATCTTTGACGAAATATACGAACGTTTTGCCTACGCCCCCGCAAAGCACGTGAACATCCTCAACGTCGCTCCCGAGATTAAAGACCGCGTGCTGATAATAAACGGCGTCAGCAAAGCCTATGCGATGACCGGCTGGCGTATCGGCTACGCGCTCGGCCCCAAAGAGATCATCGCTAAGATGAGCACGCTGCAGACGCACCTCACCTCCAACGCCTGCTCGATCGCCCAGTGGGCGGCCTGCGGCGCAGTCAAAGAGGCCGACGCTGACGTCGACGCGATGCGCGACGAGTTCGCGAAGCGCCGCCGCGTCATCGTCGATCTCATCCGCGAGATGCCCTACGTCTCGGTAAAAGAGCCTGAGGGAGCCTTCTATGTCTTCGTCGACATCCGCAAGTGCCCTATCCCCGACGACATGGAATTCTGCGAGAGGCTGCTCAACGAAAAGTACGTCGCCGCAGTTCCCGGCACGGCCTTCTTCGCCCCCGGGTTCCTGCGCCTCTCCTATGCCTGCTCGATGGAAAACATTAAAGAGGGTATGGCGCGAATGAAGGAATTTTTGGAAGGTCTCAAAAAATAACAGGGTAACCTATAACGGACGAAAAGAGCCTGCGCGGTCCGCGCGGGCTCTTTTTTAACGTCAATTATTTTTAACGGCGGCCGCTACCGCTTCAGGAACAGATCGACGATCTCGCGCAGCGAGGAAATTTTCAACACCTCGATCGGATAACTCTCCTTCGGCGTGCGGCGGCTTATCACCGCGCGCGTGAAGCCAAGGCGCGCCGCCTCCTTTACGCGCATCAGCGTGCGTCCCGCGGGACGCACCTCCCCCGCAAGGCCGACCTCGCCGATGAAACAGACGTCCGAGGGGAGCTCGATATCCATGACGGCGGAGGCCAGAGAGGCGCATATCCCCAAATCGGCCGCCGGGTCCTTGAGCTGCAGTCCGCCGGCGACATTCAGATAGATGTCGCTCGTGCGCGAGGGAATGCCGCAGCGACGCTCGAGCACCGCGAGAAGAAGCTGCAGACGACTGACGTCGATACCGCGCGCGGTACGCTTCGGATAGGGGAACGGCGTGACGCAGCCGAGCGCCTGTATCTCCGCCGCAAGGGCGCGGGAGCCCTCCAGCACCATTGAGATCGAAACCCCGGAGCTGCCAAGATCGGTGCCGTTCCAATAGAGCCTGCTGGGGTCGTTCACCGCGGTCAGGCCGCGCTCCGACATCTCAAATATCCCCAGCTCCTCCGTGCTGCCGTAACGGTTCTTCTCCGCCCGCAGCAGGCGGTTCGGCGAGTTTTGCTCGCCGGAGAAGAGCAGCACCACGTCGACAAGGTGTTCAAGCAGCTTTGGCCCCGCGATCTGCCCCTGTTTTGTGATGTGGCCGACCAGTACCGTCGGTATGCCGCAGCGTTTCGCCGTCTCGACGGCCATCGCGGCGACGCCCTTGACCTGATTCGGCGAACCGGCCCAGCCGCTTTCGCTGTCGGCGCGGAAGGCCTGCACACTGTCTATAACCATAAATTTATAGCCGTGGTTTTCCGCCGCTGCGAGCGACGAGGGCAGATCGCTCTCACAGAGCAGATCCAGCCCCTGCGTCATAAGCCCGAGCCTCCGGCCGCGCAGCGCCAGCTGTCCAGATGATTCTTCGCCGGATATGTAGAGCACGCGGCTGCCGCGCTTCGCCATCTCGGCGCAGACCTGTAACAGGAGGGTGGACTTCCCCACCCCCGGTTCGCCGCCAAGTAGCGTAACGCCGCCCTGTACCCAGCCGCCGCCCAGCACGCGGTCCAGCTCATCAATGCCGGAGAGTATCCGCTCCTGCTCCTCGACCTCAAGCCCGGATATGGGAACGGCGGCCTTCGCCGCCGCCACAAGCCCGCCCTTGACCGTCTGTATGGGAGTGTCATCCTCCATCGTGCCCCAGGAACCGCATTTCGGACAGCGCCCCATCATCGTCGTGCTGCGGTATCCGCACTCAGAGCACTTGTAACTATTTATCTCTTTTTTTGCCATTCCTATATTAACCCCACGGCCACGAAATACGCCGGCCGTCCTCTCCGCGTATAGCTTTTTTTATCTCTTCAAAGGTAGGCTCCTCGAGCATCATCTTCGTGCAGTTGGCGCGCGACAACGTCTCCAGCATGTGCGAGTCGGATGACCTTATAAAGGCGCGCTCCGGATATTGTTCACGCCACTTTTGCGCCTCGTCGTGGTTGAGGCGGCAGGAGAGCTCGAAGGCGTCGGCCGGATAATCCTCCGGCATCGGCCCCAGCGCCGCCGGATACGAAAAGGCCGGACGGTCCACATGGGCGAGAATCGCGAGGCCGCCCATCTCCTTCGTCTTGGCGACGATCTGGTCGACTTCGTAGCCCGCGCCCTGGATGAGGAAGGTCTCCTCCTCCTTCACGATCTCGTTGTTCGCGTCCACGACGATCTGATAGCCAAAATGCTCGACGTCGTTGGGAATCGGGCGGATGCGCTGCCAGAGCCATTCCTTATAGGTGAAGGCCGTATCGTAATCGGGAAAGACGCAGAGTATATGGATATCTTCCGCGCTCTGAGTTTCGATACAGGGAAGCACGACGGGCGAACCCGCCGCGGCACCATATATACCGGGAAAATTCTCACAGGTATTGTGGTCGGCGATGCCGATGACGTCCAGCTTCGCCGCGCGCGCCTGTTCGACAATCTCCGGGGCCCCCATTTCAAGCTCTCCGCAGGGGGAGAGCAGCGTGTGTATATGAAGGTCTACCCAAAAGGGTTTCAGCAAGACTCTATCCCTTTACTCCCAGCGCGCTGAGTTTCGCGCAGACCTCATAGAGGCTCTCCGGCACGGAGAGTATCGTTATGTTTTCCGTCTCGCAGCGTTCGATGAGATCCTCCGGCGCGCGGCGGCCCGAGGCGATGATGATCATCGGCAGGTCCTTAAGCACCGCGACGGCGGCGACATTCAGGTGCGCCTGGATCGTAACCCACAGCGAGCCCTCCTGGGCGACGCCCATTATAAAGCTCAGCAGATCACCGGCTATCGCCTCAGTGACCTCGCGTCCGCCGTCTCCACTGCACTGCCGTTCACCGCCCAGCGCCGCGCAGATATCGTCTATCGTCAATTCGCTCCACCCTTTCTCTTCAATGTCTGAGGCTGTGATTCCGAAAGAATCACGATCTTATTGGCCAGCGAGGCGATACCCTCGCGAAGCTTGAAGATGCAGTCGGTGACCGAGCCGTGGCCGCGCACGATCTCCTCGGCCATCGCCTGGCAAGAGGGACGCCCGCAGGAGCCGCAGTCGATATGCGGCAGCCCGGAATATATCTCCTTCATCTGCTGGAGCTTCACCATCGCGTCCGCCACATTGTCGGAGAGCGGCAGGCGCGGGCGCGGCAGATATTCTTTGGTGATGGACCAGAAATCCATCGCGTAGAGCTCTTCAACGCGCCGCAGGTCTTTCGGCGTTATATTCCAGCGGGTCTCCATGTTATTAAGTCTAAGGTTGGCGAGGAAGCGCGAATCGGCTGTGCCGATGCCGCCGACGCAGCCCGTATCACAGACGCGGCATTCGATAAAGTCCACCGAACGCAGCCTTCCGAGCTCGAGCTCCTGCAAAACGTCTATAGTGTTCCTCATGCCGGAGACGGCAAGCATCGTCAGCTTCTTTTCGGAAAACGCCTGAATATGGCGGGCTTCGCCGCCGCGGCGCGCCCACTGCACCCAGCGGTTGTTGCGCTCTTTCAGCGCCTGTCCGGCGCCCAGCGAGACATTGCTCGCCATGATGCTGCGCGCCACCCGGCGTACCGTGACTGCATGGTCTATCGGCGAACGTTCGCGTCCCTGAGGCTCCTTGATCATCGTGATCTTTGAAGAGCAGGGCGCAAGCAGCGTTACGGGCACACTGCTGTTAGTCCTCATGCGCCAGAGGTCGGCCCCCAGCTCAAGCGGAGAACATATATGTACGACCCTCGACAGCAGCTCGGGGAAACGCGACTGTATAAGCCGCAGCACGGAGGGGCAGTAGCAGGATATGAGCGGGAGCGAAGAGCTCGGCGTGCGCGCGATCATCTGCGCGCTCGCGTAGGCGCAGAGATCGAAAGCCTCTTCCACCTCGTCGATCAGTACGTTGAAATCAAGGGAGCAGAGGACCTCTTCAAGCTGGGACGGATTCATGTAATGGCTGAACTGCGAGAAAAAAACGGGGTCGGGGACCAGTGAAACCCGTGAGGTTTCCTTTAGGCGGTTCCAGTCATCCTCCTCTATGCCGAGTGCCTGCCGATGGCAGGAACGTAAACATTCGCCGCAGTCGATGCATAACTCCCCGATAATGCTGATCTCACCGTCAACGATTCGGATGGCTTCGGCTGGACATACCCTGATGCAGTTTACACATCCCTGGCACGCCTCTCTGGAGATTTTAACGCTGTGGAGCATTGGCACTCACCCCTTTGCCTTTAATTTTTATTAAAAAACACCGTACTTCTGAGCGTAGTTCCCTTACCTACCTCTGATTCTATTTCAAATGTATCACTGTTGCGCTTTATGTTCGGCAGTCCCATGCCGGCGCCGAAACCCATTTCCCGGGCCTGCTCCGTCGCGGTGCTGTAACCGGCGGTCATCGCCTTGCTGATATCGGCGATTCCGGGACCTTCGTCTTTAACCACCAGGTCCACATGGTCCTCCGATATCATCGCCTGCAGGGTTCCGCCGCCGGCGTGGATCACCAGATTGATCTCGGCTTCGTAGGTGATGATAGCGACACGCCTGCAGACATCGGAAGCTATTCCTAACATTTTGAGGGTATTTTTTATATTATTCGAGGCTGCGCCGGCAACCATAAAATCGTTCCCCTCAATTCTGTATTCAAGACAGACAGGGGCTCCCATACTTTACATCTCCTGAATCTGTATGCTCGGTTTCATACCCTTCTCATAGAGGACGCCGCAGGCTTCAAACATACTGTATCTTGTAAGGAGAATAGGGATCCCGTTATCTTTCGCAAGCTGGACGGTCTCTTCAAGCGGGACCTTTCCGCGCACAAATACAATGGCGGGGATGTCGAGCATCTGCGCGGTGCGCACGATCTGCACATTTGTCAGCCCGGTCAGAAGAAGCGAGCCCGGCGTGCAGAATGCGAGCACATCGCTCATAAGATCACATGCATAGGCGTTGTTTACCACAATACTGTTAAGATCATCCGATGTTGAAATATTCTTAGCATCAAGGAATGATGCCAATTCTTGCAAAGTCATCTTCTCTGCCCCCTGAAAACTTTATTTGTATGCTATAGAGAGAGTACAAACTCATTGTGTAAAGAATAACAAAGAGATGAGAGAAAAACAAGTGCGCATCGACGCCACTATTTACAATAAATGTAGTAATATATGGGCGAAACCTAAGAGGAAGTGATTTTTATGCTCTTATTCTATATTTCCGCCTTCGCTTTGCTCGCCCTCTTTGTCGGAACGGGTATCGTTATCGGCAGCAGGGGCGCGGGTAAAAAAGACTATAGCCTTGGCGGACGAAAGGCCGGCGCGGCGGGAGTCACTGGAATACTGCTCGGCGCGCTTGTCGGCGGCGCATCAACCGTTGGGACCGTCCAGATGGCCTATACATACGGCATGACGGCCTGGTGGTTCACCCTCGGCGGCGGCATCGGCTGCCTGCTACTGGGGCTGCGCTTCGCGGTACCGCTGCGCAGCTCGGAGATAACGACCATCGCCGACTACCTTGAGAGAAGCTACGGCGGCTCACGCTGCGGCTCGGCGATCGCCTTCACCGCCACCATCTCCTCCTCGATCGGCACCTTCATCTCCATCTGCGCGCAGTTCCTCGCCTGCCTCGCGCTCATACGCGGCGTGCTGCCGCTCCCCGCGTGGAGCGCCGCCATCGTCGCCGCCCTTTCGATATGGGGCTTCATCGCCGCCGGCGGGATGAAGAGCTTCTCCACCCTCGGCACGGCAAAAATATTCATCCTTTACATAGTGCTCGTGATCTGCGCGGGAGCGGCCTATTACCACGGCGGCAGCTTCGCCGCGACGGCAAAGACGCTGGGCTTCCACCCCTGGTTCAACCTCTTCGGGCGCGGTTTTTTCCCCGAACTTGGCTACCTCGCCTCGATGATCGTCGGCGTCTTCACGACGCAGATATACATACAGTCGTTTGCGGCGGCCAAAGACGCCGCGGCGGCCCGGACGGGAGCCTTCGCCTCCGCGGTGCTGATGCCGCCGATGGGACTGCTCGGAGCCTGGATAGGACTCTCCGTACGCGCTAGCGGCGTCGAGATCGCCCCCGACAGGGTCTTGTCGTGGTTCATCATGGAATCTTTTCCGCCGCTCTTCGGCGGGCTGATCTGGGGCGGCGTCCTCATCACCGTCGTCGGCTGCGCGGCCGGGCTTATCCTCGGCATCGCCACCAATATAACAAAAAACTTCATCCCTAAAAAGATAATGGAAAGATACGCCTCAAAAGACAGCGCCATACAGCAGGGGCTCGTAATACTGATGATAATCCTCGCGGCACTCTCCGGCGTCGGCGGCGCCGGTTCAATGATACTGGAATGGAGCTTCGTAAGCATGGGGCTGCGCGGCGCGGGAACCTTCTTCCCCTTCGTGCTCGCGGTGCTCAAACCCGGCTTCCTCTCTCCGCCCTGGGCGCTCGCCTCCAGCATCGGCGGGCTTGTGGGGATGCTCCTGTGGGCGGCGGCGGGGCTGCCTCAGGACCCGCTCTTCGCCGGACTCGCGGTCTCGGCGCTCTGCGTGGCGGCGGGAGTTGCTCTCGGCAAAAGGAATTTGCCTTTATAAAACGATCCTCAGCTGTGTTCCCTGCCCCATAGACACATGGCGTCCATAATCGGAAGCAATGAGAGCCCCTTTTCCGTGAGGGAATACTCCACCTTCGGCGGCACCTGCGGATACTCGCGCCGCTCTACGATGCCGGAGGCCGCAAGCTCCTTCAGCGCCATGCTCAGCGCCCTGTAGGATACGCCGCCCATCTCGCGGTGCAGTTCGTTAAAGCGGATATTATTATCATTCTGCGCAATCAAATAAATAATGATCATCTTATGCTTCCCACCGAGTATGGAGAGCGTATAGCCAAAATGAGTATCCTTCAGCAGCTCTCCCGGCGCGACGCAGTTTCTGTTTACTGTCATCGTCACTCACCTTTTGTATAGTAACTGAAAAAATATTGCGTTCTTGTTTTTACCTCCCCTATTATATAGACTTATGCCATAACAGACAAAGTAAAAATCTTATGGGAGGAATCGATTATGGGAGACAAAAAAATACTGACGATGCTTCTGGGCAGCCCGAGAAAAGGCGGCAACTCCGAGACGCTGGCCGACGCCCTCGCTGCGGGCGCGGCGGAAAAGGGTTATGAGGTGAGAAAGGTCCGTCTGGCCGGAATGACGCTCAAGGGCTGTCTCGACTGCCGCCGCTGCTGGAGCACGGGCACCCCCTGCGTGCAGCGCGACGACATGGATAAAGTCTACGCGGATATCGAGGCGGCGGATACCGTCGCCCTCGTCTCGCCGCTCTACTTCTTCACCTGGTCTGCGCAGATCAAGCCGATATTCGACCGGCTGCTGCCCTTCTACGCCAAAGAGTCCCCGCGCGTGATTAAAGACAAGAAGACGCTACTCCTCTCGGTGGCGGGAGACAACGAGGCGGAGGTCTTCGACGGACTGCTGGCGACCTACCGGCTTACGGCCAATTACCTCGGCTGGGAAAACGCCGGCGAGGTCTGCGCGCACGGAATATATACGCGCGGCGAGATGGAAGAAAAGGGAGCCGCCTGGCTCGAAGCGGCGAAGGAACTTGGCAGAGGGCTCTAAAGACACATATAAAAAACGAAACATGCCCCGTCTTCACTGTTAAGCGGGGCATGTCTTTATCTTTAACGGCGGCGCGCACGCCGCGCGGGACGGCTCCTATCTCTTATATCCGATGATATCCCTCAGTAACATCCTGCGCCATTCCTGGCCCTTCTCGTCCTCAACGCCCTTTGTCGTAAAGCCGTCGATCACTCCCAGCACGCCGCGCCCCTGTTCGCTCTCGGCGACCAGCAGCTGCAGCGGGTTCGCCGTCGCGGCGAAGATGCGGCAGACCTCCTGCGTATCCTTTATCCTGTTCAGCACATTAATGGGATAGCCCTTGCGCATCACGATAATAAAAACATGGCCCGCGTTTATCCTCTTCGCGTTCTCCACCGCGGCCTGCTCCATCTCGGCGTTATTCCCGTCGTGGCGGATGAGGCAGTCCCCCGAGGCCTCGCAGAAGGCGATGCCGAACTCAAAACAGGGAGAGGCCGTCACCATCGCCTCGTAGAGATCCTCCACCGTCTTTATAAAATGGCTCTGCCCCACGATGACGTTCGCATCTTCGGGAATATCCACCTGCACGATACCTATATTCAGATTCTCAGCCATAAAAAAACACCTCCGAAAATATTCTTTTTACCTCTACTAGTATAACATCTTCCCCATAATAAAAAAGCGGCGGCCCCATCGCAGAGGCCGCCGCTGACTGACAGTCCGTTACTTCTTCTTGAGCTCCGCGATCACCGCGTCAGTGATATCGATGCCGCCGTAGAACACCGCTTCCTTGTCCACGACAACCGTGAGCTTCTTCTGGTTCGCCACCGTCCGAATCGCAAGGTTGATATCCTTGAAGAGCGGCTCCATGAGCTTCTGCTCTTCCTTTGCAAGTTCCTGGCGCTTCGACTGATAGATCTGGGCCTTCTTCTTATCGTCTGATTCCTTGTCTATCGCCGTCTGGGCCTCTTTCTGCTTGCTCGCGGTGATGTCCTTGAGCTGCTTCTGGACCTGCTCAAACTTCGGATGCTGGAACATGATCTTCTGTGTGCTTATCGTACCGATCACATCAGCTGCAAAGGCCGAACCTGCCATGAACAGGGCGGCTACCACAGCCAAAATTGATACTGAAACTATCTTTCTCGAAACCATTAAATTTCCTCCTCTTGTTCGCAGGGGTATCCTTTAAATAACCTCTGACTGCCTGACCTGAGTATTTTACATTGTTTTTCCCATAAAGTCCACGCATAATCCGTGAAATACCACAGCCGGCGCGGCGAAAGCTCCGTATTTTTCCGGCGTAAATCCGTTTTGTTACGTTGCACAAGAGCGGCGGTTATGTTATTTATCTATGTAAGGATGTATGATAAAAATATATAGAAATACCGTCCAGATGAAATATCGGGAGGAGGTCAATAGATGGAATGCCTCGCAACGTTTGATACGACACATATGGCCCTGTTCTTTGAGAAGGCCTGCCGCGCGGAGGGGCTGAGCGTCAAAATAGTCCCCGTACCGCGCCAGATATCGGCAAGCTGCGGCCTCGCCTGCAGTTACCCGTGCGGCGAGCTTGAACATATAAAAAATATCGTCGGCGACAAGGAGATAGAGGTCGCCGAGTATCACGAGCTTGCCTCTTAAACGAGCGGCTACTCTTCGTCCTCGGGCGGTTTTTCACCTTTGAAGTATTTGTGCCAGAAGAGCCAGCCGAGGAAACGCCAGAGAAGGTAACCGCCGCAGACCACGGCGATCGAAATCCAAAACAGCGTGGCGAAGTCCATTCCGGCTCCGCGCAGCGCCGCCATCCCGCTTCGGCGGGTATGCGCGCTGCCGGGGCCGAAAAATTTCCAGGCCCATACCATCATCATTACGACGGCGACCGCCGTCAATATCCGGTTTATCATCCTGCGGGTTGAATCGCCGTTCATCGTCTATCTCCTCTCGATAAGCTTCGTCTTTATCCTCTCCAGGTAAAAGCGCACGATACGGTGCAGCGAGATGCTGTCAAAGCGCCGCACCAGCTGCTCGCCGCCCTCCGTCTTTTTGATGACGAAGGTACGCGACTTCGGAGAGAGCAGGACCTGTGTGGGATATAGGCTTCTATGGCCGACGACAAGATAGGATATCGCACAGGCGACGCCGGCAAAGGCTGCGATATGCGCCCCGAATAGCTCCATAGCGAGGATGGTGCCAGATATCGGCGTGTTCGTCGAAGCGGCCAGCACCGCGCTGACGCCGAGCGCGCTGCAGAATGAGGGGTCCAGGCCAAATATCGTCGCGAAGAGCAGCCCCGACGAGGCCCCGACAAAGAGCGTCGGCGTTATCTCACCGCCGCAGCCGCCGGCAGAAAGGGTGATGCCCATCGCCACAATTTTAATGAGAAAGCCCAACGGCAGGTTTCTCTCCCCCATGACCATCGACTGGATGACGTCGCTTCCGAGGCCGAGAAAATCACCTCCGAAGAGGATACCGGTGGCGAGAAGCAGCACGGCGCCGCCGACTGGGCGTTTCCACCCCGTTATCTGATAGTAGATGAACATCTTATTTATGAAATGGATGCCCTCGATATTCAGGATCGCCACCAGGCCGAAGAACACTCCCGCGAGGAGGACCATCACGAGCACCCCGGGGCCGATCTGCGGTATCTCTACCAGATAGGAGGGCAAATGCCCCGCTCCAATGCTGGAGGCGGTGAAATAGCCGACGATGCCGCTGATGAGCGCCGGAAGAAGCACATCGTAGAATATCTGCCCAACAAAAAGCACCTCGACGGCGAAGATTGCGCCCGCCACCGGCGTGCCGAAGACGGCGCAGAAGCCCGCCGCGATGCCGCAGATTATTATCTTTTTCATGTCGGAGTCGTCCATGTTGAATATGCGGCCAAGCAGATAGGAGACGCCTGAGCCAATCTGGGCGCAGGGACCCTCTATGCCGACGGAACCGCCTGACGATATTGTCACGATCGTAGCGACGATCTTCACGGGAACGGCCTTGACGTCGATCAGCGTTCGATGGCGGTTGTGTATGGCGTCGATCACCGCCTCCGTACCGTGGCCCGCGGACTGCGGCGCGAGCATCCGCACAAGATAGTAGCTGAGGATGAGGCCGGGAAACAGCAGCAGATAATGCAGTGTTCCCAGCGCGGCGGTGATTTTCATCGAGTACCGCAGCGCAAGCAGGAAGCCCCCCGCGACAAGGCCGACTGCGACGCCGGTCACGATCGAGATGAAACACCACTTGACGACCGTGCACATAAGCCAGATCTCGTCGCGCACAATGTTCCCGCTGTCTGGCTTTTCTATATCTATTCTGACGGAATTATCATCTTCCTGCTTATTATTTAAATTTTCCATAATAATCACCGTTCCGTATTCTAGCATAAACTTTCTGCGATTGCTGATATAATAGCCTTTATGAACGTAAAAATTTCAAGCCTCGCCGAACAGACGGCGAAATGTATTTTTATAGCCGCGGTACTTGCCTCGTTTGTCTTCTTCGGATGGCGCGTAGTGACAAAGCGCGCCTATGTGGAGCACGAGAGGGCACAGTGCGAGGCGCTTGCCGTAAGCGCCGCCCTCACCGCGGCGGAGGCGGTTTCAAAAGATGAGGCCCTGGCGAAGCTCGTGAGGGAGCTCGGCGAAGCGGAGTTCGTAACGGACCATATGTCGATGCCCGGCAACAATACCGCCTCCGTAACGATAGGCGCGGAGCAGGGCGGCTTCCTGATAAGGTCAAAAGCCGCCTCGGGCTGGAACTCGCGCAGCCCTCAGAGCATAGAATTCGAGCTGCGGCTTCAGCCCGGCGGCGAAATCACATACAAAAACGAAAACGATATAAAAAGGGCGTCCCGCATACGCGCCGCGCGCGCTAATATTTCAAATAAAGACCCGTTAAAAGAGCACCTATTCACCTTCCCCCACGAACGCCCCTGCCCCG